>JBGQKM010000022.1:0-30936 GCA_041499515.1 Planctomycetia bacterium | reverse complement strand
GACCCTGGTTGCCGATGGCCGAGTGTTGCGGGCCATGATCCAGGCGCTTCCTGGGCAGGTTCTGGCGAAGCCGTGCCCGGCGAAGTTGACATCCGCGGACATTGCGGCCGACAAGATGCTGGGGCAGGCCATGCGGGGCCGCCTCGACGTGGGATTACCGCAGTTGACGCTGCTCTTGAACGGCGACGCCGTCAAAACCTTTACCGACGAGGGCACAGCCGCGCAGCGCCCGGACGCCGAATTTCAAGGCAAACTCTGTCATCGCGTCACCGTGCGGAGCCCGCAGGGACTGACGGTGTTTTGGATCGATGCCGAGAACCATCTGCTGCGTAAGTTGGAATTGCCGCTGGAGGTGATTCGCAAGGAATTTCCGCTGGCTTCGCTGTGGGTCGAATTCACCGGAGCCCGAATGGATCACGACGTCGATCCCGTGGCGTTTCAGATGGAACTTCCGCAGGACGTTCGCTTGCTGAAACAGTTCGTGATGCCAGGGCCGACCGAGCCGTCGCCGCTGCTGGCCAAGGCGGCGGATGATTTTTCGTTGGTCGATTTGGAGGGGGCGACGGTCGATCGCGAGTCGCTCAAGGGCAAGATCGTCGTACTGGACATGTGGGCCACATGGTGCCAATGGTGTTTCGAGGGGCTGCCGCTGTTGGAGCAGGTTTATCAAAAATACAAGGATAACGACCAAATCGTCTTTTTGGCCGTTTGCCGCGACGAACCGGCGGTGACCGACCAGCGCGTGCGGCTGGCTTTCGAGAACCACAAACTGACGATCCCCATCGTGCGCGATCAGCAAGAGATCACGGAGAAAGTGTTTTTAGCGCCCAACTTGCCCACGATGGTCGTCCTGGGGGCCGACGGCAGTATCCAGGACTATCACGTCGGCTACGATCCGCGATTGGCCGAAATCCTGCCGCAGAAGCTCGACAAACTTCTGGCCGGCGAAAACCTGGCGAAGCAGGAGCTCGAAACGTACCAGCGCGAGCAAAAGGAATACGAACAGCGGCTGGCCGAGGCCGTGGCCGGCGCGACCGATGGCGAGAGTTCGTCCGATCTCGCTCGAAAGTATGGCGCGCCTCAATAGCCTTCCGCCGACGCGCCCGTCGACGAGCAAAAGAAATCCATTGCCTGACCGTGAAGGGACTCACATGTCCGTGACTTCCGAATCGATGCTCGCCTGGTGCCAGGCGTTGTTGAACGTCGAGGGCCGACGGCCACGGCGCACGCTCGAGCAATACCTGGCGATGATCCCGCGGCTGCCGTCGCTGGCCAACCTGCCCGGCGGCACGGCCGTCTTGGTGCGCGGCGACGTCGACGCCAAACCGGGCGCCAAAATGGGCGAGGGTGATATCCGCCTGCGCTCGATGACCGATACGCTCCAGTTCGGCCGGCAACGCGGTTGGAAGCAAATCGTCTTCGGCCATATCGGCCGCAAGCCCGAAGAGACGCTCAAAAAAGTCGGCAAGCGGCTGGGCGAAGTCATGCAGTGCGACGTGCCGCTGGTGGAAGACTGGCTCGACGCTGCGACGAACACGATCCGCGATTCGGTGCGCGAAACGATCCAGTCCAGCCCGCCGGGCAGCATCCTGCTATTGGAAAACACGCGTCGCTACGACATCGAGCGCGTGCTGTGGAAGGCCCAGCCTGAGGATTTGCCGAAGCTGGCCGAACCGTTGGCCCGCCTGGCCAATCAGTTTGCCGAGAAAGTGGCCCGCACGTACGTCAACGAGGCTCTGTCGGCCGGCAGCCTGGACGCGTCGAGCACGATCGTGCCGGCGGCCATGGAGCGGGTCGCGCTGGGGGCCTATGTCGCCCAGGAATTTGACGGCCCGATGCTGCGCTGCCTGGCCACGCAGTTGGTGGTGTTCAGCGGGTTGAAGATCGACAAGCTCGACGACCTGGAGGCGATGATCGGCCGCGGCACGGTCAAACTGGTGTTCGCGGCCGGCTCGCTGGCGATGGCGCTGATGAGGGGGGCCGCGGAATTGGACTCTCGGCAATGTTCGCTGGGCGTGGCCGAAGATCCGGCCCAAAGCGACAAGCCGTATTTCATTCCTCGGCAGCGCATCGAGCAGGCGAAACGGATGATTGCCGACGGACGGAAAAAGGGAATTGAATTCGTGCTGCCGGTCGATTTCATCTTGCAAGACGGCCGGGCCAGCGCGACGATCGGGCCGCACGATCAACAGTTCGACGTCGGGCCGCGAACGAGCGAGCTGTTCGAGCGCAAGTTGGACGCGTTCATCGCCGGGCACAAGGGCCAGCCAGCCGTGGCGTTCTACAACGGCGTCTTCGGCATGTTCGAGGATCCGCGATTTGCCGAGGGCACGCGGCGCTTTATCGGCCAGCTCCGACGGCTCAAGGAGGCTGGCGTCGAAGTGTATGTCGGGGGTGGCGAAGGGGGCACGGCCCTGGAGGAATACGGCCAGCCGTCCGACGTCACCCATTGCTTCACCGCCGGCGGCACCGTGCTCAACGCACTGGGGAGCGAGCCGGTCCCCTATCTGGTCGCCTTGAGCATGGCCGCCGAGCGACAAGGCCGGAAATAGCCCACGCGGCGCCCGGACCGGCAAGCCCCCTCATCCTTGCGGCCCTTTTTGCCCCTTTCGCGTTGCCGGGCGACCGTCGGGCAGAGCGCGCGATCACACCAAGCCGTATCTGCGATCGGCATTCGGGCGGCGCAGCGACGGATTCACGCGGTCGTGCGGGCTATGCCGGCGATGCACGCGACGTCCGGCGTACGGCTTTTGCGGCCCAGTCGAGCCCGCGGTCGATCCTTGGCGACAGATCGACTGCCGCAAAATCGGCAGATTCCGTTTGTTGGCCGGCGTCGAGGCGGAAGACTAGAGAAAATACGTGGTCCGACTAAGACGCTCTGGTTGGGTCGACGATAACCAACAGCGAGGCTCTCCTACCGGGAGGGCGTCAAAAGTCGTTGCACAGCCTGCCTGAGTTACGCAGAACAATGCGCTAGAGGCAATTGGCCGTCAGCGAATGGAGCACTGGAAAACCCCAAGTTTCTGTTTAGGAGTCCGTCCATGAAATCCCGCATCGTGCTGCCGGCCCTGCTCGTCGCCGGCCTGTTCCTCGTCGCTGCTTCGAATGCGCAAGCGCGCCTTCTTGGTGGCCATGGTTGTTGTGAACCTTCGTGTTGTGCGCCTGAGCCCTCGTGCTGTGCCGCGGCTGCCCCGTCGTGCGCTGCCGAGCCGAGCTGCTGCGCCCCCAAGTGCTGCCGTGAGCGTTGCCACCGGCACCACCGCTGCTGCCGTCCGAAGTGCTGCGCCCCGACGTGCTGCGCCGCCGAGCCGGCCTGTGCCGCTGCCGAGCCGAGCTGCTGCGGCGCCCGGAAGAGCTGCTGCCGTCCTCCCCGTTGCCACCGGCACCGCTGCTGCCGGCCGACCTGCTGCGCTCCGGCTTGCGAGCCGAGCTGCTGCGGCGGCTAGGTTGCTGCGGAGAACCGGCGAGAATTCGAGCGGTCTCCTTGACAGTTGAAGCAAACGGCCCCCCGAGTTGATCGGGTGGGCCGTTTGTTTTTTACGCGGTAACCTTCAGCGGTCGGCCGTCCGCCCGGGGCCTAAGGGGCGCAGCAGGCCGCTGTCGTCCGGCGGCGATGATTGCTGGCCGTCGCGAGGCGGCTTTTCGAATCGAGCATGCAGGCGTTCGATTTGCGCGTTGCGCACGTCCTGGTCGGCCGCCGGATCGAAATCAATCGGACCGCCGACTAACGCACCAAGTTGTTCCGCGGCCACCCGGCGCCTGGCCAGGTCGTCGCGCGCCAGCAGCGACAACCAGGCTTGCGCGTCGTCGGCCAGCCAGGTCGCGATGCGGTCGGTCGAATCCTCGTAATCGACCGACAGCGCGTCGACGAGCGCTCGAACGCGCGAGACCTGTTCGGCATCCAGGCGGTCGCGATCGAGCTTTTGCAAATAAGGCAGCACGGCCTGACCAGCGTTGGCCAGCTCGCGTTGGGCGTTCTGGCGTTCGGAGAATTTGGGGCTTCCCAATGTCTCGACCAGGCGTGCCCAACGCGGGCCGTCGAACGGCCGGGGCTTCTGGCCCCTTTGCACCATCGCGGCCTCGACCGCGTCGCCCATCGCGGCCAACTGCCACGAGGGATGCAGGATTTCCAAAAGCGGTATCAGGTGTCGGCGCACCCGCTTGGGCTCGGCCAGAACCAGGTGCCAAAAGCTCTCGGCCCGCAGCGTCTGTTGGGCATCGCCTTCCACGACTTCAAACAGCAGCGGCTGGTCTGGACTCTGCTCGAACCGCACCGCATATTTCGGCTCGAAGCGCACGCGGTGGATCGACAACTGTTTGCTTTCGGCCAACTGAATCACCAACTGTTCGGCCGGGTCGGCCAACTCGTACTGCAAGTCGATCGTGGGACCGATGACAATCCGCAGGCGTTCCTGCCGGCCGCGCGCGACGAACGTCGGGCCGAAGACGATATTGGTGCCATTAGGATAGGTGCTCCCGGCCACGATCCGGCCGGTCACCATGCCGTATTGCAGCCATCGCAGGCGAGCGACGTTTTTCTTGCTGGGCTCAAATGCCGCAGCGCCAGGCTCTTGGCCATGCGCGATCGCAACGCACGCCAGGATCAAAGCCGCGCAACATGCCACACGGGCTTGCATCATTTGCCGTCGCCTGAGAATTCCATGGTTGCAAGGGCCGGCAGACCGGCGACCGGTCCGATCTAGGGCTGCACCTCGTGGCGCATGTCCTTCGAGTCCTGCGCGCCCACGGAACAGGCTTCGCCGTCGGAACCGATCGCATCCAGCAAAGCCGCCCGCATCCGACGGCGACGCTTCCAATAGAACCAACACAGAACCACCGCGACGGCCAGGACCACGGCCACCGTGAATGCAATTTCGGAGCGACGAAGCAGCCCAGTCAGGCGGTCGCCATACGCATAGCTGAGCCCGAAGAACAGCCCCACGACCGACGTGGCGCAAAAGGAATCGATCAGGATGAAGCGGCGAAACGGAATCCGCAGAATGCCTGCCGTCAGGTACACCGGCGCCCGAATGCCCACCATGAACCGCGACAAGAAAAACACCTTCAACTCGTGCTTGCGGATCATCTGCTCGATTCTTTCCTCGCGTTCCGCGTGCAGCAGATGGGCAAAGCGTGGGTGCCTGGTGACCAGCGAATAGCCGAAGTGATAGCCGATGAAGTAGATGACCGAGTCTCCGGCCAAAGCGCCCAGCAGACACGAAATGAAAGCGGCCCAAGGGCTCAGCGTGCCCACGGAACTGGCAATCCCCGCCGCGATGATCGGTACCTCTTCCGGAATCGGCAGCCCCGATCCGGTGAGAACCAGGACCAGGATGATCCCCAGATAAGAAATATGAGACTGAAAGTCCATCAACTCACTCGCCTGGCCGGTTCGGTCGGGACGTCCAACAGACCGCATTTTACCGCTGCGGTCTGGACAGGGAATATGTCAAACTGGGCAACGGAAGTCTTTTCGGGTTTTTTACCAGCCTGCGGCTACGTGGCAAGTTCTGTTTCGCGATGCCGAATCAAGATTCCTCGAGTTCAGTCCAATCGTGCTCGTCGAGCCCGATCGTATGGATCTCCATGCTTCCCTCGCGCGTCCCGGGACAGAGCATCACCGCCGCGACCTCGGGGCGTTGCCGGCAATACTCTTGGGTCGCCCGCAGGCCCAGGACGTAAAATGCGGTCGAGAGCGCGTCGGCCTCGGCGGCGCCCGGCGCGAGCACGCTCACCGACAAGACGCCTTCGGCCGGCCAGCCGCTGCGGGGATCAAGGATATGTCCATAGCGGCGGCCCGCGTGCAGGAAAAATTGGGTTCCCGAACCGGAAGTCGCCAGCGCGCGGTCTTTGAGGCGCAATTGACCCAGGCGCCGATCGGGATGCAACGGATTGCGCACGCCCACGATCCAGCCTTGCTCGGCGGCCAAGGCCCCGTGCGCGCCGCGTCCCAGCACGCTGCTATGGCCGCCGTGCAGGAGGAAATGCTCGATCCCCACCTCCGCGAGCGATTCGGCGCAGCGGTCCAGCGCGTATCCTTTGCCGATGCTGCCCAGATTGATCTGGACGCCGGATTTGAGAAATCGAACCGAGCGCGCGTCGGCATCGAGTTCGAGGAATTGACTGCCGACGCAGTCGCGTGCCGCGGCCAGGGCCTCGGTCGTCGGCATCCCGCCGGCGCGGCGCGTGAATCCCCAGACGTTGGAGAGCGGTCCGGCCGTGATGTCGTAGGCGCCGCCGGTGTCGGCATGAATCCCAACGGCCGTCTGCAACAGCGCAAAGAGTCGCGGCTCGACCGCAACCGGTTCTTCGGCAGCATGCCGATTGAGGCGACTGATTTCGCTCTGCTCCCGGTAGACCGAGAGTTGGTCCTCCAAGCGATCCAGCAGGTCAAGCGCCGCAATGGCCGACTCGGTCGCGTGTGGATACTGGCCGGCGTTCGTAAAGACTTCGAACGTACAAGCCATGGCACGCCGAGTGAGTTGCAGCAAGTAGTTGTTGGGCGTGGGCTGCGGCAGCTCGCCGGACGGCGCGGCATTCCAGGCGGCTTCCACCAGGGCGTCGGCGGCGGCCTTGCCTTGCAAGAATTCGCGGCGGCTCGATCGGGGCGCGGGACTCATAGCCCAATTATACCTTGCCACCCCTTGGCGATGACGCCAGGATCGAACAAAGATTCCGCCGCCGATTTGGCGGACCGTCGCGTGCCGGGTTGTCCGTCGCGGACCATTGTTGGATAATCGAGGCATGGTCTTCTGGAGCATTAGCATGTCGAACGTGGTGCCAACGCGACGCCCGTTTGTCACGTGGTCGCTTGGGCTGGCGTTGGCCGTCGGAATGTCGGGCGACAGCCGCGGCGCGGCGCCCGAGAAGCGTGCTCGCCCGCCGAAATTCAGCAAGAGCATCACGGATGTTTTTTTTCTCGATGCGCGCGAAAAGCTGGTGGGCCCGCGGCCGGACAAAGTCGGCGATGGCGCACCGGTGGCCGGCGCCGCGGAACCTTCCGCGCGTCCCCTGGAGGGCGGAAAAGGTCCGGCATGGTCCAAGCTGATCTCGGCGAAAGTCGTGGAAGATGAAATCAAGGCCCAGCAGATTCAACTGGGCGAAGTGGTGCAAAACGCAAGCAAATTCAAAGGGGGCCAATACCAGCGAGCGCGGCGGCACTTGAGCCTGCTGGCCACGCTGTTTGCCATCGATGCCCAGTACGACCAGAAAATGCGCTGGCAGCGCGAGGCCCCCGGAATGCGCGATTTGCTGGGGCGGGCAGGATTCAATTGCAAAGTCGGCACCGACGCCTCGTACCACGAGGCCCGCACGCGGTGGGAAGACTTGCAGAACGTGGTCCGCGGCAATCCGCCCTCGATGCCCACGGCTGCCCTGGAACCCGTCTGGGGCCAGGTGGCCGATCGCGCGCCGCTGATGAAGCGTCTGGAGCAAGCCCAGCAGCAAGGCCTGACGCCGTGGACCGCCAACGCCGGCGAGTTCAAGCGCCACGCCGACCAGCTATCGCACGAAGCCCAGTTGATCGCCGCGCTGGCCGAAGTGATTGGCCGCGACGGTTACGAGTTTTCCGACGACGAGACCTATCGCCAGTACGCTCGCGAGATGCAATCGCAGGCCCAGGCCCTGCGCGACGCGGTGGAACAGAAGAACTACGAACAGGCGCGGCAGGCCGTGACCGGAGTCAATAAGGCCTGCGCCAATTGCCACGAGGGTTTTCGCGATTAGCCGCCAGGCGCCGCGCTTTGAGGACGCGTTGTCAATTGGCGACGCGTTTGCGACGGCGCGGAGCGCCGTTGGATTCGAAGAGTTTGATCTTTCGCAGATCGATCAGCTCGGCCAAACCGGCACTGGCCAGCTCGCGCCCCGAGACGTAGCGGCCCGGGCTGATCCACTTGTCCATGTCGGCCGGGGGCAGTCCCAGAAGCTCGGCCAGCATCGTGTCCATTTCTTGTTCGAGATGCGCAAAATGGCGCGCCCATTCGGCCGCTTCGGCCAGGCCCACGTGTTCTTCGCTTTGCCATTTCATGGGATGAAACAGCAGGACGCTGTAGGGCGTGACCATTCGGCGCGTGCAGGCAGCAAAGGGCCACAGGGCCGCCGAGGAACACTCGCCGGTGACAATCCCCGTCACGCGCAGACCGCGCAACAAGATAAGCGTCATCAGCGAGACGGCACAATAGGGGCTGCCGCCTGGAGAGTCGATGTACAAGGTACATTCGCCCCCCGGCTCAACTCCCAAAAGTTTGTCGGTCAACTCGACTTCGTTGTCGGTCAGGTCGCCCACCAAGGAGATTTCCAGGGGGCCATTGGATTCACGGTGTTGCATCGCTAAACGCCCCTTCGACTCGCCAACGCACAAACCCACTGTGGGTAAGCCCTACTAGCTTGTAGTTTGACTGGCCCCGCCGAACAATCAAGTTCTCCTTCTAAAATACTGTATTTTTCCTGCAATGTCGAAGGCGTCAGTCGCACGCCCTGGGAGACCTGTAGCGATCTTGGCGGGACCCAAGGATGCGGATCTGCCGGGCCGGAATTCGAATTCGCGGCCGCACACTGCGACGCTTGGGCAACTCCCCAGGGAGTCACTCGCAGCCGGAGCCACGTTCCCACAACCTAGGCTTGCCTACGGCATTACGGCTCGCCAAGCAGGCGTACGAATCCCTGGAAGCATCACGCGGGCCAGGCGGCGGGCGGCCAAAAACCCTAGCCGGAATCGCAAGCGTTTGGGTCATTCTCAGCGCCGTTACCAATAACTTCCCAACCCTTACCGCACAGGTATAATAAACGAAATTCAGTGGCTAGGGGAATTTGTTCACAGGCGCTACCCCCCGCAACCGCTCGCAGCGGATCCTCGGCGGCTGCCACTTCGCGCGAATTTCATCGGTATCAAGATGGGCATCAAGTTTCTGTGTCCCAACGGGCATAAACTGCACGTTAAATCCTTTCTCAGTGGAAAGAAAGCGATTTGCCCGAAGTGTGGAGCGCGCGTGCTGGTTCCGGCCGAAAACCAACTGGCTGCCGTCGCACACGATCAAGAATCGGCATCGGAAGACAGTTCGGCCGACCTGCAGGTGTCCGACGGTGAACAAACCACAGGCTCCTCGGTCACTCCAGCGCGAGCGGAGCCGGCTCATGCTTCAGCGGTTGCCGCGGATCCGATGATCGAAGCGCCCACGGCGGTCTGGTACGTGCGTCCCGCCACCGGCGGTCAATTCGGGCCTGCATCGGGCGAGATCATGCGGGCCTGGCTCCACGAAGGACGCGTCGGCGCAAGCTCACTCGTGTGGCGCGCGGGCTGGCCCGATTGGCAACCGGCCGCATCCGTTTTTCCGCAACTGGGCGCTCTGTTGCCTTCGCCGGGCGTCCTGGCCCCGGTTCAGCCCGTCTTACCGGTCGGCTCGAGCGCCGGCATGAGCGGCCCCAACGGCACGCTGCCGCCGGTTGGCGCCGACGTGCCGCTGGCCCACGGCGTGCGCCGACGGCGAAAAAGCCAGGACGCCAATCTGATTGCCAGCGGCATTCTTGTAGTTGTTTCGATTATCCTGGTGATCGTCTTGGTTCTGGTTTGGAAAAGACAAGACACGTCGGCCGAAGACGAAACCGAACCAACCCCGCCCGCGCGCGAAGTAACTTTGCGGTGATCGCGCGGTTGATCGCTCACGCGAGGAGACTTGTGGCGTCGCGGTGTTTGTTGGCCGAACTGACCTTCCCAAGCAACATAAGGAATCTCGATCCATGTCCGCGAACACGCTCGCCCGCTGGGGATGCCTGTTGACGTTGAGTTTCGCAACCGCCTATGCGGAAGCGCAGGAAAACCCCGCCACGATGGTCCTGTCCGGCGGCAAACTGCAACTCAAAGCTCCCGCGTCGTGGACCCGCAAAAAGCCGCAAACCATGATCGTCGAGCACGAATTCTCCATTCCGGCCGTCGAGGGGGACAAGGCCGACGGCCGCCTGACGGTCATGGCCGCCGGTGGCGGAATCGAAGCCAATATTGAACGCTGGTACGGCCAATTCACGCAGCCCGACGGAGGCAGCACCCGCGAGCGCGCCAAAGTCAAAAAAATCAAAGTGGCCGGCGAAGAGGTGCACCTGGTCGACATTTCCGGCACGTTTCGCGATCAGCGTGGGCCGGCGGCGCCGGCCGTCGAGCAGCCGAAATACCGCATGCTCGCCGCCATCATCGCGACCAAGGGGTCAGGCAATTACTTCATCAAGTTCTATGGCCCCGAAAGAACCGTGGCGGGCCAGGAAAAAGCTTTTCTGACCATGATCGAGGGGCTGGAACGCAAATAACGGCCAACCAGGCTGCGAACAAACATACACCGGGCACGCAAACAACCGCACAATGCGGCCCGCGCGCACCCCGCGAATCGAGAACCCGAGGATCGAATTGATGAAGACACAAGAGTTTCTCGAGCATCACGGAATTCGCAGCAATCCATTTGCCGAGGAGGACGCGCAGACCGATCCGGTCTTCAAGGATTTTTGTATCGCCAGCACGCACCATCCCACCTGGGACAAGATCTATGGCGATCCGGCCGAGCCGGCCACGTCGATCGTGTTTGGCGAGAAGGGGTCGGGCAAAACGGCCATCCGGCTGCAGATCGTGCGTCACCTGGGACAATACAACCAGGCGCACCCGGGACAGCGCGTGTACGTGGTGGAGTACGACGACTTCAATCCGTTTCTGGATCGTTTTCGCGCCCGCTTCGGCACGCGGCACCGCCGCGCGGACCGCGTATTGAACGACTGGAAACTTTGGGATCACATGGACGCGATCCTGACGCTGGGCGTGACCGGCCTGGTCGATCGGATTCTGGAATCCAAGCAGACCTCCGATCCGGCGACCAACGAGCTGGGCGCGACCGACTATCGCGCGCTCGACCGGCACCAGGCCCGCGACCTGTTGCTGTTGGCGGCCTGCTACGATCGCTCGACGGCCGAAACCAGCAAGGGACGTTGGCGGCGGCTGCGCCGCAAATTGCGCTATCGCGCCTGGCGGGCACAGTGGGATTGGGCCTTGGGGGCGCTGACCGCGGCGGGAACGCTGGGGTTGATCGCTTATCTCGAACAATGGACCTGGCTGCAGACCCCCTGGCCGTACGCGATTGCCGCTGCCGCGTGGCTGCCCTGGCTGGCGCGGTGCGTCAGGCGTTTCTGGCAGGCAGCCAACATCGCGCGCAATGTGCGCGTGGGCAAACACGTGACCAATCAACTGCGGCAAATCTTGATGAATTTTCGAGCCGTCGATATCTCGGGCCAGCCGCTGCCCGAACAACAACGGACCGACGACCGCTATGAATTGCTCTCCAAATTCCAGGGCATCCTCAAGACGCTGGGGTTTCAGGGTATCGTGGTGCTGGTCGATCGTGTCGACGAACCGCACCTGATTAACGGTTCGATGGAGCAAATGCGGGCCCTGCTGTGGCCGATGCTGGATAACAAGTTTTTGAAACATCCGGGCATCGGATTCAAGCTGCTGCTGCCGATCGAGCTCTCGCAATATATCGACCGCGAGGACCGCGACTTCTATCAGCGCGCCCGACTGGACAAACAGAACTTGATTCCGTCGTTGGAGTGGACTGGCGAAGCCCTGTTCGACGTGGCTTCGGCGCGGCTGAAAGCCTGCGCGATGCCGGGGCATTCGCCGGCGTTGGGCGATCTGTTCGATCCGTCGATTTCCGATCGGCGGCTGACCGACGCGTTTCGCGGCCTGCGCGTGCCGCGACACTTGTTCAAATTCATGTACCGGCTGTTCGTCGCCCATTGCAACGCCTATACCGACGACGCCCCGTGTTGGAAGATCACTAGCGAGCGCTTCGAGTCTGTGCTGGCACTCTACAGCCGAGACCAGGACGCATTCGATCGCGGATTGCGGGCCGGCTGAGCAGACCTGGCCGGCTTGCCGATCGTGGCCGCGGCCGCCAGGGTTCGTCTTGACCTCGGTTGAGCTTCGTGCGAGACTTCGCGCGCCACGACCCGAATCCCCCTCGGGCATTCAGCTAGCATGGTCCCGACTGGCATGGTTGTCTGTGCAAGGAGGCACAAATGGAGCAGGCTAAAACAGGTTTTGCGGCTGCGCTTTGCGTTGCGCTGTTCGGCTTCGGCTGCAGCAAGTCGGGTTCAAACGCCGAAAGATCGGCCGCCGCCCACGTGGGTCCCGATCAGGTGATCGGAGAGTTCTTGGAAGCGGTGCGCACCGGGGACGATACGAAGGCGGCCCAATTGCTCACGCCGCTGGCCCAAAAGAAGACGTCCGAAATGGAAATGGTGGTGGCTCCGCCCGGCAGTGACACGGCCCGGTTCAACGTGCTGGATGTCAAATTTGTCAAAGACGGGGCGCACGTGACGTCCGACTGGACCGACCTGGATACCGACGGCCGACCGCACACCGATCGGATCGTGTGGATGCTGCGTCAGGGGACCGAGGGCTGGCGCATTGCTGGCATGGCCACCCGCGTATTCGAGGATCAGGAGCCAATCGTGTTAAATTTCGAAGATCCCGCCGACATGCTGGTCAAACAGCAGCGGGCCGAAGAGGAGATTGCGCGGCGCATTCAACAAGGGGAGCGGCAAGCCGATAATTCGAGCGAAGAATCGGCCGGCGCGATCCGTTAGGAAATAAACTTTTTTATCCCTGAAAGTGCTCTAATAACCACTGTGACCCAAGAATGGGGGGAAACCGCATGGCCTGAGTAGCTGCGGTCGGCAGTACGACGTAATTCATTATTGCGAAATATCTTAAGTGACTTCATTCCAGAGAGTCTTGAACTTCGGTTCAGGGCTCTTTTTTTATTGGTGCTGTCATTTATGGGCACGTACTCAACCGCGTCGTATCCTTTAGGAATTATCGAGAAAATTACCCCCAAAGCTCCGATTCATCGCAGCACTCACATATTATCCCGTTGCCGCTTGACAACGGAACCCACCATGCTAACTTAGCAGCCTAGACTGTGCAGCCGGAATAGCCTTTGCAACCCGCAAAGGCTTACAACAGGGCAGCCTCCGCGGTGAACAAATGGCCGTTTCGGCGCCAGTCTAACGTGTTGAGGTTTCGCCCAACTGAATGCCGTCACAGTTGGGCCAAGAACGTAGGACGGCAGTTGTTGTGTTTTTACGGACCCTTACGTTCTGGTACCTTGTAGGAGGATTCTAGATGAATCGCACGTTAGTTTTAGGCATCGCGATTTTTGTCGCGGTCGTCGGGCTTGCCCTTCTGGGCAGCGAAAAGACGGCATCCGCCAGCTTGCTTCGGGGTGGTTGCGCTTGTGATGGCGCTCCGGCTTGTGACGGCGGTGCCCCGGCTTGCTGTGGTTGTCACGGGCGTGAGCGCCATAGTCGTTGCCATGGTCGCGAGCGTTGCCACGGTCGTAGCCGCGGCTGCGATTGCGGTGGCGCCGCGGATTGCGGTGGCCGCCATGGTCGTCGCGCCCGCCGTTGCTGCGGCGCTGCCCCGGCTTGCTGTGGTTGCGATGGGGCGGCTCCGGCTGCTCCGGGTGCCGCTCCTGCGGCTCCGGCTGCTCCCCCGGCTCCGGCTCCCAGCGCTTAATCAAACAGTTCAGGGCCCTGGCGTCCGCCGGATTTTCCCGCGGGCGTCAGAATGCTTGGACGAGTTGGATCGCGCCCTGTACGATGATTCTCAACTCGTAAAAGTAACGGCTTTTAAGCCGGATCTCTCACTTGAGGTCCGGCTTTTTTTATTGCATGATAGCGGTCTTTCTTCGCCGGCGTACAATCGACCGTCACGGTCAAACCGATGCTAGCTCCGCGGCGATGAGCCTTGAACTCTGGCTCCGCTAATCGCCTGAATTTCTTTCCTTCAACCACGTTGCCTCAGGTGTTCGCAAGCGATGACCGCCGACAACGATCCTGATGAGCCCGAACTGGCATGGAGCCCCGAACTCCGAACCTGGGTCAGCTTGCTGTTGTTTGCGCACCTGTTCGCCCTGGTGGTAGCGGTCACTACCTACGCCCGTCCCAGCGGGTTGCAGGAACAGTTGCACGCGTTGTTCGACCCTTACCTGCGAAACTTGCACATGACCGCCTATCCGGTCAGCCATCCTGATTCCCCGGTCAGCTATCCTTTCGCCCGCTACCATCTGACCCATGCGACGCCCAACGACGTCGATTTCGCCGTGGAAGTCGAGATTCCTGGCCCGGACGGCACGATCGAAAAGATCGTGATTCCGCCCCCGGCCGCGCAACCGTTGGTGCGCCGGCGACGCTATCAAGCGCTGGCCAACGCCGCCGGCGCGTTGGCCACCGGCGAAACCAACGACGAGTACACCAGCATCTTGCCCCGGGCCATCGCCGGATCGATCCTGAAGCAGCGGGGGGCCACGCAAGGCACGGTGCGTTGCCGGGCCCACTTCCTGCCCGAAATCGAGGCCATGGGCGAGGTCGATTCCGGACGGCGAGCCGCTTTGGAAAACTACCGCGACATTTACACGGCGCAAGTGTTTGTCAGCGCCGCCGGGGTTGAGCTGCTGAAAAAATCGACCACGCTGGAGGTGGCCCCGGTCGAAAGCCCTCCGGCCGGCGCCAAAGCGCCGGCCGGCCGCGGCGCCTCGGGCAGCCAGGGCACGCGCCAACCATGATCCAACAGGTCAGCGATTATTTTACGCGACTCTCAGGCGCCTTTGGCCAGGGGTGGACTCGCTTTTGGTTCACGCCCAGCGATCCCACCACGCTTTCGGCGATGCGGCTGTTCACTGGTCTGGTCGTCGTCTACCTGCACGCCACGCTGTCGTTGGACCTGGTGCCGCTGTTCGGTCCCGATGGGATGCTACCGGCGGCCGAGATCGCGCCGCTGGAAGCCGGCGCTTTTTCGTATTTGAATTACCTTTCCACGCCCGGTGAATTGTGGACGATACACCTGATCGGCCTGGCGGTGTTGATTCTATTCGCGGCCGGTTTTTGGACGCGAGCGACTTCGGTGTTGGGACTGGTCGTGTTTTTGTCCGACGTCCACCGGGCGCCGATGATCACGGGGCGGACGGAGCCGATCGTGGCCCTGGTGCTGTGCTACTTGTGCCTGGCCCCCTGCGGTCGACGATTCTCGCTCGATCATTGGCTGGCTCACCGCTCGGCCGGCGTCGCGCCGCTGGGAGTTGCCGTCGGCCGGCTGTCGACAGCCGCCACGATCGCCACGCGTTTGATTCAGATACACCTGGCGCTATGGATCGCGATGATGGGTTTCTCGAAGCTCAGCGGCGAAACCTGGTGGAACGGCACGGCCATGTGGTGGCTGATCGCGCGGCAAGATTCGCGCCTGGTCGATCTCACCTGGCTGCACACGATGCCCAAGGCGATCGACTTTTGGAGCCACGCCGTCGTGTTGTTCGAATTGGCCTTTGGGCTGCTGATTTGGATTCCGCTGGCGCGGCCCCTGCTTCTAGCCATCGCCGTGATCGTCTGGTCTTCGCTGGCGTTGGTCACCGGCGATATCCCCTTCGCGTTGATGTTGGGCATTGCCAGCATGGCATTCATTTCTCCCGCGTTTTTGGGGGACTGTTGCCGCCGGTCTGGAAAGACCTCGGCGGTCTAGCTCGATTTCACCCCGGGCGGCGCAGACCACTTTCATGGTTGCAACCGCCCTCGGGCATGGGCACAATAACACGCAAGTCGATCGATGTCCCTTCCAGACCGTTTGCAGCCAGGAGATGGACCCCATGTCGAGTCGTTCAGATCGTCGTGCGTTTTTGCGCACCTGTGCATTGGTTTCGGCCGGCGCCGGCGCGTGGTCCGGCGGTTTCAGCCCGCGCGCGGCGCGTGCCATCGAACCAATTGCCCGCAACGGCAAGAGCTTCTTCAAATTCAGCCTGGCGGCCTACAGCTATCGCGATCTGCTCAACGCCAAGCCGCCGAAGACGAAATTGACGCTCGACGACTTTATCGCCGACTGCGCCAAGATGGGGCTGCAAGGAACCGAACTGACTTCGTACTACTTCCCCAAAGAACCGACGCACGAATACTTGCTGCATATCAAAGAGCTCTGCTTTCGCCTGGGCCTTGACATTTCCGGCACCGCGGTGGGCAACGACTTTTGCCATCCGCCCGGTGAAAAACGCGACCAGGAAATCATGGGCGTGAAACGCTGGATCGATTACGCAGAAATCCTGGGCGCCCCGGTGATTCGCATCTTTTCTGGGCATCCGCACGATACAAGCGATGCAGAGGCCCATCGATTGGCCGTGGCGGGCGTCGAGGAATGCTGCCAATATGCCGGAGAGCATGGCGTGTACTTGGCGCTAGAAAATCACGGCGGGCTGACGACCAAGGCCGAGGGAATTTTGGCCCTGGTTCGCGACGTGAAAAGCCCCTGGTTCGGAGTCAATCTGGATACCGGCAATTTTCACAGCGCCGACGTGTACGGCGAAATGGCGCAGTTGGCTCCGTATACCATCAACGTGCAGGTCAAAGTCTCTGTCTCGGGGCCTGACGGCAAGCGGCAGCACGGCGACTTTCGCCGCGTGGCGCGGATCTTGGCGGAGGCCGGCTATCGCGGATACATCGTCCTGGAATTCGAGGAGCCCGAGGATCCGGTCACGGCCTGCCCGCGCTACGTCGACGAAATGCGCGCGGCGTTTACGCTCTAACGGCGAACGCCGCGGCCCGCATCGCCAGCAGGCCATCGCGCGAGTGGGCAATCAGAAGCCGATTCCCGTGCCGTCGCCGCTGTGGGGATATCCGTAATAGAGAAAGGCCGGCGGCGGAAAGCCGTTGACATAACCGGGATAAACCTGGCGCAGCGTGACGCGCCCATTGCGAGTGCGCACGATGGTTTCGCTGTAACTGGAATAACGATAACGGGGCGGATACTTCCGGTGGGCCGCCTGCACCGTCGAGGCCGCGGTCGACAGCACGCACCAGAATAACAGCAGGCCCAATGCCCAGCGTTTCATGAACCGATCTCCCTCGGGCAGAGCGATTGCCGGCCGGCTGTTGAGCATGGGAAGCATGTCGACAGCCGGGCCGCGTCTTGTCTACAGGGATTGTCGGCTCTCAAGCCGATGGTGCCCGAGCCTTCCGCCTGCAAAAAGCCCGGCTCGGGACCGGGGGCGTGAGGGCGCGCGAGTTATTCCGTTTTTGCCGTGTGGCGGCCTTCTTCCAGGCCCAGCCGTTTCATCTTTTTATAGAGCGTGGTGCGGTTGATTCCCAGCATATCGGCCGTGGCAAAACGGTTCCACTGGTTGCTCTCGAGCACCTCCAGAATGATTTGGCGCTCAGGGCCCTCGAGGGCCTCCTTGAGGCTGCGATTGCCGATCGGCTCGACGCTCAGGGGCCCAACCGCGGCGACTTGCCGGGGCAGGTCTTCCAAACGGATCATATCCGATTTGCCCAGCAGCACGGCCCGCTCGATCACGTTCTGCAATTCGCGCACGTTGCCGGGCCACGTGTAGCGTTGCAGGGCCGAAAGGGCCTCGTCGGCGAACCCCCGCACGGACTTGCCCGATTCCTGGCAAATCTCGTCGAGGAAGTGCTGTGCCAACAGCGGAATATCCGAGATGCGTTCGCGGATCGTCGGCAGTTCGAGGTTGATGACGTTAACGCGATAGAAAAGATCCTGGCGGAATCGTCCCTCGGCGACCAACTCGCTCAGGTTCTCATGGGTCGCCAAAATGACGCGCGTGTCGACGTGATGGGTTTTGTTGCCGCCGACCGGCTCGAACTGCAGGTCTTGCAAGACGCGTAGCAGTTTGACCTGCAGACTGGGACTGGCGGTGCCGATTTCGTCGAGAAAGATCGTGCCGCCGTCGGCCAGAAGGAACTTTCCCATTTTGTCGCCCGCGGCGCCGGTGAACGCACCGGCCACGTGACCGAACAGTTCGCTCTCCAGCAGGTTTTCGGGCAGGGCTCCGCAGGCCACCTCGACAAACGGCTTGTCGCGTCGCGCGCTGCGGCGGTGGATGGCTCGGGCGATGAGCGACTTGCCGGTGCCGCTTTCGCCGGTGATCAGCACCGTGGCTTTGGTGTCGGCCACGCAATCGACGACGTCGAAAACTTTCAGCATCCGGTGGTCGTGGCCGACGATGTTCTCCATGCCGAAGCGCAGATCGAGCTGCGCTTTGAGGTTCTTGTTCTCTTCCAGCACGACCCGCTGCGTGAGTGCCCGGTTGATGGCGATTTCGAGCTCTTCGTCGATCAAGGGCTTCGTGAGCAGATCGAAGGCGCCGGCGCGGATGGCTTCGATGGCCATTTCCACCGTGCCGTAACCGGTGATCAAAATCACGGTCAGGGCCGGGTGGTGTTGGCGGCAGTGGGCCAACAGGTCAAATCCGTCGCCGTCACGCAATCGAATGTCGAGCAGCAACAGATCGTATTTCTTTTTCTCGATGGCGGCCATCGCCGCGACATAGCCGCCCACCGCGTCGAGCTGATAGCCCTGGCCCCGCAGCCAGTCGGCCATCGAGTCGAGCACCTGCCGATCGTCATCCACCAAGAGGAGCGAGCCTTTGTTCATATCATCTCCCGGTTCGCGATGCCCATTGCCGCAATCAACAGGTGCGAAATCTGTGCGTGGTTGTCCACCGCGACTGTTTCCGACGGCGCAGACCGTAAAATCGGCACCATCGTCAGCGCGATCCTGTGCACGCCAAGGCCGGAAGGGGAGCGTTCCGCCCTGGCGACGTCCTGTTTGGGGAGAAGTGTCGTCAAATATCTACGTTACGGGATGCGGCTCGTCAACGTGTCCGACGGCCCAACACCGGCCCAGGCCAGTATTTCCAGGAGTTTTCGGCGCACGAAATGACGTACCGGACACACGGAATGCCGGCCAAGATCGCAACCGGGACTCCCCGGGCTTGTGACCGCAACCGGCATTGGCCGGGATTCGCGGCCCGTGGGGGGCCTTTCTTCCTCAACCGTAGCAGTTATTATGGTGGTGGGTCCGATACGACTCGCCGGGCATTATGCCTGGCCACAGTAGCGTCCTTTCTATACTCCGTGGCCAATCGCCGCGGGACGCCAATAACCAGGATCGTGGAGATACCATGAGTGTTAGAATTCTAGTTGCGGATGATCATGAAATGGTGCGCACGGGGCTTGCCAGTTTGCTGTCCGGCTCGGACATCAAAATCGTGGCCGAGGCTTCCAACGGAGCCGAAGCGGTCAAAATGGCCGTCAAGCACAAGCCCGACGTCGCGCTCTTGGACATTCGCATGCCCGACAGCGATGGGCTCGAGGCTCTCGACAAGATTCACCGCCAGGTGCCCAACACGCGCGTGGTGATGCTTTCGACGTACGACAACCCTACCTACGTGGCGCGAGCCGTGGCATTGGGCGCCAGCGATTACGTGCTGAAAGGCGCCAGCCGCCAGCAGTTGATCTCGACCATTACGTCCGCGGCCGCGGGCAACGCTCCCTCCTCGACGGGCGAATTGCAGCGCGTCGCCGGCGCGATGAGCAAGACCCATGCGGCGGGCGACAATGAGGAGATTCCGTTGACCAACCGCGAGACCCAAGTGCTGCGTCACGTGGCCCTGGGGTTGAGCAACAAGGAAATCGGCCGCTCGTTGTCGATCAGCATCGAAACGGTCAAGGAGCACGTGCAGAACATCCTCCGCAAGATTGCGGTGACTGATCGCACGCAGGCAGCCGTTTGGGCGGTTCGCAAAGGGCTCGTGTAGGGCCGCGACCGACCGGGCGATCATTTCAGGCCGTCGAATCAGCAGGCCGATCGGTTCAATTCGCGCGCGGGTGCGCGCGTTCGTAGGCGGCGCGCAGACCGGCCGTGCTGACGTGCGTGTAGATCTGCGTCGTCACCAGACTCTTATGCCCCAACAGTTCCTGCACGCTGCGGATGTCGGCGCCCCGATCGAGCAGGTGCGTGGCAAAACTGTGCCGCAGGGTGTGCGGCGTTGTCCGGCGGTCCAGGCCCGTGGCCGCCAGGTGTTTCTCCAGCATCCGTCCGATGCTGCGCGTCGTCAGCCGGCGTCCGAATTTATTGACGAACACCGGCGCGTCGGCCGCGGATTTCTCGCGCGCCGAAACTCGCCGCACGGCGAGCCAATCTTTGACGGCTCGGGCGGCAAACGAACCGACCGGCGCGATCCGTTCGCGGCGACCCTTGCCGCGAACGCGCAGCGTGCCGCCGGCGAAGTCGAGGTCGGAAACGTTCAGCCCAGCCAATTCGCTCACCCGCAGTCCGGCCGAATAGAGCACTTCCAGAATCGCCCGGTCGCGCAGCCCCAGTGGTTCGCCCGCCGCCGGGGCGCTCAACAACCTGGCAATGTCTTCGGACGAAAGAAAGTGCGGCAACGATCGCGCCTTGCGCGGATTGCGCAGCGGCTTGGCGGGATTCGCGCGGGTCCAACCCTCGCGTTGACCAAAGCGAAAGAAACTTCGGAGCGAAGCCAGCCGGCGCGAAATCGTGGTCTTGGCGTACCCCGCCTCGTGCAGCGCCGCGATATAGCCACGCAGCTCGACCGTTCCAATGTTGCCGGGCGACGGAGTCGCGCCTTGCAGATCGGTCAAATACTCGGCCAGCGCTTCGAGATCCTCGCGATAACTCTTGATGGTCAGTTCCGAGGCGTTGCGCTCGACCCGCAGGTATTGCAGAAACCGGGCGGCGGCGGTGCGCATAGATTTTCGCCTCTTACCTCGGACGCTGTGCGCACCAGACCGCGTGGCAGCGACCGCCGGTGTGGCAAACGAGCGCCGGCGGGCTGACCGGTCTGCACTTCACTCGGACCCACGAGCCAGAATTGCCAGACGGTCGCCCACTAGAATGATTCGTCGGTGTCGGCATCGCTGGGCAGCGGCAAATCGAACCGCCGCGGAGAAGTCACCTTGCGGCTTTCCTGGCGGATTTTTTGGCTCAACACCGCGGCGTCGTACCACGTGAAGCTCAACTCGGGATTCGAGGCATAGCGTCCCAATACACGTAACGTCTCGGCGCGGCTGGAGTCGTCATATAAGAAAACATACCGCTCCGCTCCCTTCACCAGGGCGAGCACGTTAATGTCTTGGTTCACTGCTGTTACTCCTTCCGTGGGGCGCACTCGATGGGCTCGGTGATGAGCTGGGCCTTGCCGCGTTCGCCCAGTTGCTCTAGCCCTACTTATCGGTCGTGTGACCAGCGCCACACGACTCGTGTTTCGCCGGCGCCGCCCCGAGCGGTGAGCATTTCGAAGATGTGCATGTGACAGCAGAAGCGAATAAAGTCATCGCTCCGCTGGAGATACGACTGCCAACCGCCATAGCGGCCGTCGTTTTGAAAAAATACGTAGCTCTCTAGCGCAGCAGTGAATTCGTGATCGTGGCCGTTGTAGGCCTTGGTGTGCCGCATCACCGGCTCGTTCGTCGGCAGCGCCATGGGCGGATGCAGGGCCGGAGGCGCCGGCACGAAACTGCGACCATCGGGCCAGTCAGGCGGCAAAACGGGTCCGGTCGTGCCGGTCTTACCAGGAGGAACGGCAACGAGAGGTCCGGCAACGAGAGGTCCGGCAGCAATCGGCTCCTGGTGCGAGGCCGGCTTCCCTGCATTCGACTTCTCGTCGCGATGCGGCGGCGGACTCGGCACTTCCTCGGGCTGTTGTGGCAACAGCACCGCTGGCGGTTGATACGCGGGCGTCTGCGTCTTGAGCTGTGCACGCGCTAGCGCAAACTCGGACTCCTGCACCAGAGGGGCCGGAATGAATTCCTCTTCGGTCGTGCCCCAGGGCAGCCCGTACCCAGGGGGGATGGGATGGAATCCCGGATTGGCCGCGTACCATTCGACCTGCATCGTGCAGCGCGGCGGATAGTAGGGCGAAAAATCGGTCACCGCGCCGATCACCACCGCGTCGACCCCCAGGATCTGCGCCAGCCGCCGGGCATCCTCCGCCCCGCCCAGCGTGATCTTATAGGTCTCGAGCGTCTTCTCGACCACGCCGATGGGCACGACTTCAAAACCGGGGATCAGTTGCAGCTCGTTGAAATAAGCCAGCGCAAACTGCCGGCCGTCGACGGTCGGTTCGGTGCTCAGGTTGAAAAACGGGGCGATCGCGACTTTCGTCAATTGTGGAAACGGGTTGTGCACCACCGGCTGATGAGCGATCTCGGGAAATATCGAGCAGCCCGCCGATGTCAGCAGCAGCACGACGGCGAAATAATGCAGGTACCGCGCCATAAACAACCCGGAGAGTACGGCTCATCTACCCGAAACAGGTGCGACGTGTCCGCCGACCCAATTGGGTTCCGGCGGCATCCTTTACTTTATCGGCACAATCGGTAGAGTCTCTCCAAATTAATTCTGGATCGTTCATGGCCCCGTCCAGTGCTAGCAAGCTCGCAGTGCGCGCGGCGGCAGAGTCACGCGAGGTCGCGCATGCTGGTCAGGCCGACCGGTTCTCGGCTGGCAAACGGTTCGCCATAGGCGGCGCCGATCGACCAGCCCCAGAAAGCAGCCTGGTCGCGCAACTGGTCCAGAAAGGTCGGCGGCTGGGTCGGGCGGCCGGTGATGAATTGGCTGCGATAGCATTCGATGGCAGCTAACTTCTGCGGCCAGGTGCGGCTGATGTCGAGCACGAAGGCCGGCGAAGCAACCTGCCGCAGGTGGACGCAATAGTAGTACAAAATCCGCGGCGGATGATACGGCGCGCCCGGCATATCGGTCTTGCTGAGCTTGGACCAAAACCGGGCCGCTTCAATCAGCTCGACGGCCGCCACGTGGTCCGGATGGCTATCGACCCAATAGGGAGCGAAAAGCAGCCGCGGCATGGTTTGGCGAAACACGCCGGCCAGCAAGCGGCGCGCCTCGAGCGTCGGCTGCAGGCTGCGGTTGGGCAGTCCCAAGTTGCCCCGCCAATCGAGCCCCAAGATTTGGCTGGCGGCGGCCGTCTCTTGGGCGCGAATTTCGGGGGTGCCGAACGGCGTCGGCTCACCGTCGGTCAGGTCGAGCACGCCGACCCGATAGCCTTCGGCCTTGTATTGCAGGATCGCCCCGCCCATGCCCAACTCGGCGTCGTCCGGATGGGGCGCGACGACCAGAATGTCTACCGGCTCGGGTTGGTTCAACATAGTCGCGTGCTCGATGTCAAAGATGGGTCTCGGGCCGAAGCGCACTTTCTGGCTGGTTATAAAGCCTCACGGCCGGTCTGGGTAGCCCCGCGGTCGCGGCGGATTCCAACGCGTGAAAGCCAATGCTGCCGCGCGTTGTCAGGCGTTGGTCGCTTTGGCTAACATAGGCCATTCGACCGTGCGTGCCCGCCGTCGAAACTTCTTTGCAGGGAATGCGGAATGCCGTTAACGCAGTTGATTTGTCCCCATTGCGCGGGCGTGTTTCAGGCCGACAATCCAGCGGCTGGTCAGGCTGTGACGTGTCCGCGATGCGGCCACCCGATTCAGTTGCCCGACGAATGGTCCCCACCGGCGCCGGACGGCGATCCGCCCTGGCCGGTCGGCGAATTTTCCTCTGGCGAGCAAACCGCGGACTTGGCGGAGCCAACGGGCCCGTTTATTCCGTTGGATATTTTCGGCGACGTCGACAGTTCGGCCCACGTTCGGCGGCCCGTCAGAAAGCGTGCCGCCGTGCGAACGCTAAGCCGACAGGAAAAAAAACGGCGCAGGCAGGTCCGCAGCGTCGTCCTGATGATCGGCGGGCTGGTGGTGCTGGCCATCGCGGTGGTCGTGCTGAGCCGGTTTTGAATCGATTTCGGCGCAGGGTTAGTTTGCGAGCTGCTGGCCGATGCGGTAGATTTCCTCGGCGTCGAGAACCTGGTCATTGGCTTCGAACAGCCGGCGTATGGCGGCCTTGTGGATTTTCATTTTCGTGCCGCCCACGCCAATCGCTCCATAACAGTGCACGCCTTCGCGTTGCACATCCTTGTCGGTCACTTCAATGCCGGCCAACCCCAGGGGCGCGACGGCGCTTAAGTCGATCGCCACGACCAAATGTTTGCAGTGGGCGCGGGCTTGGGCCGACAGCAATTCGACGCCCGGCGCGCCGGCGGCGACGACGAGTTGTGCTTGCTCCAGCGCCGCGGTCGTTTGATCCGGCGAGGCGGTTTCGACCGCTGTCAGCGTCGCGCCCGGAAATTTCGCGGCCACGGCCTGGCAGACACCTTGGGCGCGGACCCGATGACGCGAAGCCACTTTGACACGGGCGCCCTCGAGCGCCAACAGCCGCACGACGCGCGAGCCGACCGGTCCCGTGGCCGCCAACACCACGGCTTCGGCGTCGCGTAGCGGGATGTGTTTGGCCGCGATCAACACGGTCGCGGCGGCCGTCGTGTTAGCGCCATTGGAATCGAGCATGACCGAAACGCGCATCGGCCCGAAAAACGTGCGGCGCACTTCGGCCAACAGGGCCTCGCCGGCCGCCACGTTGGAGCCGCCGATAAACAGAGCCGTCGACCGCAAGTCGTCGATGCCCCGCGTAAAGATCGCGCCGTAGACCAGCTCGCGAATTTGCGAGACCTGCACGCCGCCATGTCGAAACAATTGGTCCACCGAGGCATCGACCGCCACCACGCCGTCGAACACGCTGGCCTGGGCATCGCTGTCCAACTGCAGCAAGATCTTGGGTTTGTTCATGGGAAAAACCTCTCGTCACGCGCTGGCCCGAGGGCAAGAACAACCTATGCAAAAGCCCACGGACCGCTGAAGTCCGTGGGCTGTGCAAACTGCATTATCCAGACGCGCCGCGGCGTTGGCTAGAACCCGCGGAACGGATGTGCGGCTTTGTCCTTGCCGGCCAGCATTTCCTGGACGTTGGGCTTGCCTTTCATCGCGGCGGCAATCGCATCTTTGGCGGCTTGATAATTGTAGTCGTAGATCTTTTTGTTCACCTCGGCCGCCGGATGAATGAACACGCCGCATACGATCACCAGATCCTCGGCGTCCTTGGCCGGAATCACGCCGTCGGCCACCGAATCGGCCACGGCCTTGGCCACCCCGGCCTGCGCGGGACCGAACATCTGCACGGCTTGCTTCATGCCCTTGATCGTGACCTTGGTCACCAGGACCGTGGCCGGCTTGACCGCCAGATTGGGCATCAACACCGCCAGTAAATTCGAGTGACCTTCACTCTGTCGGGCCAGGGCATTGGCAAAGGCCGCACCCACCGGACCGTCTTTGTTGCCGATCAACAAGTCGATGTGCGCAATCTCGTTTCCCTCGCCAAACAAGGCTTCGCCGATGTACATGGACATGATTCTCTCCATCGATGCTGGAATGCACGGAACTTCATCGTCTTTTGGCTTGGCAGGGTGAAGGGGCATCGTCCGCGATACGCCACGCTCTGGCAAAACTGAACCGTCAGCTTGCCAAAATACACCCGCTTGCGCCGAAGCCCACAACGATAGCAAACCTCGAAATGTTTGCAAGCACCCCCCTGCGGCTAGGTAAAATGAGTTGACTTTTCTGAATCCGGGGGTTGAACAGAGGCCACTGGCGCCACTATGCTGGCACCACCTCGCCAGAGGTCTTGTTTTACGGTTCGACCGGAACTTGGCTCGGAAACGCAGCGCATCGAGTCGCTGCGGGACACCAACGGCCCCAATGCGACCGTTGGCCACGCGTGCACTGGCGTCTATCGCTGCCGCGTTGGCACCCCGAATCTTGCATAGGAGCTAATACTGAAATGCTAGGAGGCCTCATCACCATGTACGCTAGCTTGGCTGTCTCGATGGCCCCGCCTCAAGAGGCCAGTCCGCCCCAGGCGCCCGCGCTGCACCCGATCGAAGCCCGCGTGATCGAAAGAACCAATGCTCAACGGGTCCGCCGCGGTTTGCGTCCGCTCCGCGTGGACACCGGCCTGCTGCAGTCCGCACGCAGGCACGCCGCCTGGATGACCCGCAACCACTCGATGGTTCACACCGGCCAGCCCGTGGGGGAAAACATTGCCATGGGTCAAAACTCCAGCGATGAGGTCATTAATACTTGGATGAACTCGTCCGGGCATCGGGCGAACATTTTGAACCCGGGCTACACGCGTATCGGCGTCGCCGCCTACACGACCCCCGGCGGCACGATTTACTGGTGCCAGCAGTTCTTGCAATAGCGGTCCCGGCCTTCGACAATACGCCACATCCGCCGAACGCTCCGCCGCGAGACGCCCCGCGGCCGCGGTGGTTTTGTCGGACGAATGCAAGGCCAGGTAACGCGTGGGCCAGGTTCTCACCATTGTCGGCGGCAGCGCCCGCGCGGCGGCTTTTTCCGCGGTGCGCGCGGGCTTTGCGGTCCATGCGGCCGATCGGTTTGCCGATGCCGATCTGCGCCGTATTTGCCCTACGGTTCGAGTCGACGATTATTCCGTGGGCCTGGCCGACGTGCTGCGCGGACCGCACACGGGCGGATGGCTCTATACGGGCGCCTTGGAGAATTACCCGGCGCTGGTGGACCAGTTGGCCGGCATCCGGCCGCTGTGGGGCAACTCGTCCGGCGTGTTGCGCCGGGTGCGCCATCCGCAGCGCGTCGCCGATGCGCTCGGCGGCCGGGGGCTGCGGTGTCCGGCCGTGACATTCGATGCTCGCTTGCTCCCTCGCGACGGAAGCTGGCTGCGTAAATCGCTCCGCTCCAGCGGCGGCGCGCAGGTCTCGCGATTCGACCAGTTGGCGCCGATCGGAGGCCATCGGGAGGCCGACAATTATTTCCAGCAGTTCGTCGAGGGGACAGCCTGTTCGGCGGTCTATGTGGCATCCGGCCGCAAGGCGGCGCTGTTGGGAGTCACGCGGCAACTGATCGGCGCTCGTTGGACCGGGGCGGATGGTTTTTGCTATTGTGGCTCGATCGGGCCGCTTTTGCTGTCGGGCGACGTCGCCGAAAACTTCGTTCAAATCGGCAACGTGCTGGCGCATGAATTCGAATTGACCGGACTATTCGGCGTCGATGCGATTGTCAACTCGCAAGGAGTTTGGCCCGTCGAGGTCAATCCACGATACACGGCGTCTGTCGAGATTCTGGAGTGGGCACTGGGCATTCGGGCCATGGAACTGCACGTGGCCGCGTGCCAGGCCGCAGAGTTGCCGACGCCGCGCGCCGTCGTGCCGCGGCGCCAATGCGGCAAGGCCGTTCTGTTCGCCACGAACCGCATGAGAATCTCTGCGGACTTCGACTCGAGGGCAAATCAGGCCGAAAAATCCACCTGGCCGGCATGGGCCGACATTCCCGCGCGCGGCACCCTCATCGAGCCTGGCTGGCCAATTCTGACCGTGTTCGCCGAAGGGTCCGGCGAGCGCGAAGTGCTCGACGCCCTGCGACGGCGGGCCGCCGACGTCCGCTCGGCCCTGTCACAGCCGGCGAACTTCTGAGCAAGAAAAATGTGGCGACGAACCGGGCCGGATCGTGTGTCCGCGACCGTTTCGCCACGGTACGGCCGCGGGGCGTTTGTTTACTTGCGAGCCGCGGCCTTCGACAGGACGTGGTTGGTCGCGTCGCCGGGATTCTGTTTGGTTGGGCCCTGTCCGTTCGTCTCGGGGGCATCGTCCTCGTCCGTCTTCCAATCTCGGCCGGCCACCTTGGCTTCGAATTGGGGCTCACCGGCCAGCTTCGCGATCTCGACCAGAAACTTTTTCGTGAGCTCCTGCAGGACCGCACGATCGCCCTCTCGGCCGTAGTATTCCGACAGATCGATCAAGGCGCCCACCCGCACCCGCGCCGTGCCGGCCATGAAAAAACTGCCCAATGCCGTTCCGTCATAGGGCGCGCCGGAGACAAAGCAAGGAATCACGGGCACGCGAGCGCGCAGCGCAATGAGTGCCGCGCCGGAGCGACCGGGTAGCAGCAAGGCATCGGTCAAATTGACGCGGCCTTCCGGAAAGAGTCCAACCAGGCCGCCTTGTTGTGCCAGACGGATGGCCATTTTGGTTGCCGCCGTGTCGATGCCCCCGCGATTGACAGGAATGCTGCGGAGCGTTCTAAAGACGACCGAGATTCCGGGCATCTCGTAATACTCGCGGGCCACCATCCAGTGCACGATGCGGTTGGTGCATAATTGAATCAAGAGCGGATCGATACCGCTGCGATGATTGCACACGATCACGGCGCCCTGCTGGTCGGCCACCGGTAGGGGCCCGCTGACTTGTGCCCGCCACAGGACCCTCGTGAAGAGCGTATTGACGAGATACCAACAGGATTGCGGGAAGGTATGGCGCGCGGTGCGCCGCGACGCGACGATCCAGGCGACGAGTGCGCCCAGCAACGCCAGGAAGATCACCAGAGCTGTGCGGTCAACCGGATCCATGTAAACTCAATCATTGGAGCCAGCGCGAGGGCCGCGGGGCCGATGACAAACTATATCTTGAAATCACGCGTTAAGCGAGCCTTGCCTTAAGTTCCTCGACGCATTGCGAATCGCCGCGTGCCGACTAAGCCAAGCCGAACATCGGGAGGCCGGAAACTCCACAGGGCGGCGCATCGACATCCGGTGCGGCATCGGCACCGCGACCGATAACCTTCAACAGCGACCAGATTCCATGATTGTCGGAGTCGTCAGCGATACCCATGGCCACGTCGAAACCACGCGCCCGGCGGTGCGCATGCTCGAAAGCTGTGACGTCCAGTTGGTGATTCATTGTGGCGACATCGGCACGCCGGAGATTGTGGCCCTGTTCGAGCGTTGGCCCACCCATTTCGTCTTCGGCAACGTCGACACGCCGCCCGCGCATCTGCGACAGGCCATCAAGGCCGCGGGGCAGACGTGCCATGAGCGATTCGGCTCGCTTGAATTGAGCGACAAGCGGATCGCCTTCTTGCATGGCGACGATGAGGCGCGCTTGCGGACGACCATCGGCAGCGGCGAATATGACCTGGTTTGCTATGGCCACACGCACCAGGCCGAGCAACATCGCAGCGGCAAGACGCTGGTGGTGAATCCCGGCGCGCTATATCGCGCTCAACCACATTCGCTCGCGATCGTGCGCCTGCCGCAACTCGAAATCACGCACGTCAAGTTGTGATGCCCGCGACGTGCAGCCTCAGTGCCGGCAACTCGGCGAGGATCGGACGTGACCAGCCGGCGAATCGCGATCAACCGGCTAATTTGGTGATCCGGTTAATCGGCACGACGACCTCCGACTCGACCGAGCGATAGCGGTACTGCATCAGGTACGCGTCTTCTGTCGTGTCGTCGTAGAAATCACGCAACACCGAGACGGCCCGAAAGCCCAGGTTGCGAAAGAAAAGTTGAGCCGGCAGATTGGTTTCGCGCACTTCCAAGACGATGCGCGTGCGGCGCTGGCTCGACAATTTGGCGATCAGCTTCGACAGCATTTGCACGCCCGCTCCCTGGCGGCGAAAATCCCGTGCGACGGCGAAATTCAACAAATGCAGCCGAGTCTTGTGCAGCTCGTAAATCATGAACCCAACCACGCGATCCGCGTGCTCGGCCACCATGCCAATGCAGTTCCGTTGACGCAGGCAGCGAATGAAATCGTCTTCGCTCCAGGGAAACTCGAATCCCTCGCCTTCGATTTCCAACACCTCGGCCATGTCCCGCCGGATCATCCAGCGAATATGGACGCGTAGTTGCTGTTTGGAACTCATATCGGCCTCCTGCCTACCGCTGCAGACCGGAAGAAACCGCCTTCTTCGCGACTTCACTGCCGGCCAGATTAACCCCCAACGGCTAGTCCTTTCACCGTTCGGCAACGCTGCCGAGAAGTGCGGGTCAAACGCCTGTCGTGCGTGGCTGTCTCTTCGATGCGGACGCTGGAACTCGCCCTCGTCAGGCGCGGCGTACAGTACCAAAACGCCTTTCGCCTGCCAAGTGCGAACCCAACAGCCGTGCGCACCGCCGTAAACCGTCGAGACAAGCCACTTAACGCATGGCTAGCACCCACCCGGATCAGACCGCCGGCTGCCTCGCCGTGCCTCATTATCCGAGTTATCGGACTCGGCAACCGGCCGGCTTGTGCGAATGTTGCCCAAGCCGAAGCCGGCCGACTCAATTGGACCGCAACGGGTTACGCCGCAAGGGCGCCGCCTCGGCGTTCGACGGGCTCGCTTGGGCAGACCAGCTTGCGGTCGGAACCACGTCAGCTTCGCGAGCCGGGCGATCGCCCGACCGCAGTGGATTGAGTCGGACGGGCACGGCGATCGGTTGCGTGGCGTCCTGGCCGTCGCCATCGTTTGCGATCACTTGCAGCCGCCGCGGCTCGTTCAGACTCAGCGGTCGCGGTTGCGGCCCAAGCGCCAGGGTCGCCTGCCTTTTAGCCGTCGAATGCCAGGAAACCGCGGCCGGCAACCCCTCAGCGTTTCGCAAACGATTTCGGTTCGCCCCGCGATTCTTCTCGCTGGCCGGCGGCTCATCCTTGAAGGGGTCATCCTTCAAAAGATCGTCTTCGGGTGGGGCCGGAGGCGCCGCCGAATCCAGCGGCGATTGCGTGTCGGCTGGCAGTTCGGGCGGGGCGTCTGGCAGCTTTTCCTCAGTTGGCGCCGGCATCTCCTTGGGCAGTGCCGGAGGAGTATCATCAAACGGCGGCTCGAATGGAGGCATCGCATCCGGCTTCGGCGTCGCCGGCTCGTTTTCCAATGGCGCCTGTGGCGGTTCCTCGGGCGCCAAAGTGGGGCCCTCGGGCTCCTCGCTGGGGCGTGCCTCTTTGGCCGGCGTGGGCTGACTTTCCGGTTCCGCTTTTGGAGTTTCGGCCGCCGGATCGGTGGGCCAGCGGCGCCAGCTCGTCGGCGTGTAGCCGTACGTCACACGCTTCGGTGTGCAGGGACCATCGAACCCGGGTCGGCAGCCCGCGGCAGGATAGGTCTTGGGCGCGCCTTCGGCCAGCCCACTCGAGCCAAGCAGAATCACGACCATGCATGCGATTGTGTTCTTAGGCGAAAACATCGGATTTCCTTACGCTTAAGTGATCGTTCGATGTCAACACGTTTTTGTATTCTGGGGTTGGGTATTAGAAGCCGGAGCCGAGGCCGCTGAGGCCCAAGGGGAAGCGGTTGATGGTTTGGATGGTTTGGGTGCCTAGCAGGGTGAAGCCGAAGACGCGTTCGAACGGCGCGATG
>JBGQKM010000021.1:0-31063 GCA_041499515.1 Planctomycetia bacterium | reverse complement strand
GCCGGTCTCCGCCGCCCGACGCCGCGGCCAATGTCGCCAGGACGGCGAGCTAGCAGGGCTCGACGAAGGGCTTCGTCCCCTCAGATTTGCACCCCATTGGAGCGCAAATCGACCTAGGGGGTTTTGGGCGTTATTGCTAATATTCCGCCGCCTTGGGGCCGGACAAAAGCAACGATCCGCTGCCGGCCGTGGAAGCCACCTCCTGTCTCACGATGTCGTTATCCATGCACTCGAAAAACCACCGTTGGGCGGCCGTGCTTGTGCTGGCTGCCATGGAATCCCTGGTTTCCGCCGCCCATGGACAAACCGGTTCGGGCGGCGCGAGTTCCTCGCCGTCGCGCACGGCTCCACGCAGCCAGTCCCGAACCGACGCGCAGCCGGCCTCCAACGCGCGTCCCCAAAATTCCACCGCCCGTGGCCAGGGCGCACCGGACTCGGCGCCGGGCGGCCAGGCGGCGGGCGGCACGATAAAGAACCTTGCGCCGCCAGCGCCGTTCGTATTGACCGAGTCGCAGCAAAAATTGTTGGACCAGATTCTCATCAAATGGGAGCAGCAGAGCGACAAGGTGAAGACTTTCAAATGCGCCTTTACGCGGTGGGAATTCGATCCAATTTTCTGCCAGAAGGCAAAGGATTTCTTGAAATCCGAAGGCTACGGCGAGATCAAGTACAAGTCGCCCGATCAGGGCCGGTACCAGATCACGAAGCTTCAAGAATGGGATCCGGACAAAGGCGTGCTTGTGACGGTAACCGTGGGGCTCGACCATTGGGTTTGCGACGGCAAGTCGATCTTCGAATTCGACGCGAAAAACAAGAAGTTGATCGAACGCCCCTTGCCGCCGGAGATGCAGGGCAAGGCGATCGCCGATGGTCCGCTGCCGTTCATCTTCGGCGCCAAGGCCGATCAATTGAAGCGCCGCTACTGGATGCGCGACGTGACGCCCAAGGACCAGATCGGCAAGGCGATCTGGCTCGAGGCGCATCCCAAGTTCCAACAAGACGCGGCGAACTTTCGCAGCGCGACGGTAATCCTCAACGATAGCGACTGCCTGCCGACCGGTTTGCGAATTTTCCTGCCGGACGGAAAGAACAACACCGACTACGCGTTTGCCAGCACCAAGGTGAACGATCCGCTGGCAATCATCAAAGGCGACTTCCTGCCGCCAATCACGCCGTTCGGCTGGACGAAAGTCGTCGAAAAGTCTCCCGATCCGGCCGACACCCCGCCGCCCCCCGCCGGCGTGCCCGCGCAAGCCAAACGCCCGGCGACGCCGCCGAAGCGCAAGTAGTTGCCCGCTATCGGCCAAGTCAACGCCGGCGCGCGCCTCGGGACCCCGTCAATATTTGACTCCTCTGGGCGCTGCTCTATAATCAGGTCTAGCTCTATAATCAGGTCTAAGCGATACCGTGACAAGCATTTAGGTTGATCCACGGTTGCCTTATCGGTCCTGTTGTGGCGGTCTTGCTATGGCGCTATCGAACACCGTCCATCGTGCCATGCTGCGACGCCTGATGCGAAGCCTTGGCGGCCTGGCGCTTTGCATTGCCGGGCTGTTCCTGTTGGCGGCCGACGCGAAGGGGCCAGACGACAAAGCGGCGCTTCGCCGGGCGGCCCCCAAGGCCCAGCATGCCGGTCGCCTGGTGCGGATTCCGCTGCCGATCACGGGCAACGTTGACAAGCAGGTCATACAGACCGTCCAGCGAGCCCTGGCCGATATGTCGGCCGACGGCGACCGGCCGGTGCTCGTGCTCGAATTCTCCTCTGCGCAAAACCAGACCGGCCAGGGAAGCGATTTCAGCCGGTCGCTGGAGTTGGCCCGTTTTCTGTCGAGTCGCGAAGTGAGCAAGGCCAAGACCGTGGCCTACATTCCCAAGGCGCTGCAAGGCCACGCCGTCTTGGTAGCAATGGCGTGCGAAGAAATCATCATGGCCCGCGAAGCGCAGATTGGCGAAGCGGGCATCGACGAACCGGCCGAGGAAGCGATCGGCGCGACGATGCGCAGCGGGTATCTGGAAATCGCCGACCGCCGCCGCACGATTCCCGGCGAAGTCGCGTTGGGCATGCTCGACAAAACGGTCGAGGTGCTCAAGGTCGAGACGGAAGTCAGTCGGGAATTCGTGTTACGCTCGGACCTCGATGCCTTGAAACAAAAGCACTCGATCCAACCGCCGACCGTGCTGAGTCGACCGGGGCAGTTGGCGCGCTTTTCGGGCCGCGAAGCGCGCGAACTTGGATTCGTGACCTCCCTGGCGGAGGACCGCGCGGCATTGGCCGCCATGCTGTCGCTTTCGCCGGACGCCCTGGAAGACGATCCGTCGCTCTTCGGCGGCTGGCGCCCCGTGCGGATCGCGATCAAGGGCCCCATCGACGGGGCGTCGATCACGCGCATCCAGCGGATGATCGACGATCAGATACACGGCCAGGATGCCAACTTCATTTGCCTGTGGATCGACAGCCCCGGCGGCTCGTTGGTCGACAGCATGAACCTGGCGAACTATCTGGCCGATCTCGATCGCGGCAAGGTCCGCAGCGTGGCCTACGTGCCGTCCGAGGCGCGCGCCGACGCGGCGCTGATCGCCATGGCTTGCGATCAGTTGGTCATGCACCACAACGCCGTGCTGGGCGGTTCGGGCGCGCAGAATTTCTCGCCCGACGACATTCAATGGGCCCGCGAGACGCTGCGCGACAGCCTGGGTCCGAAGAAGTCGCGCTCGTGGTCGTTAACCGCGGCGCTGATCGATCCGGAGATACGGGTGTTTCGCTATACTCAGCGCCGCGACGGGCTGGTCGACTATTTTTCCGAAGCGGAACTGCAACTCCAGGGCGATCCCAATGGCTGGAACCGGGGCGAGGAAGTTACTCGGCCGGTCGGGCCGCTGCGCTTGCAGGGCGACCGGGCGGAGGAACTGGGCCTGGCGCGGCGCACGGTGCAAGACTTCCAGGGTTTCAAGCAGCTTTTCGGCTTGGAGAACGAGTTGGTGCTGGCCGAGCCGGGTTGGGCCGACAATCTCATCGACGCCTTGGCGGCGCCGGCCGTGGCCTGGCTGTTGCTGTTGATTGGCGGCGCGGCTTTGTATGCAGAATTGCAGGCCCCGGGCATCGGCGTGGGAGGGTTCGTGTCCGGCATTTGTTTCCTGCTTTACTTCTGGAGCAAGCATCTCAAGGGCACCGCCGGATGGCTGGAGGTGTTGTTGTTCGCGGCCGGCGTGTGCTGCATTCTGCTGGAGTTTTTCGTGTTGCCGGGCTCGGCCATTTTTGGCCTGGGCGGCGGGTTGCTGGTCATCGCTTCGGTGGTGCTGGCAAGCCAGACGTTCGTGCTGCCCCACAACGATTATCAGATGACCCAACTTCAAAATTCGTTGTTGGGCCTGGTCGGCGTCAGCCTGGGAATCGTGGTCTCGGCGATGCTCATGCGCCGCTATTTGCCCCATTCGCCCTTTTTCAGCCATATGATGCTCGAGCCGCCCAGCGACGCGGAGCTCGAAGATTTGTCGCATCGCGAGGCGATGGTGGATTTCGAGCATCTTGTGGGCCAGCACGGCCTTGCGATCACGCAACTCGTTCCTTCGGGGAAAGCACGCTTTGGCAGCCAACTCGTCGACGTTATTGCCGATGGCGAGGTGATCAGCCGCGGCGCCAAAATCGTCGTGGTGGCCGTACAAGGCAACCGGGTCGTGGTGCGCTCGGCCAGCGGCAGAGTGTAGCCAGTCGCGCCAAAATCGACTAAGCTCCATTTCGACTCCGGGCATCAACTCACCCCATTTTCGCACTTTCATGGATCCCCTGGTTTGGTCCGCGCTGCTGCTGCTCTTGGGACTGATCCTGGTTTCGGTCGAGGTTTTTATCCCCTCGGGCGGCGTTCTGGGGGTTTTGTCGATTGCCTCGCTGATGGCCGGGATCATCCTGGCGTTCTATCACCGCGGTCCGGAGATCGGCTTCCTTTTCCTGGCGATCACCGCGGTGGCCGTGCCCACGGCCCTGGCGATGGCCTTCCATTGGTGGCCCAAGACGCCGATGGGTCGCCGGTTGCTGCTGGACCTACCCAGCAGCGAGGAAGTGCTGCCCGATTCGCCCCAGCGGCGCACGCTGCGACAATTGGTGGGCAAATACGGCGTGGCCAAATCCGTAATGCTGCCTAGTGGGGCGGTCGAGATCTCCGGACAGACCTTCGACGCTCTGAGCGAGGGCATGCCGATCGAATCGGGTCAGCGGGTACGGGTGATCGAGGTCCGTGGGAATCGGGTGGTGGTCCGGCCGGCCGAAGATCAGCCTCCTTCCTCGGAGGACGTGCTCTCGCAGTCCCCCGAATCCTTGGGTTTGGACTCGTTGGAAGACCCATTGGCTTGACACTCTCGGGCCGGCCCCCGGACAATACGTGGGATAACCACCCCCGCTGCCGGCCACGCCACGAGGAAAATCGCCATGTTGCCACTGCTCGCTCAATCGCCGTCGGTCCAACAGCTCGTCCTATTGGTTGGCGTCGGCGCAATGGTGGTCTTCATGCTGGTCGCGTTCGCGGTTTTTACCCTCTACTTCCGCTTGTGGATCCAATCGGTCACGACCGGCGCTCGGATCGGGATTCTCGATCTGTTGGGCATGAGGTTTCGCAAAGTGAATCCGACGGTCATCGTGCGCAGCAAGATCATGGCGGTTCAGGCCGGGTTGACCGACGAGACCGGCATTACCAGCAAGACGCTGGAAGCCCATTATTTGGCCGGGGGCAACGTGCCCTTGGTCATTCGCTCGATCATCGCGGCCAAGAAGGCCAAGACCATCAACCTCGATTTCAAGTTGGCCACGGCCATCGACCTGGCGGGGCGCAACGTGCTGGAAGCGGTGCAGACCAGCGTCTATCCCAAGGTGATCGACTGTCCGGCGCGGGGCGCGGCGCGCGAGTCGCTCGACGCGGTGGCGAAAAACGGCATTCAATTGAAAGTCAAGGCCCGCGTGACGGTCCGCGCGAATCTGAATCAGTTGATCGGCGGAGCCACCGAAGAGACCATCATCGCCCGCGTGGGCGAAGGCATCGTCAGCGCGATCGGTTCGTCGGATTCGCACACGCAAGTCCTGCAAAACCCGGACCGCATTTCCAAGGCGGTGCTGGCTCGCCGGCTCGATTCGCAGACCGCGTTCGAGATCGTGTCGATCGACATTGCCGATATCGACGTCGGCGACAACATCGGCGCCCGGCTGCAGGCCGACCAGGCCGAGGCCGACACGCGCGTGGCGCGGGCCAACGCCGAGGGCCGCCGGGCCATGGCCGTGGCTCAGGAGCAGGAAATGATCGCGCAGATCGAAGAGAGCCGGGCCAAGGTCGTGGAAGCGGAAACCGAGATTCCCCGAGCCATCGCCAAGGCATTTCGCGAAGGACACTTGGGTGTCATGGACTACTACAAGCTGCGCAACGTGCAAGCCGACACCGACATGCGCAAGTCGATCGCCGGCGTGCCCGCCGCCAAGTCCTAGCGCGTCGGTGCGAACCGGCAAGGAGAAATCTCCATGTTCCGTGGTGTCGTGCTTTTGGCCGCCGGCGAGTGGACGAGTTTCATCATTCCACTGGTGTTCATCGTGATCTATGTTCTCAATTACCTGATCTCATCGTCCAAACCCAATACGCCCCCGGGGCGCAACAACCCGCAGCGCCGGCCGCCCGCAAAAGGCGAGCGGCCGTTGCGGCCGCCTCAGGCAGGCGGAGTGCCGCCGGCCAATCCTTCGCCACTCAACGCCGAGATCGAACAGTTTCTCAAGCGGGCCAACGATCGGCGCGGCGACCGCTCGCGGCGCGTGCCGACCGCGAAAACGCCACCCAAGCCGCCCCCACGCGAACAGCCCGTCGACGTCCATCCGATCGAGCAGCGCGAGCTCAGCTCGGTGTCGGCCTCGGTGGAGAAACATATGGCCAACCGCGGCTTCACGCAGCGGGCAGAGCATTTGGCCGACGACATCGTGCGCGCCGACCAAGAGATGGAGCAACATCTGCAGAAGTCGTTCGACCGGCACGTGGGCACGTTGGGCGACTCGGCGCCCAAGACCAGCGCGACTCCGGCCACCGATGCCGAACCGGTCACCGACCGGGCCGAGCCCTCGGCGGTCTCCGCGACGTTAACCGGATGGTTGGCCGACCCAAAAAACCTCAAGCAGGCCGTGATCCTCAGCGAGATCCTTCAGCGCCCCGAATCTCGCTGGTAGAATGCCGTCGCGGCGGTTTTCTGGCAGAACCGCGGCCCCTCGTATCAACGCACTCCTCGGGAAATAACCGCCATGGCAGTCAAGAAAATCGTTCCCGGCGAAACGCGCATCGGTTGGATCGGCACCGGCGTGATGGGCGGCAGCATGTGCGGCCATCTGATGGCCGCGGGCTTTTCGGCCACCGTCTACAACCGCACGCGCGACAAGGCCAAGACGCTGTTGGATCGGGGAGCCCGCTGGGCCGAGACGCCCAAAGCCGTGGCCGAGGCCTCCGACGTGGTGTTCAGCATTGTCGGCTTTCCGGCCGACGTGCGCGCGGTGACCTTGGGACCTGAGGGCTCCCTGGCGGGAAGCCGGCCCGGCACGATCCTGGTGGACATGACCACCAGCGAGCCGTCGCTGGCGATCGAGATCGCCGCGGCGGCCAAGAAGGTGGGCGTGCACAGCGTCGACGCGCCGGTTTCAGGAGGCGACGTCGGCGCGCGCGAAGCCCGATTGTCGATCATGATCGGCGGCGACAAGGAAACGGTCGACGCGCTGGCGCCCTGTTGGCAGGCGATGGGCAAAACGATCGTGCACCAGGGCGGCCCAGGCGCCGGCCAGCACACCAAAATGGTCAATCAGACCCTGATCGCCGCCGGCATGGTCGGCGTCTGCGAGGCCCTGCTCTACGGCTACCGCGCCGGCCTCGATTTGAAGGTCGTGCTCGAGTCGGTCGCCTCGGGCGCCGCCGGCAGTTGGTCGTTATCGAATCTGGGCCCACGCATCATCGACGGCAATTTCGCCCCGGGATTCATGGTCGAGCACTTTATCAAGGACATGGGCATTGCGCTGGCCGAATCGAAACGCATGGGTTTATCGATGCCGGGTCTGGCCTTGGCGCATCAGCTCTATATCTCGCTGGCGGCACGCGGACACAAGCGCGACGGCACGCACGCCCTGGAGCTGGCGCTGGCTTCGATGGCCGGGCTGGACTGGAATAAGCGATAAAGCCGGCACGGTCGGCAGGGTCCGCGTTGAAATCCGCGGGTTTCTCCCCCCGCCCGATTGGACCTCGCGCCCCGCGGGGGCTATCTTTTCCACGCTCGCCGATTGTGATTTTATATCCCAGCCTCAGGTCCTCGCTTCGACCCAGCGGACCTCTGCCAACACTCCAGGCATCAAGCCATGTTAAGCCGACCCCTCGAAAAGGCCTCGCCGGCCGATTGCGGCGCGCGGCGACATTCCATTCTGATCGTCGACGACGATCAGGCTTTGGCCGACGTGCTCAGTCTTCGCCTGAGCCGGCTGGGGTTTGTCACCACGATCGCCGGCTCGGGTCAATTGGCCCGAGCGCTGGCCCAAGCCGAAAAACCCGATCTCGTGTTGCTCGATTTGGGACTTCCCGACGTCGACGGCTTCGAACTCTGTCAGCAACTTGTCGACGACGAAACAACCTGCGAGATCCCGATCATCATCCTCAGCGGTATGGAAAATAGCGACATCGTCCGCCGTTGCCGCGCCGCCGGCTGCCGCTACTTCGTCCATAAGCCCTACGATCCCAACGCGCTGCTGACGCTGATTCAACACGCGATCGAAGAATCCAGGCAAGTGTGATCGCGGCTTCGCCGAGGGCGCGCCGTCACCAGCAACGTTAGGCCTTGGGCCGCCGGGACAGCTTGCCTACGATACAGGGGTTTCCCCGAAACCCTCGAGCCGCTCGCCATGAATGGTTCGCCTCCGCCGGCCACGGCGCCTCGCGAAATTCTGCCGCGCAGTTGCGCCGCGATCGAAAACGGCATCCGCGTCGGTTTACACATCGGCGCGCAGCTCAGCGTCGTGCTGGACGGAAACACGCTGGCCGATTTCGGCATCGGCGAAGCCCGGCCCGGCGTGCCCATGACGGCCGATACGATCATGCTCTGGCTCTCCGCGGGCAAGCCGGTCGGGGCCGCGGCGATTCTGCAACTTTACGAGCGCGGCCGGCTCGACCTGCACGATCCGGTCGCCAGGCATGTAAGCGAATTTGCCGAGCACGGCAAAGAGAACATCACGCTGTGGCATTTGTTGACCCACACGGGCGGATTTCGCTGGGTCGACATCGACTGGCCGCGGTCATCGTGGAGTGAGATCATCGCGCGGATTTGCGCCGCCAGGCCCGAGCCCCGCTGGATCGCGGGCCAGAAAGCCGGCTACCACCCGTTTACGAGTTGGTACATCCTGGGCGAAGTGGTGCGTCGCGTCGATGGGCGAACTTACTCGGACTACGTGCGAGACGAAATTTTTTTGCCGCTGGGCATGATCGATTCCTGGATCGGCATTCCGCTGGCGCAATATCAGGCGTACTGCGATCGTTTCGGCATCATGCAGCACCTGGAAAAGGCCGAGCCCTACGCGCACCGCTACGACTCGGCCTCGGGAGCCGGCGTTTGCGTGCCCGGCGGCAATGCCCACGGGCCGATGCACGACCTGGCCCGCTTCTACGAGATGCTGTTGGAGGGTGGCCAGTTGGCGGGCAGGCGCGTGCTCTCGCCGGAGAGCGTCGCGCTATTGACCACGCCGCAGCGCGTCGGCATGTTCGACGAGACGTTCAAGCACGTGTTGGATTGGAGCCTGGGAATGATCGTCGACTCGAATCGCTACGGCGTCGAGACGGTGCCCTACGGCTACGGCAAATACAGCTCGCCACGCACGTTCGGCCTCGGTGGCAGCCAATCGTCGGTTGGGTTTGCCGATCCCGACCGCAAGCTGGTCGTGGCGGTTGTCTTCAACGGCATGCCGGGCGAGCGAAAGCACGACGTGCGGATTCGCGGATTTTTGGCGGCGCTGTACGAGGATTTGGGATTGATATAAGCGCTGCTAAGCCGCAAGCGGTGATTCAATGCGGCGCGGCGGGCGTGGGCTGCCGATTTAGCCGATCGGGGTTTCGACCACGGTCGCCTTGTTGATCGTCACGGGTTTGGCCGGGCGATCCTGGGCGGCGGTTGACACGGCGCCGATTTTGCGCACCACGGCCAGGCTGTCGGCATCGGCCGCTTTGCCGAAGGCCGTGTACTGACGATCGAGGTGCGGGGCGCTCTCCAGGCAAACGAAGAACTGCGATCCGGCCGAGTTGGGGTCAGTGCTGCGGGCCATCGAGAGCGTGCCCGGCTCGTGTTTCGTGGCGTTGAATTCGGCTTTGATGGTATAGCCCGGGCCGCCGGTGCCGCTTCCCTCGGGGCAGCCGCCTTGGATCATGAACCCGCTGATCACGCGGTGAAAGATCAGCCCGTCGTAAAAGCCGATTTTGGCCAGGCCCAGCATGTTTTTACAGTGGCCGGGGGCCACGTTGGGATGCATGTCCAGCGCGATCTTGCCGAGGCTCGTGTCGAGCACGAGTTGATATTTATGTTTTGCGAAGTCGAGTTGCTGCTGTGCGGCGTCGACCTCCGCCTTGCGGTTTTTTGCCATGCGGTCACCCACTCATCAAGGGCCGGTCATTTTCGTCGATCGTGACAGCCTGTAGACTAGCAGCCGATCGCGCGGGCGGATAGCGCCAATTCTGGCGTTCTGCGCACCTGCAGGAGTTTTGCGGATGGAATGGGTGCAAGTTTATGATCCGCTGGCCTCGGCCTGGTGGTCGACCTTGTTGGCCGGCGCGCCGATCCTGGTGTTGTTCGGGCTGTTGGTGGCGGGCCAATCGGCGCCGCGCGCGGCGATGTCGGGTCTGGTCGTGGCGCTGGCCGTGGCGACGATTGGCTTTGGAATGCCGGTCTCGGCCGCGCTGGCATCGGCCCTGTACGGGGCCTGCTTTGGTCTGCTGCCGATTGGTTGGATCGTGCTGGCGGCGATCTTTCTGTTTCATTTGACGGTTCGATCGGGACAATTCGAAGTCGTGCGGCATTCGGTGGCCGCGATCTCGCCCGATCGACGGATGCAAGCGTTGTTGATCGCATTTTCGTTCGGCACGTTCGTCGAGGGCGCCGCCGGCTTCGGCACGCCGGTGGCCATCTCGGCGGCCCTGATGATCGGCCTGGGCTTTTCGCCCCTGTATGCGGCCGGGTTGGCCCTGTTGGCCAACACGTCGCCGGTGGCCTTCGGCGCCTTGGGCACGCCAATTACGACGCTGGCGAAAATCTCGGGACTCGATGAAATGGCGCTGAGCCAAATGGCCGGCCGCCAGTTGCCTTTCTTTTCGCTGATCGTGCCGGCCTGGCTGGTGGCCACGATGTCGGGCTGGCGGGGCGTGGTCGGTTGCTGGCCGGCCATTTTGGTTTGCGGTGGCAGCTTCGCCGGCATCCAATTCTTGACCGCGAATTTCCACGGCCCGACGCTGGTGGACGTGGTTGGCGGGCTGGGGTCGTTGGTGTGCCTGACGATCTTCTTGCGCTTTTGGCAGCCGAAAGAAGTCTGGCGATTTGCCGACGAGCCGGCGCAGGCCGCCGCGGGCCCAGCGCCGCGACTCTCTCGCCGCCAGATCGCGCATGCTTGGGTCCCCTGGGTATTGCTGTCGATCTTGGTTTTCTTGTGGGGTGGTCCGGATTTCCGCAAAGTGCTCAACGGCGGCGATCCGGCGCGGCCGAACATTCTGGCCGGCGCGAGCACCTTTTCGTGGGAGATGCCGGCGCTGCACAACAAGATCTTTCGCACCGCTCCGGTCGTGGCGCTGGAGGGCGGCGCGGATCGGGCCGCCGAGCCGGAAAAAGCGATTTACGATTTGAATTGGCTGTCGAGCACCGGCACGGGCATTTTTCTGGCGGCGGTGCTCTCGGCGATCTGGTTGCATATTCCGCCGGCCGGTTTTGTTCGCCAATTCGCAGAGACCTTGGCGAAGATGCGCTGGGCCCTGTTGACCATCGCCTGTATGTTGGCCCTGGCCTTCGTCACGAAATTCAGCGGCGGCGACGCCACGTTGGGGTTGGCGTTTACCAGGACCGGTTGGCTGTATCCATTTTTCGCGCCCCTGTTGGGCTGGCTGGGCGTGGCCCTGACCGGATCAGACACCTCGTCCAACGCGCTGTTCGGCAGCCTGCAGCGCATCACCGCCGAGCAATTGGGGCTGAATCCCATTTTGATCGTGGCCTCGAACAGCACCGGCGGCGTGATGGGCAAGATGATCGACGCCCAGAGCATCGTCGTGGCCGCCGTGGCCACCGAGCAAACCGGCGGCGAGGGCAGAATCCTGCGATTCGTGTTCCCGCACAGCATCGCGCTGGCCGGCCTGGTCGGCCTGCTCACTCTGTTGCAAGCTTACGTCCTGCCGGGGATGATTCCGACCGTAAGCCCCTAGCCGGAAGCCAAGCTGCTCGCCGCCTGGTTAGCGCGAACTCATCGCCAGTTCGGCGTCGGGCATCCACAGCTTCAACTCGGCGGTGCTGGCGGCCGGCGCCAGCCAGGGGGTCAAGCCCATGATCGCGCCGGAGAAGAAGAATAGCAGCATGTTGACCATCGGGATGATCGAGACGTCGTGGAGCATGGCGTTGGGCAGGTAGATGCCCACGAGGGCCATGAAAAGCAAGCCCGTCTGTCGCACCCAGGGGGGCGCCGACTCGCTGCGCCACAGTCGCCAGGCGGTGCGCGTCCAGGACGCCATTAGCGCGATGAACAGGCTCATGCCCAACAGGCCGGTTTCGGTCAACAGCGCGAGAAACACATTGTGTTGCACATACGGCCGCGCCTTTTCCAGCGACAAGTCGCTACTCCGATCCGCCAGATAGGCGGGACTTTCCTGGATGTATTGTCCGTAGCCGCAGCCCAAAATCGGCCGGTCCAAAAACATGTGCCAGGCGATCGTGGCCAGGATGGGGCGCAACTTCGCCGATTCGGCCACGTCTTCCACGCTCACATCCTTATCGCGCTTGAACGCCACGAAGTTTTCCCAACTGACGGCCGAAACGACGACCAAAGCCAACGCGGCGCTGCTCAACACGGCCAATCGCCAATTGCGTGGCGTGCTCAGAGCCAGCACGATCAACATTCCCAAACCGGCGCCCATCCAAACGCTGCGCGTGAACGTGCTGTACACGCCCCAGGCGAACACCGGCAAGACGGCAAGCAGCAGGAGCTTGCCGGGACGATTCAGCCGCGGCCACCACATCAGAGCCGCGCACAGCCCCAGGGTCTGCACCATGCCGTTGGCCACCGGATTCAAATACGGCCCGCGACCGCGCCCCAAAAACTCGCGCACCTCGCTGGAGCCAATATACTTGGGAAACACCAGGGCCCAAGCCTGGTGCGTTTCGGCCACGGCGGTGACGCACAAGTAGACGCCGAAGACCGCCAGCGACGTCAACAACCACCACGCGCCGCGGGCCGTCCATTCGGTTTGCCGGGCGATCCAATACAGGACGACCGGCATGAGATAGAAAAACACCAGTTGGGCCAGCGGCTGGGCTTTTCGATATTGGAAATCGTGCGAAAACGTGCTGGCCACCAGCACGATGAGAAACGCGGCCAGCAGGTAGTCGGTTTTTGCAAGCGGTTTCGGATCGGTCCAACCCCAGCGTCGATAGAGCAGGTATTGGACCAGCAAGACCACCAGCAGCAGCCGGTCGGCCGTCAGCGGCAACGGACCCAGGGGCACGTTAAAGAACGGGTGGCCGAAGCAACTGCCGGCCAACAGGACCGCCAGCGCCCCTCCGACGAGTCCGCCGCGCAACATCACGACCCCCATCCAAAACAGGCCGACCAGAGCCGCGATTGCCAGCATGAAATCCACGATCTTCCGGCCCTCGCCGATTTTTGGATTTTGGATGTGTCGAGTCGGAAACGGGCCGATGGCGCGGTTTCCTATGCAAACATACCCTATGGGTTTCCCGGCATAACTTCGTTTGAGCGGCCGCGGTACAGCCGCGTCGCACGGGCAGAGCGGGTTGTGCCGGTCCTGCCGCCGGTATAGGCTTTGACAGGCGCGCCAAGGAGCGAGCCTTGCGATGCCGCGGTGGGCCTTTCTGGAGAACCGGTCATGTCATGCAACGTTTTTCGTGCGATGAGCGGCGCGTTTGCGGCGCTGGTGATTGGGCTGTTCGCCTCGTTGGCCTGGGCAGCCGATCCGTCGGAGCCCGGCGCATTCCGGCCGACGGCGCAGGACAAGATCGTACCACCTGGCGCGCGGGTCGAACTGTTGTGGAACGAGGGTGAATTCACCGAGGGTCCGGCTCCGGCCGCCGATGGCGCGATCCTGTTTTCCGACATCGGCAACCGCATCATGCGCTTCGATCCGCGCTCCGGAAAAACAACCGTCTTTCGCGACCCCAGCGGCAAATCCAATGGCTTGAAATTCGATCCGCGGGGCAACCTGATCGCCTGCGAAGGAGCCGCCCCCGGTGGCAACCGCAGAATCTCGCTCACCGATCGCCAGGGCAACGTCCGCGCGCTGATCGAGCGTTTCGAAGGCAAACGGTTCAACAGCCCCAACGACCTGGCGATCACCACGACCGGCGATATCTATTTCACCGACCCGCGATATGTGGGCGACGAGCCGCGCGAGTTGGATTTCGAATCCGTGTTTTTGGTCCATCCCGACGGCAGCGTGCGCGTGGCCACGCGCGACGTGCAAAAGCCGAACGGCATCATCATCACGCCCGACGGCAAGACCGTCTATCTGGCCGATAACAGCAATCAGCCCCAGGGGGCGCATCAATTGCTGGCCTTCAGCGTGCAATCCGATGGCACGCTGGCCGAGAAGCGCGTGCTTCACGATTTTGGGCCCCAGCGGCGCGGCATCGACGGCATGACGCTCGACGTGCAAGGCGATATCTACGCCACCGCTGGCGGCGGCGCGGAGGCCGGCATCTTCGTGTTCGGTCCACGGGGCGAACACCTGGCGTGGATCGCCACGCCGGGCGAGCCAAGCAATTGCGTGTTCGGCATCGGCAAAGAAGCCGCCACGCTCTACATCACCGGCGCCGGACCCCAGCCGAAAACGGCCGGCACCAAACGGCCGTACGCGCTGTACCGCGTCGGCCTGACCATTGCCGGGTTTCACGTATATCCGCGGCCGAGCTCCTAAGCGCAGCCGCGGATACAGCCCGGGGGCAAACAGCGCGATTTATTAAGGCGATGCGACGGGCGTCATGCGGACCTGCCGCAAATCCATCACGGCCGCGCCCGGCTTGGTGCGCGGCCTGACCGAGAGCGTATAGTCGCCCGGCTGAGCAAGTTTGACGACGCCGATCGCTCGGGCGACGAATTTTTGAAAGCCCCCGGTCTCTTGCACCGTCGTCGTGACGATCTGGTCGGCCACGGTCAAATCGACCTGGCTCCCGCCGCTGCCGGGGCCGCAGCCTTGCAAAATCTCCAAGCGGAATTCTCCCGGCCGGGTCACCCGAAAATCCCAACTTACCCAGTCGTCGGCGCGGACCCAAAACCCAATCGTGTTTTTGTGCGGCAGCGGCTCGTAGCGGACCATCACGCCGTGGATGTCGGCCGTTTCGGCCGGCAGAGTGATCGTGCCGTCGGCAGCCTGCGTGTCAGGCACGAACTGGGCGTTGGGCTGCGGCATGTGGGCGTCGACCGATTGACGCCAGGCCGCCAAGCTCGCCCCCATGCTCTCGGCGCGCCTTGGATCCTGGTCGATCAGGTTCGTGTTCTCACTAGTGTCTTGTGCCACGTTATACAGCTCGCGCCGGGACTGTTCGTAGAATTCGATCAGCTTGAAATCACCCACGCGGATCGCGCCGCCCGGTTTGCCGCCTTGCGGGCTGTAGTGGGGATAGTGCCAATAGAGCGCGTCGCGCTTGAGCGTCTTGTCCCCCTTTAACAGTGGCCGGAGGCTGACGCCGTCGATCGAGTGTTCCACGCCGAGCGAGCAGATATCGGCAATGGTTGGCAGCAGGTCGCAACTGATCGCCGGCGTGTCGCAGGTGGTCGCCGGCTTGATCTCGGCGGGCCACTTGATGATCAGCGGCACGCGAATGCCGCCTTCGTAAAGATATCCTTTGCCTTCGCGCAGAGGCGCGTTGTTCGTGGCCGGCGTGTGGGGGCCTTCGGCGGTAGCCAGGCCGCCATTGTCGGACGTGAAGACAACCAGAGTATTCTCAGACAGTTTCAAAGTCTCGAGCTTGCCGAGGATCCGGCCGACGCTTTCGTCCATGCTTTCGATCATCCCCGCATAGACGGGATTGTTTTGCAGGCCCGGCGGCTTGGGCGCCGCTTCGTACCGGGCGACCGCCTCGGCCTTGGCGTTCATCGGCGTGTGGACGGCATAGTGGGCCAGATACAAGAAAAATGGCCGCTGCCGATTCGCTTCAATGAATTTCTCGGCCTCGGTCGTCAGGCGATCGGCCATGTATTCGCCGGCCGGCGCATCTTCCAGGCCGGGCAGTGTCCGGCCGTCGCGTAAATAAGGTGCAAAATGACTGGCCACCGAACCGGCCGCGGTGCCGCCGATGCCAACGTCGAAACCCTGCCGCGTCGGCTCGAAGCCGGTGCCGCCCAGGTGCCATTTGCCGATCGCCGCGGTGGCATAACCGGCGCCGTGCAGCAGTTCTCCGACGGTCGTTTCTTCCAACGGCAACTGTTGCAGGAATTCGGGCCGGAGCATTTTGTGTTTGAGCACATTGCGCTGGCCCGGGATGTAGTCGGTCAGGTGCAATCGGGCAGGATATTTGCCGGTCATCAACGCGGCCCGCGTGGGCGAGCAAACCGGGCAGGCGGCATACGCCTGCCTGAAGCGCAGGCCCTCGGCCGCCAGGCGATCGACGTTCGGCGTGCGATAGAACTTGCTGCCGTAACAGCCCAGATCGGCCCAGCCCAAATCGTCGATCACGATCCACACGACGTTCGGCGGGCCGGCGGACGACGACGAAGCGGCCGCGCCGACGCCGGCCAACACGAGGCACGCCAATAAGCAATGCCAAAGACCGTTTGCTTCCGCGCGATCAATCATCATCGACAGCCCGTATACGAATCCCAAGCAGAATGGGGAGCCCGGACCGTTAGTGTAACCCGTGGCTCGGGCGCTTGTAAGCAGGATCGCTCGGGCCGCGTGGCCGGCGCGTCATTTCTCGAAGATGATCGGCAGCAGATGCCGCTCGACGCTCAGGCAGCTTTGTTCGGCGACGTTGGAGGTGATGATCAACAGCACGTTCTCATCGGGATACCAGGCGAAATCGGAGCGGAAGATTCCGTCGCTGCCGCTATGCCCGATGCGCTTGGTGCCGCGGTTGGTGGTCGTCATCGTCCAGCCATAGCCGTAGAATCTCTGGTCGGTGGCGTCTTCACGCATGTGCGGCGCGAAGTATTTTTCCTTGGCCGCCTGGGACAAGACGTTCTCGTCTTGCAGCGCCACATGCCAGCGGTAAAGATCGCCGACCGTGGAGAGCACTCCCCCGTTGCCGCGCAGATTCCAATACGGTCCGTCGGCGGCCATGTGATGCGCCAGCGGACTGCCCAGATCGGCGCCACGGCGATAGCCGTGCGCGATCGCGTCGGGGGGCCAGTCTGGAAGTCGAAAGCCGGTCTCGGACAGCCCGGCCGGCTCGAACACGTTGTCGCGCAAGAACCGTTCAAAGGATACGCCGGAGCGCAATTCGACCACGGCCGCCAGCAGGCTGTAGCCCAGATTGGAATAGGCCCAGCGCTGGCCGGGCTGAAAGCGCAGCTTCAAAGCCAGCGCCTCGCGCAGCATTTCCTCTCTCGAATTCGGCGGCGAGTCGTCTCCTAGAATGTTTGGCAGGCCCGCGGTGTGCGTCAGCAGATGGTGGAGCGTGATGCGGCGTTTATCGGGGGGCACGCCGGCAAAGAATTTGTCGATGGGGTCCGTGACCTGCAATTGCCCCTGCATTTCCAATTTGAGAATCGCCGCGGCGGTAAACTGCTTGCTGAGCGAACAGATGTCAAAAACCGTGTCGGCGGTGACGGGGGTTTTGCGGCTCCGGTCGGCCACGCCATAGCCCTTGGAGAGAATCACCTGGCCCTCTTGGGCCACGAGTATCGAACCGCTGAATCCGTTGTGGGCGTGCTGATCCAAACAGGCGTCCAGCCGCGCGGCCAGCGGGCCTTCGACGACCGGCGGCGGCGCGGGTTGCGAAGCATGGGCTGTAGCCGCCCAGCAGACGAGCAACCAGGCGATCGAGCCCCGGGGTTTTCGTATCATGCAATTACCGTGGGCAGGAGTCGGTGGGGCGGTATCACTTCGTCAAAACGGCTTCGATCATCCAATCCCCGTCGGCGCCGATTTCCTTGGCGTCCATGCCGGGCAGACCGACGCGCGAGTGCGTGCCGTCGGTGCTCTCGTCGATGCTTACATAGACCCCCTTGGCTCGCTCGGCACGAAAATCAAGCGCAACCCAGAATTCGTTCGGCACCGCCAGCGGTTCGGGAAACTTGATTTCCACCCATTTTTCCGGTCCTCGCCTGAAGGCCGCGTAGGGCGCGGTCTTCGTGGCGACTGTCTTGGACAGGTCCCGGTTGAGAAAGTAGATCGTGAAGTGTTCCTTGGGCGGCTGCGGCGTGCCGTAGCGTGAGCCGTGAATGCGCAGGCCCGCGATTTTCGCGGTTTCGTCCGGCAGAGTGAAGGCCATAAGCTCGCCGGAGCCAGCCGCGCACTTTTTGCCCTCGGCCGTACCGTCATTATAACTCAGGCGAGGCGGCGGGTCGTTGTCGGCCGCCAGCGCGACAACCGCGGCGGCGATCGCAACGAGCGTCGCAACATGCGCGCGTCTCATGAAGGGACTCCCTTCCCACTAGCGGAAATGGGCTGGCCATTCCATGACCGGCCAGATTGAACCAAACATCGAAGCCGGGTGTCAAGCTGTCTATTTCCGTGGCGGCACCCATCCCGTTTCCCGTGCCGGATCGCGGCGAGCCGCGCTGTCGACGCTTATGCGGCCGGTGCCATGGGTCGCCCTCCAGGCAGTCGTCCGGCCAGCAGGTTGCCCAGCGAGCGCGTGGTGGCAAACCGGCCCAGCACGATTCGTAGCGTCGCTACTATCGGCACTGCTAGCACCATGCCGATCACGCCCCACAGCAGGCCCCAGAAGGCCAGCGCCAAGAGCACCGTCACCGGGTGCAGTTCCAGGCCGCGGCCCATCAGCCGCGGTTCGATGAAGTTGCCAATCGTGATGTGGACCACGCCCGGCAGCGACACGACGGCCAAAATCATCCAAGGATCCTGGAACTGCGTGGCCGCGATCGGTATCGGCAGCACGGTAGCGATGATCGAGCCGATGTTGGGAATATAATTCAGCAGAAATGCCAGCAGGCCAAACAGCAGCGCCATCCGCAGCCCCAGCGACCAGAGAATCAGCCACACCAGCACGCCGGCCACGGCCGAGATGGCGGTTTTGGTGGCGATGTAGCCGCGGATCGTGGCTTCGATCTCGGCGTAGATGTCGATGCGACGCTCGCGCGGGTTCCGCCCCACCAGCAAGAACACGACGAAGATCACGATCAAAAAACCGCTCGATAGCAGTGCCGAGACCGTGCCGGCGGCTTGCGTGATGATGCCCGGCAGACGCGATTCGAGCTCGCCGGAAATGCGGGCCTGGTCGACCTGGATATGCCGCGCGTTCAATTCGGCCAACAACTTTTTGGCCAGTTCGACAACCTGCTCGCTGTATTCGCCGGCCACCTGCACGATGGTCTGAACCGCCACGATGAGCACCACGCCCAGCAGGGCCATGATCGCCAGCACCAGCAACAGCGTGCTGGTGATGGCGATCCAACTGGGCATCCGCCAGCGCACGATCTGAAAGTCGACGACCGGCGAGACCACCGTGGCGATGAAGATGGCCAGCACGAACGGGATCATCACGTCGCGCGTAAAGACCAGCGCTCCGGCCAAGGCAACCACGGCCAGAATCATCAACGATCCGACCGCCAGCCAGACCTGTTCGTTGCGAAGATTCGCATTGATCATGGCACGCATCCCCCATCGGCCAGCTTGCCCGGGCACCAACACCAAGCGAGAGGCTAACACGGATCGGCCAGGCGCACCAGACGGACCGCGCTGCAAGGATCGCTACACGTCCAGATTGCGCACTTCCAGGGCGTGCTTTTCGATGAACTCGCGGCGGGGCTCGACTTTGTCGCCCATCAAGATGCGAAACAAATCATCGGCGGCCCCGGCGTCGCGCATCGTGACCTGGCACAGAGTGCGGTTCTTGGGGTCGAGCGTGGTGTCGCGGAGTTCTTCGGCGTTCATTTCGCCCAGGCCCTTGAAGCGCGTGATGGTGAGCCCTTTTTCGCCGGCGGCGCGGATGGCCGGCAGCAGCCCGCGCAGGTCTTCCAGGCCGGTGGCATGATCGCCGCGGTGGAGCTGAAAACGGGCGTCTTCGCTGCCGGTGCGATCTTGCGGAATCAAGTCTTGCAACGAGAAGCCCATCTTGGCCAGTTCGCTGAGCATGTTGTTGATCGTGCGGACTTCGTGCAGTTCGACGATATGCAGAGTGCGCAGAGCCTGGCCATTGCCCTCGGTCATCGATTGACCAGCTTCGGTGTCGGAGACGGCCAATTCGCCGCCGGTTTTTTCCTCCTGCAGCGCGCGAAACGCGTCGAGCTGTTCGCGGGTTGTGAACCAATGTTCCTGGCTGCCCAAAAAGACGTGATAGATCGGCAGCTTGAGCGTGCGGGGGTCTTGTCGCAGCGCGTGGGCCCGCAGGCTCACTCCGCGGCGCTCCAGCGCCACGAGCGAATCTTCCATGGCGGCCAGCGTGCGGGCCAGTTGGGCCATCTGTTCGCCCTCGATGCGCCGGCCGTCGCCCGCATCGAGCAGCGAGTCGCCCAGGCCGAGTTCGAGCAACTGGGTCTTCATCTCGTCTTCGGTTTGGACGTAATAAGTTTCTTTCTTGCTCTTGACGCGAAACAGCGGCGGCTGGGCGACGTAGATGTAGCCCTTGCTCACCAGTTCGTACATCTGGCGGTAGAAGAAGCACAGCAGCAGCGTGCGGATATGCGAGCCGTCGACGTCGGCGTCGGTCATGATCACGATTTTTCCGTAGCGGCGTTTCGACAGATCGGCTTCCTCGCCGATTCCGGCGCCGATGGCCGAGATCATGCTGCGCACTTCTTCGTTGGCCAACACTTTATCTTCGCGCGATTTGTAGGCGTTGATGATTTTGCCTCGCAGCGGCAGGATCGCCTGAAACTCGCGTAGACGTCCGCCCTCGGCGCTGCCGCCGGCCGAATCGCCTTCCACCAGATACAGCTCGCACTTTTCGACGTCGCGGCTGGTGCAATCGCGCAGTTTGCCCGGCAATCCGTGCCCGGCCAGGGCCCCTTTGCGCTCGCGGACGATTTCGCGTGCTTTGCGGGCGCTTTCGCGGGCCTCGGCGGCCAACAGGGCCTTGTGCACGATCACCTTGGCGCTTTTGGGATTTTCTTCCAGGTACTTGTTCAAGAAATCGCCGAGCGCCGAGGTCACGATGCCTTCGACTTCGCTGTTGCCCAGCTTGGTCTTGGTCTGACCTTCGAACTGCGGCTCCGGCACGCGCAGCGAAATGACCGCGGTCAGGCCCTCGCGAAAGTCATCGCCGACGACGTTCAGATCCCTGAACAGGCTTCCTTTCTTGCCGTAATTGTTCAAACTGCGCGTCAGGGCCGCGCGAAAGCCCGAGACATGGGTGCCGCCTTCGGTGGTGCTGATGTTGTTGACGTACGAGTGCACGTTTTCCGTGAACTCGCTGGAATACTGCATGGCAATTTCCACGTCCACGCCGTCGAATTGGCCGGCGATGTAGATGATGTCGGGGTGGATCGGCTCGCTGGCCCGATTCAAGAATTCGACGAATTGCAAGATCCCGCGATCGTATTGAAACGTGTCGCCGTCGCCGGTCCGCTCGTCGCGAAACACGATCTTGACTCCCCGGTTGAGGAACGCCAATTCCTGCAGGCGGCGAAACAGCGTGTTGTAAACGAACTTCGCGTTGGGAAAGATCAGCGGATCGGGTTTGAAGATCGTCTTGGTACCCACTTTGTCGGTGGTGCCGATGCGGCGCACGTCGCCGGTGGGGACGCCCCGTTCGTATTCCTGTTGATAGACGTGGCCGCCGCGGCGGACTTCCACCTCGCACCATTCGGACAGGAAATTGACCACCGTCACGCCCACGCCGTGCAAACCGCCGGAGGTTTGATAGGCCCCCTTACTGAACTTGCCGCCGAATTTGAGCACCGTCATCACGCCCTGCAGCGTGGAAAACCCCAGGTCCGCATGCACTTCGACCGGGATGCCGCGGCCGTCGTCTTCGACCGTCAGGGAACCGTCGTTATTGATCGTGACCAGGATTTGATGGGCATAGCCGGCCATCCCCTCGTCGATCGAGTTGTCGACGACTTCGTACACCAGGTGGTGCAGGCCGCGGAGCGTCGTGTCGCCGATGTACATGCTGGGCCGTTCGCGCACGTGCTCCAGATCGCTCAAATGCTGCAAGTCGTCGGCGGTGTAGTCCGACTCCACTTTGCGATATTCGGGCATCGCAGGCGTTTGGGCGCCTTCGCCGCTTGGGGCACTACTGGGTTGTTTCAATTCTTCTACCATCGGAAAATCTCGATTCTGCTGTTAACTTCCAACCAGGAACGTCCGTGCTCGCATTTCCAAATCGGCTCCATGCTCGCATCCGCGGCGGCGGGCATCCGTCGCCCGAACGACTCGCGCCAGACGCGATCGTTCAGGTAATGGGGCCGACTCGCAGCTTCAGGTCGCGAATGTTTTCGTCCGGTAGCAAGTCGGCCAGTCGCTTGATCAGGGCCGCCTTTTGAAAACCGATTTCTTGCATCATGGTCGAATTGCTGACCAGTACTTCCAATACGCCTCGCCGCACGATGGTGGCCCGAGTGCAAGCGGCCAGCGGTTCGCCGGCCGCCTCGCGCCAGGCCGCGCCACATGCTCCGCCGGATTGCACGCGCGCATAGCCGCGGCGCGCCATCAACTGCGAAAGAATCTCGCCAATGCGCCGCGGTTGCCCGGAAGACATCGCTCGTTCACCCAACGAATTCCTTGAGCTTCAAAAACCGTCGTGAAACGGCCGCCTCTCGACGGCCCCTAGTGGTCTCGGGCCAGCGGCATGATTACGTAGCCATAGCCGTCGTCCGTGGTGCAGACCGCCGCGCTCTCGGAATCCTTCAATTCCATCGTGATGGTCTTTTCCGGGTCCAGCACCTTGAGAAAATCGCTCACGTAGCGCGGATCGAGCGAAATCGACAGCGCCGGGCCATCGTAGGCGATCGGCAATTCGATCCGCGATTGGCCGACGTCGGCCACGCGGCCGCTCAAGACTAGCGAGCCCGATTGAAAGTTGAAATCCACGCCCCGGCTTTCCTCGCTGGTCACGATCGCGGCCTGGCGCACCGCCGAATGCAACGGTCCGACCGTCAGTTCGATCTTGGCTACCTGGGTTCGCTGTGGAAACACGTCGCGCCACTTCGGAAAGCGTCCTTCGACCAGCCGCGAATAAATCGTGGCCCGGGGGCTGCGCACCAAAACCTCATTGGCTCGGGCCGCGAGTTGAATCTCGGCGTCGCCGTCGGTCAGCGCCCGCTCGATGAGCTGCATCGCCTTCGACGGAACGATCGTCATGCTATCGCCCGACTGATGGCCGCCAACGCTTCTGGCCGGCACTTCCATCTTGGCCAGCCGGCGCCCGTCGGTACCCACGCCCGTGATTTTGTCGGGTCCCATTTCCAGCAGCACGCCGCCCAGTGCGTAGCGGCTACTTTCGTTATCAGTGGCAAAGATCGTGCGCCTGATCAGTTCGCGCAGCAGCCGCGCCGAGAGTTCGTGATAGGCACTTTCGTTGAAGTCGGCCACGGCCGGAAACTCTTGAGGATTTTCGGCTGGCAGCTTGAACTCGCTCCGCTCGCCGCGCACCAGCGTCGCCTGTCCGTCGGACTCCAAGTGCAACAGTTCGTCGGAACTTTCGCGCAAGATCGAGCCAAACCGCCCCAAGGGCAAAATCGCGCTGCCGGGAACCTGCGACTGGATGCCCGTGGCGTGAATGCGAATGCCGATTTCCAAGTCGGTGGCCAGCAGGATAGCTCCCTTGTCGGAAACTTCCAGTTTGATGTTCTGCAGGATCGGCTTGGGACTGCGGGTGGGTACCACCGCCGCGGCGGTTTGAAAAGCAGCCAGTAGCGACTCGCGATCACAGGTGACTTTCATGTCCGATGGCCTTTCATGGATGCAGGGGCTCCGACGCTCGGAGTCCTCCGGTCTTTCTTGATTGCTATGCTAATGAAGTTTTTTTAGTAGTAGTAAGAAAGCCCCGGAGCGGTGATGTCGATAACCGTGCTGGCCCACTTCCGAAGTGTGGAGCGTCGCGTCGTTTATGGAAATTTTTCTTTCGGAAATCGTGGTGTACAAAGTGTCGAAGGTTCGTTGCCGGCGTGTTCGTGGGATGTTGGCTATCGGAGATCGTCCGGCGGCGATCCGGGGCGCATGTTGGCAACCGAAAATCCCCCGCGGGCAGCGGACCGTGCTCGACAGATTTCCCACATCGTATTCATGGTGCCAACAGTAGTTTCTTCAAGTCGGCGATGGCCTGCCTGGTGGCTCGGTCGCGCCCCAGCAGTTTCTCGGTGCGACGATAGCCGTGCAGTACGGTGGTATGGTCCCGACCGCCAAAAAACTCGCCAATTTGTTGCAGACTTTTGTCGGTCAGTTGCCGGGCTAAATACATGGCCACGCCGCGACCGGCCACCAGAGGTTGGCGTCGCCGTGGACTCTTCAGCTCCGCCAGTCTCAGGCCAAAATACTTGGCCGTCAGCCCGGCAATCTCGCGTAAGCTGGGCACCTTGGCGTTGTCTTGTTCGGCCATGAACCGCCGGATGTGATCCGAATCGGCCTCCGGCCCTCCGGCACGCGCCGCCAACTCCAGGTCCAACACCGCGGCGATCAAAACCGGCACGCTGACGTTAAGCCCGTCGGCCAGACTTTGCACCACGCGCTTGGGCAGCGCGATTCCACGCGCGGCCGAAAGGCGTTCCAAGAGGGCCCGTCGCGTGGCCGGCCCGGGCAAGGCCAGCGGCACGGCCAGGCCAGCCGACAGCCGGCTGCGCAAGCTCGGCAACAAGATCGGCCAGTGCATGGGGAGCGAGCGCGCGGTGACAACCACCAGGGCCTCGCGTTCGGCCAGGGCGTCTAGCGCGTGCAACAGCTCCTGCTGGGCCCCGCGCTTGCCGCTGAGTTGGCCAAGGTCTTCCAGGACAAACAGCGCCGCGTCGCGGGTCTGACGGCGAAAAGCGTCAAGCCGCTGGTCTTGAATCGCCGCGGCGTAAGCGTCGGCGAACTCCGACGCGTCCGAACACGACACGCAGGCGGTGGGAAAATGTTGACGCCACCAGGCCGCCAGCCCGTGCGCCAAATGCGACTTGCCGCTGCCGTGTGGACCGTACAGGACCAGCGGGCTGTAGTGGATGTCGGTGCGATTTAAATAAGGCCGCAGGGCGGTAACGGCCAGGATGTTTTCGGGGCCCGCGACAAACTCGGCCAGCGGGTGCGCGGCGGCGTTTGGCTGGCTGAAGGAAGGCGAAATCTTCCCTGTCAACGGGATCGTGAGGATGCCATTTACCACTGCGGGTCCGTCCAAACGGCAAGAGCCGGCGAGGCCAAAAAATCGGGAAACTGGGAACCCAAATTGTACCGTTTTTGGCCGGCTTCCGCGAGGTGGCAAACGGCCGAACTGGACAAACGGCCAAAGCTCAAAAAAGGCCCAGTTTCCCGGCCAAAACTGAGGCTCGTCCGGCTGGCGAGGACGGCAGTCACGAGCCCGACCGAGCGGGCTCGCGGCTAGTGCCCAAACCAGGGCCTTTCGGGGCCCCGGTTCATGGGTCTAGCTGACCCAGTCCAAATCAGGATCCATCGCCAACACCAGGTCGGCCGACGAGCTGGAATCGGTCGATGGGTTGGCCGGGTCGGAATCGTCGGAAAGGGACGCTGAAGACGCGCTGGCCGCCACCGGCGCCGCCAATTGCGCGTACACCGCATCGGCTGCCTGCGATACGACGCTCGGCGAACCCGCCGCCGGTGCCACCGAACCGGCCGCACTCGTCACCGAGAGCCCGAAGGCCACTGCCGCGCCGGCACTCGGCGCACTGGCCGCCACGTTGATGACCGACGTGGGCAGCGCCGCGGATGTTGCCGCCGCCGAGCCGGTATGCGTTGCCAGGTAGTTGATCACCTGCAGGGCATCGAGCGGCGAAATGCGGCCGTCCAGATTCACGTCGAAATACAACTTGGGGTTTGTCGAGTCCAGCGGCGTGGCATGGCTGCCGGTGTTGATCAAATCGTTGATTACCCGCAGCGCGTCCAGAGGGCTAACGATTCCGTTGCGCGAGGTGTCAAACCGATCGACGTCGGAGATCTGATTCGAGATCTGCAGACTCGTGACCGAGCCGCTTGCGGAGACTCGCACCAGGCAGGTTTCTCCGGCCGTGACGGTCTGTTGCAGAACCGCGTGTCCCGGATCGCCCGCCGACGCACTGCCCATGAGCGCGTAATTCGAATCATACAGGTGCACGTCGAGCGTGCCACCAGTGGACGCAACATTCACCGAAAGCGTGCCGGACCGGAGCGGCTGGACGCTGTACCACTGGTCGCCGCCGGCGGTTTGCGCCGACACGGTGGACGAACCCAGCAGCGGAGCAAGGCTCTGGGGCGCCGGCAACGTGGGCGCGGTGATGGGCGGATCGAAATTGCCAACCACCGGCAGCGCAAAGGCGTCACCAAACTGGGCAAACAGATCGTTGCCCAGCGGCGCCGGCGAGAATGGATGATTCAGGGCGGTCACCTGCTTGCCGCCGCGAAAATACTCGTTGAAGTCGTTGGAAATCAAGAAATACCAATTGCCCGAACTGATCGGCAACGTACCGGTTCGCGCGGGCACGAACAGCCCGATATCGGTGATGCCGTCCTGGTTCATATCGGCGGCCACGGGCAGTTCCGAGACGCCCGGCAGGCCCCAATTGATCGTGGCGTCGATGCTGCCGCTCCAGGCCGGCTGCGTACCGGGCCCGCCAGGTTGCGTGCCGAAATTAAAGTAGAAGACATTGTCTTTGAAGGTGGCCAGGTCGAGAACGCCGTCGCCGTTGAAATCGCCCACGATCGGCGCGCCGCGCAAACTCGACGGCACTACCAGATCGCCGGCGTCGATCTTGTGGTCGGTGTTGGTGTCGAAGTACCACTTCGTGCCGTCGAACAGGCCGATCTCGTCGCCATTGAACGTACTGCCGTCGAAATTGCCGGCAACCGGCAGCCCGTTGATCTGAAAGCCGGCCCCCTGGATCGTGGCGAAGTCGCCGGCCGCCGGATCGATGATGCCGTCATTGTTGGTGTCGATCAGCCAGCGATAGCCGCCGACGACCGGGTCGAAGCCGTAAGCGGCCAATTTGTCGAAGCCATCGGCGCGCGGCCGGATGACTTCCTCGTCGCGGAAAATTCCCGGGAAATTGCCGGCAAAGACCGTGTCGTGAATGCCCATCGGCGAGACCACGCCGGAGAGCGCCGGCACGATGCCCAAGGAAAACGTCAGGTCGCGATTCGTGAAGTCATTGTTCTGCCCCTGCGGATCGGCGATGAAATTGCCGTTGGCGTCGACAAAGACGTCGGCCGCGGCATACGTGCCAATCTCGGGCCGACTATCGACGGTAAACCGCGCCACGAAATTTCCGCCCGGCTGACCATCGCCGCTGGGGAACAGCGGGAAGTCGGTGGGCTGAATGGCGTTGTTCTCGCCGTCCAGGCGATTGCCGGCCGGATCCGGGATCGTGTCGTAAACGGTCAACGTGAAACGATCGTCGGGCAGCGGAGTGTCAAAGACCAACTCGATCGATGCAGTTGCCGGCTCGCCCGCTATGGGAGGATCGTTGGTGACGATGATGTCGGAAATCTGGATCACGCCGTTGTGATCGCCGCGCAGCGTGATCAGCCCTTGCGTCTGGGCCACGCCCGCTTCGATCGCATTGCGCAAAAACAGCGCGTCCTCGGCCGGCAGGTCTTGCAGGCTGATCGTGAGGCTGAAGATCAGCGGCGTGGGCCCCTGGTCTGCGTTGTTGGGTTTCAGCCCGAACAGGTTGAAGCCCGGATGGTCGGTGATCTGGACGTCGGTAACTTGTGGGCCTTGGGTGTCGATGAAGATATCCAACTGTTGTGGAGCCGAGACATTGCCGGCCAAATCTTCGGCCGTGACCAACAGGTGCCGGATCCCATCGTGCGGGAAGAAGCTGGGATTGTTCAAATCGACGATCGACTGCAAGTTCCATTGGCCATTGGGAAAGGCCAGGTTGCCGTCCAAGGGCACGGCCACCGTCTTGCCGAGCGGAATGTCGTCGCCGAGGGTCGCCGGGTTGCCGTCGACGTCGACCGAAACGCGAACGACCGAATCGGCCTCGGCCGAGCCGAAGAAACTTGGCGTCGTGACGTTGGTGATCCGGTCGGTAAAGGTGGAAGGATCGCCCACGACCCCCGAGTCGCTCGCTGGATCCAAACCGTCGGTCGGATTGGCCGGCGCGCCGAAAAAGCCGGGCGGCACCACGGTGTCGATGGTCACCTGCAACAAGAAAGCGTGGCTGACGTTGCCCGCCCGATCCTCGACTTCGACCTTCAAATCGTGAACGCCGTCGGCCAAGACCGGCAGCGTGTTGGTGAAGAAATTGGCGGTGCTCAGCCCGGGGATGGTCGCGAACGAATCGACCAGCAAGGTGTCGGGTCCGGTGCCGATGCGGTCGAAAATGCGATAGCGAATGTCGTGGGGCGGCAGGTTGAGCCCGGCGGCGTGTACGTCGTCGGCCGTCACCGTCACGGTCGGCGTGTTGTCATTGGTGACGTTGTCGAAGTTGTGGCGTCCCGTGTCGCTGGCGTCGGTCAGATCGAGATACGGAGTATCGGGCAACACGGTGTCAACCGTGACGGTCAAACCGCCGCTGATCAAGCTGATGTTGCCCGCCTGATCCTCGACTTCGGCCGTGATCGTGTAGGTGCCGTCGGAGAGCGGCTCGGTGGTGACTTCCCAGGCCCCGATGGCCGGCGGACTGTTGGGCAATTGCGTCGGCGGAGCGGTGAGGTCGGTGCCCACCAGGCCCTGTCCCACGACGACGCCGTTGGCCAGAATCAGAATCCGAGTGTTGGATTCGGCAGTGCCTTGGAATGCCAGGGCTTGCAGATTGGTCACGTTGTCGTCGTTGAACGTGCCGGTGTCGCTCGAGGCGAGCAAGTCAGGCGCGGTCGGCGCGCCGGGAAGCACGCTGTCCACCGTCACCAGCAGCTCCTGCGACTGATCGCTGTGATTGCCGGCCGCGTCGGTCGCCTCGGCGCTGAGCGGGTGCGGACCGTCGGCCAGCACCAACGTGCGGGTCGTGAATGGCGTGCCAGGCATGACGAACGTGTCGATGACCGTGTTGCCGTCTTTGATGACCACGGTCGAGCCGGCCTCGGCGGAGACCAGGAAATGGAGCGTGTGCAAATTGGTCACGTTGTCTTTGTCGGACAGCCCCGTGTCGAACGCGTCGACCAGGTCCAGCGTCGGTCGTTGTGGTTTGCCGCCTCCGTCGATCGTATCGATCGTCAGGTTCAACGAGTTGCTTGCCGGACCGATATTGCCGGCCAGATCTTCCAAGGTGGCGGTGATGGTATAGGCGCCATCGGCCAAAGGCTCGGTGGTCACCTCCCACGTTCCCAGGCCGTTGCCCAGCACGCCGTCGGTGGCGTCGGTGCCGACAACTCCCTGACCGACGACGATGCCGTTGGCGCGGATGACAATCTTGGTGTTGGCTTCGCCAGTGCCCTGAAATGCCGGCGGATTGACGCTGGTGATGTTGTCGCTGTTCGACGCGCCGCTGTCGCTCGAGGGCAGCAGGTCCGGCACGCTGGGCGCAAGCGGCGCCGTGTTGTCGTTGACCACCCGCAGCGAGTCGGAGAGCGGGCTGCGCCCCGTGGCCGGCGTGGGCGAGCCGCCGCTGTTTTTCTGGCCGTCGAACATGCGCACGGCGGCCGTGATGAAATTGGTGAACCCCAAGTAGCCCAACGGGCCCGCGGCGTTGGCGGCGCCGATCGGGAATTTGGTCAGATCAGCGTCGAGAAGGATGTCGAAAATCGTGTCGTTCGTGCCGGCGATCGCATTGGCAAAGCCCGCCGCGACTCCGTTGATGAACACTTGCACCGCGGCGCCCGGCGTGACGCCAGCGGTGGCGGCCACGGACGAGAGGATGCTGATCCCCGCGGCGGCAAAGTCGCTCAGATCGGCATGCACGAAATAGTGGAGTTGGCTCGTCCGAAACGTTGTCAGATCCAAGTTACTCGAGCCCGAATCGTCCGCCACGTCGAGGTTGACCTCTTCCGGCGATGGCGCCGCGAAGTTTTCGATCTCCAGGTTGTACGTCACCGGATTCGGCAGCGGATTGTTAGGAAACGCTTTGATGAAATACTCTTGTCCGGCCACGACCGGGATGGTGATGTGTTCCTGATCGAGTCCCGGTGCCACGTTGCTTTCGACCCCGGAGGCGATCAGGTTGCCGCGCGCGTCGACGACTTGCTCATCGACGTTGGTGACGCCTTTGTCATAGAAAATGTTGACGTCCAGCTTGCCCGTGTCGTGGGCCGTGTACTTGTAGAAATCGACCGGATCCGGCGTATTGAGCGTTTTGTCCTGCAAGGTCACTGCCGGGGGCGAACCCAGGATTGTGGCGGTCGAAATCGTGTTGTTGGTTTCCGACGAGTCGGCGAACGGTCCGAGCATGTTGAACTTGTCGAACAGGATCTGCTGTCCGCCGACGTTGTTGCCGGTCCAATCGGCGAAGACCGTGCCGCCGGCCGCGGCCAGGCCGAAGTATTCGCCGATTCGCAACACGTTGTTGGGCGGAAAACGATCGCCCGCGCCCAAGTCGGGGTCGAAGGCCGTGTCGGTGAGGCGGAAGTCGTTGCTGAACGTGAGCCCCCCGTCGCGGCTGACCGTGCCGTACACGTCGAGCAAAAAGTCGTCATCCGAATCGCCCGGGCTTCCGTTCAATCCAGCATTCTTCAGTCCGCGGCGGTTGTCGTACCAGGTGACGGCGATGTTGCCCAACTCGTCGATCGTGGCCGCGGGCATGATCTGGAAAGTGCCGACCGGCCCGTGACTGATGGTGCTTCGGCTCCAGTTGGCCCCGTTGTCGGTGGAGCGCGCGAAGACGATGTCGGATTGGTCACCGCTGGAATAATTGTTGCCCGGATTGTCCACCTCCACGACGTACAACGTGCCGGGATGAATCGGATCGGTCAAAACGCGCGGTTGCACCGAGCCTTGCAGCCAGGACAACAGCCCGGGAACGCGGGGATTCGGCGGAGCGTTGTCGGTGATATCGGCGGTGCCTGCCGGGAACGGGAGAGTCGTACCCAGGAGAGTGCCCAATTCCGCCTGAAACGTCGCCCCGCCATCGGTCGAACGTCGCATGCGCACTTCGCCGGTGTTGCCGGCGGTCTCTGAGGTATGCGTGTGCCAGGCGGTCCAGACATCGCCGTCGGGCGCCACGGCCACGTCCGAGGGCCACACGAAGCCGCTGGAGCCGTTGTCGAGCTGCTGGGGAGCCGACCAGTTTGCACCGCCGTCGGTGGTCCGAGAGAAGAGGATTTGCGATGCGCCGCCCAATTGGGTCCAGATCACATAGGCGTTGTCCCTAAAAGGACTGCCGGCGAAGTGGTCGGCCGCGACCCATTCTTTGTCGTTGTCGGTCGAATTGGTCTCGATGGCAATCGTGGTGTTTTGGGCCACGGTTGCCGTTTGGTTCGAGGCGTTGACGTCGAACCGCGCCGCGAACACCCCGGTCTTGAAGGTGGGATTCACCGGTGCGGAGTTTGAAGCCAGGTAAGAAAAGTAGAGGCGATCCTGGCTATCGAACGAGAGCGATGCGTCGCCGCCGAAGCCCGTATATCCATTCGGTGCGTTCACCGTCGTGGTGATGGGAAATGTCGCTCCGCGATCGAACGAGAATTTGACCGTTCGGAATTCG
>JBGQKM010000020.1:0-32050 GCA_041499515.1 Planctomycetia bacterium | reverse complement strand
CCGGCTGATTTTAGTAGCCAACGGTTCGTTTCTGCTTAATCTGCCGCTAGTAAACCAGGAACACCGCAAGCTCGCGGGTGTCTTGATCGCGGCCGCCGAACCGCCAGGCCGCGTCGTATTCTTGGAGAGTGGACCGGGCGGACCGCTGATCGATCCGCCCTGGAGCGAGAATTCGGTCTGGCACCTGTTCGGCGCTTGGCCGCTCAACGCGATCCTCTTGCATTTGGCCGTGCTGGGGATCATCTTTTGCTTTGCACGCTGGCCGATTTTCGGGCGTCCGCAGACGCCGCCCGCGGAACTCGTTTCGGATTTCGGCAAGCACGTCGAGGCCGTCGGAGAACTTTTGCACCGGACCCACGACCGCAACTTCGCGTTGGGAAAAATCCCGCGGGTTGAAGCCGCCGGTCCGCAGCCGGGATCGGACGAACCCGGATGACTCCCAACAACCAAACGACCCCTTCGAGTTTGAACCACGTCCGTTAACCAAGGCATGTAACCGCCGATGACAGAAATCCCTCCTGAAATTCCGCTGCTTTCGCCGGTGATCGAGCCCGGAGCGACGGCCCCCTCGGCATCGGTCGTGCGCATCAAGGCGCTTTTCGATCGCATCACCCACGAGATTTCCAAAATCTACGTCGGACAGGACGAGCTCGTGCTGAGCACGCTGGTGGCGTTGTTCTCCAGTGGGCACGTGCTGATCGAGAGCGTGCCGGGCTTGGGAAAAACGCTGTTCGTGCGCGCATTGGGGCGCGTGCTGGGCTGCCAGTGCGGGCGGATCCAGTTCACCGCCGACCTGATGCCTTCGGACATCACCGGCGCGCCGATCTTCGACATGAAGCTGCAGGAATTTCGCTTTCGCCCCGGGCCGGTCTTCACGCAATTCTTGTTGGCCGACGAAATCAATCGCTCGCCCGCCAAAACGCACGCCGCGCTGCTGGAGATCATGCAGGAATATCGCGTCACGGTCGAACGCACCAGCCACAAGCTCAAGCGGCCGTTCTTGGTGCTGGCCACGCAAAACCCGCTGGAGTCGGAAGGAACCTACAATCTGCCCGAGGCGCAGCTCGATCGGTTCATGTTCAAGATCGTGGCCAATTACCCCACGGCGGACGAGGAAATCGCCATTCTCAAGCAGCACGGCCAGCAGGTGGATCTCGATCAGCGGCTGGCTGAAACTCTGCAAACCGTGACTTCGCCCGAGGAAATCGTCGAAGTGACCGAGCACTGCTCGGCGGTGCACGTGGAAGATAAACTGTTCCATTACATGAATTCGCTGGTGCGCCTGACCCGAGAGTGGCCGCAGTTTCATTTGGGCGCGTCGCCGCGGGCGGGCATCGCGCTGGTGCAGGGGGCCCGCACGCTGGCGGCCTTTCGCGGCCGCGATTACGTCGTGCCCGACGACGTGGTCGACATCACGTTGCCGGCCTTGCGGCACCGCGTGATCCTCACGGCCGAGGCCGAAGTCGAGGGACACACGACCGACGACCTGCTGCGCGAATTGATCCGATCGGTCGAGGTACCCAGGCTGTGAACCCGCTGGCGCTGTTGATCCTGGTTCCATTGGCATTGGCCGGCCTCGGCTGGGCCAAGCGAATCTATCCGCATCGCCTGCTGGTTGTCTGGGCCCTGTTTCCGGCCTTGATGTCGTTGGGGCTGGTGGTGGGTGCGGGGTTCTGGCCCTGGTTGATCGGCTTCGACGCCTTGATCATGGCGGTCGTGGCGGCGGATCTGGCCACGGTGCCGCCGCGAAAGTGGTTCGCATGCGAGCGCGAAATGGGTCGCATCGCGTCGCTGCGAAAGCCGCACCCGGTCGTGCTGACCATCAGCAACCGCTCGCGACGGCCGTTGGAAGTCTGGCTGCGCGACGACGTGCCCGAGGAGTGCTCGGCCCAGCCCAATCAATTCGGTCTGCGGATGCCGCCGCAAAGTCGTTCGAGCGTTCACTATCAACTCGAGGCCCGCCGTCGCGGCGCTTTTCGGCTGGAGGCAGTGTATCTGCGCGCCACCAGCCGTCTGAAGCTGTGGCAGCGTCACATGACGTTTCCGGCGGTCGACGCGTTGCACGTTTATCCGGACATGCGGCAAATGCGCGAGTACGCCCTGTTGGCGCGCACCGATCGGCTGAGCCTGCTCGGCCTGCGCCGCGCGCGGCGAATCGGGCAGGATAACGAATTCGAGCGGCTCCGCGACTACACGCTCGACGACAACTACAAACACATCGACTGGCGAAGCACGGCCCGACGCGGCAAGTTGACGGTCAAGGACTTTCAAGTCAATCAGAGTCAGCGTGTGCTGTTTCTGGTCGACTGCGGCCGCATGATGACCGGCACGGCCCAGGGCCTGAGCCTGTTGGACCACGCGCTCAACGCGGCTTTGATGCTCAGTTATGTCGCGCTTCGCAAGGGAGACTCGGTGGGCCTGTTGTGCTTTGCCGACGAGGTCCAACGCTATGTGCCGCCCCGCGGCGGCATGAACCAGATGAACCGGCTGCTGCACGCCTCGTTCGACCGCTTTCCGCGGTTGGTCGAGTCGCGCTACGACGAGGCGTTTGTCTATCTCAATTCGCGCTGCCGCAAGCGATCGCTGGTGATTCTGATGACCAACGTCATCGACGAGGTGAACTCGAACCAGGTCGGGCAATATCTGACGCGGCTGGTCGGCCGGCATTTGCCGCTGGGAGTGCTGATGCGAGACCACGCGATCTTCGACGCGGCCCACGCCCAGGTCTCCGACGACACGTCGCTGTTTCGGGCGGCGGCGGCCAACGAAATCGTCGCCTGGCGACGCGGCATTCTGGCGGATCTGGAAAGCCACGGCGTGCTGTCGCTCGACGTCTTTCCAGAGCAAATGACGGCGCCGCTGGTCAACCGCTACCTGGAAATCAAGGCGCGACATTTACTGTAATTTCCGGCACAACCGGTCGCCGAGTCCTGCGCGCCGGCAGACAGCGGGCTTCGCCAAAACCAGGTCTGGGGCATAGAATTGCATAGCCGGCGACCCGACGCGCGTCGACCGGCGTTGCTTCGCGCCTCACCAAAACCCCAATCGCTTGCAGCCGCAAACGTGACCGACGAACTCGACGACCGCCGGCTGGCCCAGATCGAACGCACCACGCAGGAAATCGGACATTATCTGTTCGATCACCTCGGCGGCCAGCAGGCCACGATGCTCGAGCGTCGCTGGTGGGACGATCGGATCATGGCCTGGGCCATGCAGGATGAATCGGTCAAAGTGCAGATGTTTCGCTTCGTCGACGTGCTGCCCATGCTGTCGACCAGCGAAGCGGTCACGCGGCATTTGCACGAATATTTTCACGACGTTCGCCAATATCTTCCTTCGGCCGTGCGCCTGGGGTTGGCCGTTGCGACGCCGCGCTCGATCGCCGGTCGGGCCCTGGCCATCGCCGCCCGCCGCAACGCGCTGGGACACGCGCGGCGATTCATCGCCGGAACCACCGAGAACGAAGTGCTGGCCGCGGCCATGCGCGAGCGCAAGCTGCGGCGGGCCTTTACCCTCGACATCCTGGGCGAAGCCGTGACCAGCGAGCCGGAGGCCGACAAGTATCTGCGAGCCTACGTCGATCTGATCAACGGCATGGCGCCGGTGGTCAATCACTGGCCCGAGGTGCCGCAGATCGATCGGGCTTCGCTAGCGGAGCTGCCGAGAGTCAACGTCTCGGTCAAGCTGTCGGCGCTGGACAGCCAGTTCGATCCGATCGACCCGGCCGGCACCACGCGCCGCGTGGGCGGGCGGTTGCGCATGCTGCTTCGCGCCGCGCGGGCCCAGCGGGCGTTCGTGAATATCGACATGGAGTCGTACCGCACCAAGGATCTGACGCTGGCGATTTTTCGGCAAATCCTGATGGAAGACGAGTTTCGCGACACGAGCGAAGTGGGGATTGTGATCCAGTGCTACTTGCAAGATTCGGCCGCGGACTTGCGCGAGCTGCGCGACTGGGCGGCGCGGCGCGGCCGGCCGGTGTGGGTGCGGTTGGTGAAGGGCGCCTATTGGGATTATGAGACCGTGTTTGCCGAAGCCACCGGCTGGCCGGTTCCGGTGTTTCAGAACAAATGGGAGACCGACGCCAACTACGAACGGCTCACACGATTCGCGATGCTCAACCACGAACACCTGCACACGGCGCTAGGCAGCCACAACCTGCGGTCGCTGGCCCACGGCATGGCGGCGGCCCGACACTTGGGCATTCCGGCCAGCGGCTTCGAACTGCAAATGCTCTATGGCATGGCCGACGCCGAGAAACAGGTCTTGGTTGATTTGGGTTATCGCTTGCGAATCTACATGCCTTACGGCGAATTGATCCCCGGCATGGCCTATCTCGTGCGGCGCCTATTGGAGAATACTTCGAACGAATCTTTTCTGCGGGCCAATTTTGCCGAGCACGTCTCGGCGGAGAAGCTGCTTATGAACCCCTTGGATCATCCCGCCACGGCCGACGGCCACGCCACGCGTCGGCCGGTCATCGCAACGTCCACGCCCGAGTTTCGCAACGAGCCGCCAGTGGATTTTGGCCGCGAAACCAATCGCCGGGCCATGCAGGAGGCGCTCGCGGCGGTCGAGCGCCAGTGCGACGCGACCTACCCACTGATTATCGATTCTGCGGAGGTGCCGACGGTCCAGTGGAGCGTGTCGGTGAACCCGTCGCACACGGCCCGCGCAGTGGGGCAAGTGGCCACGGCCGGCGTCGAGCACGTCGAGGCGGCGGTGCGGGCGGCACAACGGGCGCTGGAGGGTTGGTCGAAATTGGGCGCCCCGCGGCGGGCCGAGTATCTGCGCGGGGCGGCCGAGATCATGCGGCGCAGGCGCTTTGAGTTGGCAGCCTGGGAAGTCTTGGAATGCGCCAAACCTTGGCGCGAGGCCGATGCCGATGTCTGCGAAGCGATCGACTTTTGCGAATACTACGCGGCCGGGGCGCTTCGGCTCGAGCAGGCGCACGGCGTCGACGTGCCGGGCGAGGAAAATCGCTTCGAGTACGTTCCGCGCGGCGTGACGGCGGTGATCGCCCCTTGGAATTTTCCGCTGGCGATACTCACAGGCATGACCACCGCGGCGCTTGCAACCGGCAACACGGTGGTCATGAAGCCGGCCGAACAATCGGCCGTGGTGGCCGCCAAACTGATGGAGGTGTTCCGCGAGTTGGACCTGCCCCCGGGCGTGTTGAATTACTTGCCCGGTCCGGGCGAGACGGTTGGCGCGGCGCTGGTCGAGCATCTCGACGTGGCCCTGATCGCATTTACCGGATCGCGCGCCGTGGGATTGGCGATCAACGCCCGGGCGGCGCAGGTCTCGGCGTCGGGCAAGCTGAAATTCGTCAAGCACGTGATTGCCGAAATGGGGGGCAAAAACGCGATCATCGTCGACGACGATGCCGACCTGGACGAAGCGGTGCTGGGGGTCGTGAAAAGTGCCTTCGCGTACCAGGGTCAGAAGTGTTCGGCCTGTTCGCGGGCGATCGTGTTGCAGGGGGTGTACGAGACGTTTTTGGAGCGGCTGGTCGAGGCCACGCGCAGCCTCAAGGTCGGCCCGGCCGAAGATCCGGCCACGAGCGTTTCGGCCGTGATCGATGCCGAGGCCGTGGCGCGGGTACGACAATATATCGAAATCGGCCGGCAAACGGGGCGCGAAGCGCTGGCCATGGACGTCGGGCCGCTGGGCGACGAAGGATTCTATGTCGGCCCGCACATCTTTAGTGACGTGCCGGTCGACGGCCGCTTGGCCCAGGAAGAAATTTTTGGCCCCGTGCTGACCGTGTTGCGGGCGGCGAACTTGGACGAGGCGATTGAGATATTCAACAGCACCGACTATGCCCTGACCGGCGGTATGTTTTCGCGCAGCCCCGAGCATCTGGCGCGGGCCCGGCGCGAACTGATCGCGGGCAATTTGTATTTGAATCGCGGGATCACCGGGGCGTTGGTCGGCCGGCAGCCGTTTGGCGGTTTCAAGATGTCCGGCATCGGCACCAAAGCCGGCGGCCCCGACTATCTGTTGCAATTTGTCGTGCCGCGCACGATCACCGAAAACACCATGCGCCGCGGCTTCGCCCCGACCTTGGCCGTCGAAGGCGAAGCCGAGGGTTAAAACTTGTGCGGTGTCCCAACATTCTCACTCAGGGCTGGTATGGTCCGAGAGTTGGGCTTCGATGAAGAATCCCTGGGAGGTCCAGTACGCGAACCAGGTCTGAATCTCACTTTCCAGAGCCGGCCAGTCGACCTGGGGCGACTCGGCCACAAGAGCGATCGCCTCGGACAGGGTTTTTCCGGCCAACTGGTGTTCCAATAGCGCGAAGGGAAGCGGCTCCATCGCGTGGCGCTCGACGATGTAGTCGCGGCGGTGGATGGCCAGGCACGTGGCGCGCGGGGCCGGCGGCGAGGGCTGGAGGCCGTCTTTCAGCGCGGCCCAAAACTCGTGGACCGGGTGCTGGAATCGGCACAGCCGCAAGCATGGGGCCGGAACGAGCCGCAATCGGCCCCAGCTCCGGGCCGGAACCGCAGCCAAGGCCGCCAAATCCAACACGGCCCGGCCCTCGATGCCGGGTGAGTCGAAAACGTCGCGCATCAGACGCTCAAAAGTGGCCAGCTCGATCACGAAATCGGGCCAGGTTGTTCCGGCGCCTGAGGGCAGTTCGTGCGCGTGCAGCCGGGTCTCGGCCAGGAATATTGGAAAATTCGCGCCCAATGCGTTGAGCGTGTACGTGCGGGAGGGATAGTGCTGCAAGTAGCCGAAGGCCAACGCCTGAAACAACTCGTCGCCCACCGCGGTGCGCGTGGCGGTGAACTCTTCGCGCAAACATTCCAACAGCCGCTCGTAATAGGCATCGACGTAGATTTCCAACCGCGCGGAACTCTCCATGGCCCGCGACGGGGCAATCACGCTTGGCAAATCCGCCAGCGCGACATCCAGGTGCCGCCGGGCCTCGGGCGAGTCGACCCCTTCGGCGACGCCGCCGGGATGCATGATCACGCTTTGCATCCAGCGCTGGATTTGTTCCAAGCTGGCCGCTTTCGCGCTCATGAGACCTCCGGCACGATATAGGCGATCGGGTTCGAGACGCCCGCGGCGCGCGCGACTGTCACGTTGTCGGCGATAGCCGCCGGCCGTGGGGCGCTGGCGGCGGGGACCGGCAGATCGTGCATATACTGCCGCGCTTTGAGCACTTCGGCGTGCACTACCGGAAACTCAGGAATCCGGGCGTCCCATTCCAAGAGCGTCGAGACGCCGCCGGTCAGGCGGTGGGCCAGCCGATAGAGTTCCCACACCGGATCGATCACGTGGTCGTCGTGGGTATCGATCAGATGCGTGCGGCAATTCGAGTGGCCGGCCAGGTGGCACTGTACGATCCGTGCGTGCGGCAGGTTTTCGATGTACGGGCGCGGATCGAAATCGTGGTTGACGCTCGATACGTAGACGTTGTTGACATCCAGAAGTAACCCGCAGTCGGCCTCTTCGGCCATGCGCCCCATGAATTCCCACTCGCTGATGGTCGACTGCGCGAAGGTCACGTAGGTGCTCGGATTCTCCAGGACCAACGGCCGCCCGAGAAAGTCCTGCACCGTGCGGATGCGCTCGACCACGTGGCGCAGCGTCTCCTCGGTCAACGGGATCGGCAGCAAGTCGTGGGCATTCAGGCCCAGGACGCCGGTCCAGCAGAGGTGATCAGAAATCCAGCGCGGCTTGATCTCGTCGGCCAGCCGTTTGAGTTTTCGCAGGTAGTCGAAATTCAGCGGGTCGGTGCTGCCGATCGACAATGACACGCCGTGCATGACGGTCGGATAGCGCTCGGCGATCTGATCGAGCACATAGCGGGGCCGGCCGGCCGAGTCCATGAAGTTTTCCGAGATCACCTCGAACCAATCGACCGCCGGCTGGTGCTCGACGATGTGCGCGAAGTGGACGGTTCGCAAGCCGACCCCCAGACCGAGATGGGGATGGCCCAAGCGCGGGACTGCCATCGTCGCAAGCCCTCAGGTGTGCGCGGAATGCACGAAGGTATTTCTTACGCCTTCTTGGGCGCGGGACCGACCTTCTTGCCGTCTTTGGCCATCAGTTCTTCGAAGCGGGCCCGGGCTTTCTTCCAGGATTTGTCGGACAGGGGCACGCCGCATTCGCCCATGCCTTTGCAGTTGTTTTCGCCCGGCTTGGCGCCGCATCCCCCCTGCCCTCGGCACTCGTTGTCGGCGTGGCAGGAGTGGGCCTTGGCCGTGGCACAGGTACCCTGCCCGGCGCAGGCATTTTGCTTGCCGGCCCCCAGGGCCTTGCACATGTTGATGCCGCGGCAGACGTGCGGTTCGCCGAGCATGGCGTTCTTGCTTTTGTCTTTTTGGGGTGGTTTGTCCTCGCCGAAAGCCGAGGACTCGACGGCCAACCCGGCCAACATTCCCCCGAAAGCGGCCGCGGTGAGCCGTTGAAAGTCACGACGATTCAATTCCCATTTTTCCATCGTTAGATCCCTGTTGTACGGAAGGAGTGGAAGATCCGCGTCTCTCGGCAGACGGGGCATTGCGGACGCCTGTCGATGGCACCCAACTTAGCACGTTTGGGCTCGGCTTGCCAAACAAATTTGGGGCGCCGGTCGAAATCGCGTTGGCCCCTCGGCGGCATGACGGGCGGGACGGTGGTCATTAACATCCTCCGAAAGCCGGGGGGGGCAGTCAACAGCCGTTTCTACCGCTGGAAGAAGAAAGTTTGACAGTCCTTATCGGCAAGTGTTACGATCATTTCGCTTGTCCGATGGACCGTCTCGGGCGTTTGTGGTTCGACAGTTATTGATACCTGGCAAAACAATGGGCCTGGCCATTCTTGCCGAAACGCCGCAGGCATCGGGGCTGGCGATAGTCGCCCCAAGCCGATGCGATTATCGGGGCCTCAATACGGTCACGTGGCGCCCGATTTGAAATGGTCCCTTTAGAAATAGGAGTGTTGGCATGTCCCATCGAGCCGTTTCAGCCAGGCTGTTGTTCCTGCTTCTTTTGTCCGCCGGGGTTTATGTCCATGCGGCCGATGCCGGCAAGAAGGCCCTTGAGGAGGCTGACCTGGCCAAGTTGATTGAACTGCAGATCGATGAAGCCACGATTGTCTCGAAAATCAACGGCAGTGGAATCGCCTTTCAGGTTGATGATGCGGCGTTAGCCCGGCTTAAGAAGGCAGGTGCTTCCGAGGCGGTGGCCGCGGCGGTTCGCAAGGCGGCGGCAAAGCCCTCCAAAACCAGTACGACTCCCGGCAGCGCCATTACCTACGAAGACATCTCCAAGCTCTTGCAGTTGGGAATCAAGGAGGACGCGATCCTCGAGCGATTGAAAAAGTCGCCGACCGTGTTCGTGTTCGACGCGGCGCAGCTCAAGGAACTTCACGAACTTGGGGCCAGCGAGTCATTGATTGCCGCGTTGAAGGGCCAGCGAAAGGCGGAGACGGCAACCGCCGAAATCACCGACCTGGCGTATATTCTCGATTGCTCGAACAGCATGAACGAGAAGACCACCGAGGGGGCCACCAAGATGGAGACCGCCCGCAAGGTGGTTGCCGATCTCATCCGCAAGACTCCCGAGGGACTTTATGTCACGTTTATCGTCTACGGTCACGACCGCCAACAAGGCTGCAAGGCGGTCAAAATTGCGCGGGAGTTGAGCGAATTGGACGCCTCCGGCAAGGAAGCATTGGCGAGCATGATCGGCGGTCTCAAGGCGGTTGGAAGTACACCGATCGCGCTGGCGCTGGAAACCGCCGGCAAGGAACTCGCCAAGAACAATTCTTATTGCGGAATCGTGCTGATCACCGACGGCATGGAAAGTTGCCACGGAAAGCCGGCCGAAGTCGCGGCACTGTTGGCTCAGAATCCCAAACTCTCGTTCGGAATCAACGTCATCGGCTTTGATGTCAAACCCGAAGAGCGGGCCGGCGTCGAGGAGATCGCCAAGGCCGGCCACGGCACCTATTATCATGCCGATTCCGCCGCAAAGTTTGCCGAAGTCGTGCAAACGTTGCGCAAGGCGCTGGAAACCAAGGTAGCCGCCGCGCCGGCACAACGCGAGAAGGTCGCGTTCAAGGCCGCTGGGAAGAACGCTCCGGCCGGCGCGTTCTTGAACGACGCTCCACTGGTGGAGCCCGCGGAATACAAGGGAACGCTGGAGATGATGGGTGCTCACTACTACCAGGTCGCGGTGCGCAAAGGCCAGGAGTTGCGGGCCGTTGGCATCGTGCAAAAGACCCCCTATGAGGCCGCGAACAACAGGATTAACCAAACTTTCAGCGTGACGATTTACGACCAGAACTTCGCGGTCGGCGCCCGAGAGAAGGTGGTGGTCGCGGGGAATCCGACAACGCCGAACACCGTGCGGGCCATCTGGACTTGTCCGGCCGATGGCGTGGCCCATGTCGGCATCGCCGCGTCCGACAATCACGATGGCTCCGGCGTGTTCAACGAACTCTATAAGGACCTGAATCCCAAGCCATCGCCTTACACGCTGCGCATCCGGCTCGAAGGCGATGCCACCGGAGACGCTCCCCAGCCGCTGGCTCGCCTGGAAACCAAGCCGGGCAGTGGTTTTGATTCGGCTGGCGAGTTGAAGCTGGCTGGCCAGGCCGCCGCCGATCTCAAACTGGGCGAAGTATTCTTTTATCGGCTTTCGGTCCAAAAGGGAGATAAGCTCATGGCTTCGGCCGCGATGCAAAAGCCCTGGTATCGCGCAAGCAATTCCCGCATCCAAGCGCGCTACACTCTCACTGCCTATGATGACGATCAAGTGCAAGTCGCGCAGGAAAAAATCCAGGTGGACCTGAATCCCCCGGACGCGCGATCGTTGTCGATCACGTGGCCCGTCACGCTGAGCGGCAACGCCTACATTAGCGTGGCTTGTGAGAACAGCGGCCTCGACGTTTATCCACGCACCTTCGAGCCCAAGCCGGGCCGGCTGGCCGTGCAGGTCGTTCCGCAGCCGGCCGTCTCGGCGGGCGACGCGAGCGACAAGTGAGTTGGACGCCCCGGCTGGCGCCTGGCACTGAGTTCCAATGAAAATTCCGCGGATCAGGACGCCGGCCAGGAAGAAACCGCGCGCCGGAGCGCACTAAAAGTCGAAGTCGCCGATGTTGTCGCGATCGAAGATCTTCGGCGGGCCCAGCAGGACTTCGCCCGGGCTGACGCGAACGCCCCGCAGCCGGCCGATGGTCTGCTCGCCGGGCATAAGCCGCTTTTCGTGCTGGAGTTTGGTCGCGCAGACGGTCAGGTAGCCGACGTCGACCGGGTTCCAAAGCACGAATTTCTTGATCGTGCCGTCGGCGACGTATTCGCGCATCGTGTTGGGCAGGCTCAAGCCGGTGACGAAAATCTGATCGGCCTTGCCCGCGTCGCGTACGGCCTTGGCGGCGCCGGGCAGCGACACCGAGGTGATGGCCCAAATGGCTTTGAGATCGCGATGGGCGTTGATCACGTCGCGCGACAGTTGATAGGCCTTGGCCTGGTTTTCGTCGCTGACTAATGTTTCGAGCAGTTCGAGCTTTGGATATTTTTCGGCGATTCGCCGCCGCATGGCCTGCATCCAGGCGTTTTGATTGGGGGCCGTGGCCGAGCCGGTCACGATCACGGTTTTGCCCTGGCCCGAGAGCGCCTCGCCCACCAGATCGACCAGCATCGTGGCGATTTCGTCGCTGGGAGCCTGGTTGATGAACGTCTCGCGGCCGGAGGCTTGGGCATTGGCGTCGGCATCCCAGGTGACCACCGTGATGCCGGCGAGTTTGGCTCGTCGCAGCGCCGGCACGATCAACTCGGGATCGTTGGCGGCCACGGCGATCATGTCGTAGCCCTGGGCGATCCAGCGGTCGATCATCTTGACCTGTTCTTCGGCGCTATCGACCGTCGGGCCGTCGAAATCCAAGTCGACGCCCAGTTCGGCGGCCGCCTCGCGGGCCCCTTTCTCCACGGCGTTGAAGTAGCTGATGCCGATCAGCTTGGGCATCAGGCCCATTTTGAGCTTGCCGAAAGGGCCCGAGTGCGAGTCGCCGGCGCCGCAGCCGGCCAGAATGAGCGAGCACGTCCCCATCCACGCGAGCAGGCCGAATCGACATGAGCCGTCCATGAATTTCCTTTGGCTCGAAGGCATTGCCTAAAAAGTCGCACCTGAGCAATCGATCGGGCGGCTGCCCAAAAAGTCACCTACAAGACTCGTCGTGCTTTGGTGCTCCGCGGGTTTGTGCCACGGAGGCTTTGGTCGTGCGCGGCAATGCGGCCCATGTGCTAAATATTATTTTTTCAACTTTTCCGCCAGCGCGCTTTCGTCACCCTCGACGAGTTTCCCATCGGGATCGATCAGGATCGTTTCGTATCCGGGCACGCCGAAGCGCTCCAGCGTCGTCATGGACGGATCGAGTAGCACGGGAAAGGGCAGCGGCTTGCCGCCCCAGACGTGTTTGACGATTGGCTCGAGTGCCCGATCCACTTCGGCCACCGTTTTCAATTCGCCATTGCAGTCGACGCAAATCGCCAGAATTTCAAACTGATCGCGCTGGGTCTTGTGGTCATCGTAGAACTTTGCCAATTTGGGCAAATCGTGTTTCAAGCAGGCGTGGCAGTTCAAGGCCCAAAAATCCAGCAGCACCCACTTGCCTTTGAAATCAGAGAGTTGGGCGCTCTTGTTGACTCCACGTGCGTCCACGATATGCCAGGCCGGCAGCTTTTCTCCGTAGTGCTTAGTGTAATCGCCCAAAGCGCCATTGGCTTGGGATTGTTTGATCTTGTCATTGATATTCAGCCTGCATGGCGAGAGCATGAGAACGCCCAGGTCGATTTCTTGCGTGTCGCCCGTCAAATTGATTTCCTTGTCGAGTTCGCCGTCGTGCGTGCCATCATTGGCATTCAGGACATAACGGCCGGGCGGCAACAACATCGTGAAGCACGCTTCGTGCGATCCGCAACTGACTAGGCGGCACATGTGCAGGGGCCGAGTGGGGTCTTCAGGCACTTCTGTATAAACATGTGTCCAAGAGGGTCGATGACCGGGCCCGGGGCCTTCGATCGTCCCCGTGACGCGAACGAGCGGCCGCAGGCGAATCTCGATTTCAGACCCATCGTCATCCTTCGGAATCATGGTCAATCCACCACGGACGCGTTGAACGTCCATCGCCATCAGGGTGTGGAAGTTGTCTGGCATCTCGATCGAAAATCGGCCATCGGTTCCGCTTCTGGCGGTGCGAAAAGGCTCCATCTGCCCCACATGACCCCAGAACAGTTTATTGCCTTCGTCGGTGGCCGGGTCGATCGGCTTGCCGTCCTGATCCTTGTCCGAACCATTGGCTCGCCAAAAGAAGTCGATGGCTGCGCCTGCGACCGGGCTCCCCATGGCGTCGACGACGCGCCCCGCGATCGTGCGCGATTCCGCCGCTTTGGCTGGGCTCAAGAAAACCAGCAGCAGCAATACCATCGGGAACATGATTCGCATCGGTTCATCCTCTGACGCCTTGCGTTACCCGGCCCCGTTTCATTCCCCATCATAGCCGATAGGCGCGGCGGGGCGGCAACGACAATTCGGCCAAGAATTGGAGCTATGCGGACTAATTGGCCAGCGCCCAGCTCGAAGACTCTCTACGTCAGCGATTCAAGCCGCCCGGTGCTGTCGCCCAACGATTCGACGGGAGACTCCATGCGGTCCAACATCGAGAGGAAGAGATTATTGAGCGGCGTCTCTCGTTCGTAGCGGACGTGACGCCCGGTGTGGATCGTGGCGCCGCCCCGCCCGGCCAGCAAGATCGGCAGGTTGTCGTGGTTGTGCGCGTTGCCGTCTCCGAGGCCGCTGCCGTAGACGATCATCGCGTTGTCCAACAGCGTCCGCTCGCCTTCGGCAATGTTTTTGAGTTTTTCGAGAAAATAGGCGAAATGCGTGACGTGAAAACGATTGATCTCGCGGATTTTTTTCTGCTTTGCCGGGTCGCCGCCGTGGTGCGACAGATCGTGGTGGCCGTCGGGCACATCGATGAAAGGATACGCGCGGTTGCTCCCCTCGTTGGCCACCACGAACGTCGAGACGCGGGTCAGGTCGCCCTGAAAGGCCAGCGCCAGCAGGTCGTACATCAGGCGAATGTGTTCGGCGTAGTCCGACGGAATGCCGGCGGGCCGGGGATACTTGGGCAGCGGCTCGTCGGGCTTGCGCCCGGCAACGTTGATTCGCAGTTCCAGTTCGCGGATGGAGGTCAGATACTCATCGAGCTTGCGCCGGTCTTTTCCGCCCAGCCGGGCTTGCAGGTCGTGAGCATCTTCGAGCACGAAATCCAACAGGCTCTTGCGGTACTTTTCGCGCTTCGATCGGCCCTCGGCCGCGCTGCCGCCGGAGAACAGCCGCTCGAAGGCCAGTTTTGGGTCGACCTCTTTGGCTTGCGGCGTGGTATCGGTGCGCCAAGACAAGTTGGTCGAATACGAGCAGCTATAGCCCGAGTCGCAGTTGCCGGCCTGTGCGCCGCGATCGCAACCCAATTCGAGGGAGGGAAACCTGGTCCGCTGGCCGATCTTGCCCGCCGCGACCTGATCGACCGAGACGCCGACTTTGATGTCGGCGCCGTGCGTCTTACGCGCCTGCTGACCGGTCAAAAAGCTGGACAGCGCTCGGGCATGGTCGCCGGCGCCGTCGCCATGCGGGCGGCCGTGGTCCTGAGCGAGGCCGCTGAGCACCAGCAGCTCGTTCTTCACCGGCTGGAGCGGCTCCAAAATATAGGGCAGCTCGAATTCGCCGCCGACCGCGGCCGGAGTCCAGTCAGGCATGTGCTTGCCGTTGGGCACGTAGATGAAAGCCATCCGCGTCGGAATGGCTTTGCCGGCCTCGGCCGCGGAGGTCAGGGCAGGGGCCATGGCGTCCAACAACGGCAAGGCGACCGCCGTTCCGAGGCCGCGTAGCGCGGTACGCCGCGAAATTCGCCAGGCTTGGCTCATGGCTCGCTCCCTGTGCCCCTGCGTTTCTGAAACGGGTCGCTGTGGACAATCGCCAGGATCAAACTCGAAAACTTATCATCGTTTTGACGCACGGCTTTGGCAATATCGACCAGCGTGCATTTGTCACTATACTCGACACCACGCCCCAGGGCATAGGTGAGCGTCTTTTCGGACAGGCAGCGGATAAAATCGTCCTGTCGGGCTTTGAGGATCGCTTTCAATTCCCGCGGGCCGTCAAACGACACTCCGCCGGGCAACGTGCCGGTAGCGTCGATCTTGAACTTGCCGTCCTCGGTTCGCCAGGCCCCGATCCCGTCGTAGTTTTCCAGGCCGAACCCCAGCGGATCCATGCGATTGTGGCAATTCGCGCAATCGGCCTTGGTGCGGTGCTGCTGCATCCGTTGGCGAAGCGTTCCGCTGAGCATTGCACCGGCCTCTTCCTTGAACGGCGGCACGTCGGGCGGAGGGGGCGGGGGCGGAGTGCCCAGTAGATTCTCCAAAACCCACTTGCCGCGCTTGACCGGCGAGGTGCGGGTTGGATTCGAGGTGACCGTCAAGACACTGGCCTGCGTCAGCACGCCGGAGCGCTGCTGGCCGTCGAGCTGGACTTTGCGAAACTCCTCGCCTTGCACGCCGGAGAGTCCATAGTGCCGAGCCAGCCGCTCATTGACGAAGGTGAAATCGGCGTCGATGAAGTCCAGGATGCTGCGGTCCTCGTGCAGGATCGCCGCAAAGAACAATTCGGTCTCTTTTTGCATCGCGGCGCGCAGCGCTTCGTCGAAATCCGGATACTCGCGCTTGTCGGGGACCGCGGTTTTCAGGTTCCGCAATTGCAGCCATTGCCCGGCAAAATTCTCGACCAGCGCCTGCGACTTGGGATCTTGCAACATCCGCCGAACTTGTCGATCGAGATTGTCGCCTTTGCGCAACGTGCCCAAGCGGGCGTGGGCAAACAACTCGTCGTCGGGCATGCTGCTCCAGAGAAAATAACTCAGCCGCGTGGCCAATTCATAATCGCTGATTGGGTGCACGGCCCGAGGGCTATTCGGTTGGCGATCCAGTTCCACCCGAAACAAGAAATGCGGCGACACCAACATGGCCTGCAGGCCCAAGCCAATGCTGGCGCCAAAATCGTCTCCCTCGCGGTCGGCCAGCTCGACGAGTTTCAGCACGCGATCCACTTCCACGGCCGTCGAGGGCCGGCGGAAGGCCCGGGTCATGAACGCATTGACGATCTCGCGGGCCAGCAGCATTTTGTCCTCGGGCGTATGGTCGCGAGGAATGATCTGGCGGAACGTTGGCGGATAGGGACCGGTGGCCTCGAGGCGGTCGACGATCAAGTTGCGATCGTTGGGCGGCGGCTGGTCGGGGGCGTAATAGTCGTTGAGAAAGACGATCGAATAGGCGTGCTGGCCCCCCTTGGTCGTGATCCATCCTTCGTACAGTTGCGGCGCGGCCTGGACCGCCTTGACTTCGAAGCTGCGCACGAGTTTGTCGTCGAGGTAGAGAGCCATCTTCACCGGTTCGCTGCCGGCCTGCTCGCCATAGGCGCGCACGCGGAACATGAAGTCGCCTTCGCCGGTCATCCGGACTTTGGTCCGGACTTCAGACTCGCTGGTGAGAATGCGTGCGCCTCCTTCCAGGACCTGGCCCCCAGTGATCTCGCCGGTCACCAGGTTCACCTGTTCGGCGCCCAGGGCCCGGTCGACGATCTGTTGGGCCGCGGCCAGATATTTCTCCAACAGAATCGGCGGCATCGACAGCACGTCGCCGATGTTGTCGAAGCCATAGCCCACGTCGTCGGAGGGAAAATCATCGGCCGGATGAAAGTCGATGCCGACCAGGTCGCGAATCGTGTTGTTGTATTCATTGCGATTCAACCGGCGGATAGTCACCCGGCCCGGATCGCGCTCTTGCCCACAATCGAATTTCGCCAGGCCCGTGTCGATCCAGGCCGTGATGTGGTCGCGCTGGGCCGGTTCGGGCTGGGGCTGGTCCTCGGGGGGCATCTCGCGGTCGTGCAACCTGGCCGAGATTTTTTCCCAGGTCTGGCGGTCTTCGATGAGGGCTGCGCGGCCCAGATAGTCATCCAGCTTAAGCTCGCCCTTCGGCTCGTCGCCGCTGTGGCACTTGCGGCAATATTGGACCAACAGCGGCTGGACCTGCTGGCGAAAGGTGGCCGTCGCGGCGGCCTTTTCCTCATTGGCGTCGCCATCTGCCCCGCGCGCCGCCGGCGATGGCAGGCAGAGCGTCAGACCGAACGAAAGCAGAATCCAAGGGTCGAGAAAACGCATGAGGAGTCGGGCGGTCCGGCGATAAGGTTGGGAATTTTCACGGCGGGCCAGCGGGCAGCGGCCAGAATTCTATCATATCCGGGCAGTCCGATGCGACCAAGTTTCAGCCGCTCCGGCAGGGGGTTTTGCCGAGAATCGCCCCCGCGCAACCGGCACAATTGCCGCGGCCGCGCTAAGGCCTTTCCAGGACGCGGCGCAACGCTTGTTCGAGATTCGGATAGCGAAACGCGAAGCCCGAACCCGATAGCCTGGCCGGCTGAACCCGCTGGCCGGCCAGCAGCAACGCGTCGGCCATTTGGCCGAAGGCGGCGCGGGCGGCCAAAGCGGGCATCGGAAAGATCGTGGGGCGCGACAGGACTCGGCCGAGCGTCTTGGTATATTCCAGGTTCGTCACCGCCTGGGGCGCGACGACGTTGACCGGGCCATGCAGCGACTCGGTGCGCAGGCAATGCAGGGTTGCCGCCAGGGCGTCGTCCAGCGAGACCCAGCTCATCCATTGCCGCCCGCTGCCGATTTTTCCACCCAGGCCCAGGCGAAACGGCAGCAACATCTTTTTCAGCGCGCCCCCGTGACCGCTGAGGATGACGCCGAACCGCTCCATCACGACGCGCACCCCGGCTTGCGCGGCCGGCTCGGTGGCGGCTTCCCACGCCTGGCAGACTTCCGACAAGAAATCATCGCGGCCGGGCGGACTGGATTCGTCCAACAATTCGTCGCCGCGGTTGCCATAAAAACCGACGGCCGACGCGTTGATGAGCGTTTTCGGCCGGCCCGATACCTGGGCCAGCGCCCGGGCGATGGTGCGCGTCCCGACGACACGGCTCTCGCGGATCCGCGCTTTCTTCGCCGTCGTCCAGCGTCCCGCGGCGATGCTTTCGCCAGCCAGGTTCACCACCGCGTCGCAACCCTGCAGGGCCGTCGAGTCGATTTCGCCGGCCATGGGATTCCAAAAAACGTCCCCGACTTCGGCGCGCGCTTCGTCGCGCACTAGCCGACTGACTTCGTGTCCCATCGCCCGCATAACGGCAACCAAATCGGAGCCCAACAAGCCCGATGCGCCGGAAACAAGAATCTTCATGGCCCGTGGCCTTTCTGCGGCGTCCGTACTTCGGAGAAAGCGGGCTGCATTATAGCACGCTGGTGGCGCGCGGGCCTTGGCATGGCTGGGCCGGCAGATCATGATGATCGTTTCGGGTTAGAGATCTGAAAAAGGGCCAACGCGGGGTCGGCAGGTGGAGATTAGCGGGACGCGCATCGAGGATACGTTCGCCGAGGCGTTCCGCATGCGCTATGTGCGCTTGGTGGTGACGGCCCACGACGATCATTGGCTCGACGCGGCGGTGCGCGAGTTTACCGGATATAGTTCGTCGATCATCTCTTGCGACAGCGAGACGGGCCTGGAGCGCCGGTTGCCGAGCGACGAAACGCCCGACGGCCGCCCCGGCGCCGCGTTGTTGGTGTTCGGATTTTCGCCCGAAGCCCTGGCCGGGGTCGTGCCGAATCGGGCTGGGCAGTGCCTGATGACCTGCCCCACCACGGCCGTCTACGACGGGCTTTCGGCCGGCGAAAAGCGGATTCCGCTGGGCAAGACGATTCGCTACTTCGGCGACGGATTTCAAAAGAGCAAGCGGGTCGGCACGCGCCGTTTTTGGCGGATCCCGGTGATGGATGGCGAGTTCGTGATCGAACACAGCGTGTACGTCGAGAAAGGAGTCGGCGGCGGAAACTTAATTTTGCAGGCCGCGACCCAATTGCAGGCGCTCGAGGCCGTCCGTCGAGCCACGCGCGCGATCGAACAGGTGTCCGGCGTGATTACCCCGTTCCCCGGCGGCGTCGCTCGTAGCGGCAGCAAAGTCGGCTCGCGCTACAAAGGCCTCAAAGCCTCGACGGCCGAGGCGTACTGCCCGAGCCTGCGGGGCCGGGTCGAGACGAAGCTGGCAGACGGCGCCAACGCGGCGTATGAGATCGTGATCGACGGCGTGGACGAAGCCAGCGTGGCGGCCGCCATGACCGCCGGGATCCGCGCCGCGGCCGGAGCGGGCGTGATCGCAATCACCGCCGGCAACTACGGCGGCAAGCTGGGGAAGTTTCACTTCCATTTGCGGCAACTGCTTGGCTGAGCGCCAGGCCATTTCCATCACCGGCCCGACGCGGGCGGCTTCTAGCCGCTGCCGTGCTCGTAGGTGTCGACGTTCGACGGGTCGAGCGGGGCGGCGGGCTCTGCGCCCGGCAGGACCCAGATTTCGCCGAACAGTTCGTTCTGTTCTGCCCGGGCGCACTGGTGGCGCACGAGTTCCAGAATCGCCAGGAAGATGCCGACCAGGGCCGATTTGTGCATGCCCGGTCGGAACAACTCGCGGAACGCCAGCCGGCCGCGTTTGAGCAGTTGCGCCTGAATCTGGGACATGTAGACGTGGATTGGCGTTTCGTCATACACGATGTTCGAGGGTTTCGTGGCTTCGACGTCGCGCATGATGCGGCCAAACGCACTGACCAGGTCCCACAGTTCGACTTCTTGAATTTGCTCCTCGCCCAAGCTGCGCTCGCGCGGCGGCAGGTCATCGGCCCATCGAGGAAAACGTTCCTGCCAGCCGCGGCACCGCTCTTCGAGCATGCTGGCCGCGTCTTTGAATTTTTTGTATTCCAGCAGGCGGTGCACGAGCTCCTGGCGCGGGTCGGCCAGTTCGTATTCCACCTCGCCGCCGCGGGGCAGCACCATCCGCGACTTGATTTCGACGAGCGTGCTGGCCATCTCCAGAAAATCGCCCACGGCGTTGACGTCGAGTTGCTCCAACACGGCCAGGTATTCCAGAAACTGGTCGGCGATCGGGGCGATCGGAAGGTCCACGATCTCGACCTCGTGCTTGCGCACCAGGTACAAGAGCAGATCCAGGGGACCGCGGAAGATCTCCAAATCAACGCGAAAATCCATGCCGGTTTCCAGTCGTTGCCCGGGTGCCCGAGGCGGCCTTGCAAGCTGTTGCAAAGAGCCTTACGGGGCGAGTCGGCGCCGATATAAGCGGCTCAAGGTCCAGGGCCACCTGCCTTTGTAGCTGCCGATTGGCGCATCGGAAAGGACTAGTGTACCTACACGAAACAATCGTCCGAGACGATCCAAGAATACGCGTAGGGCCGGGACTCGTCGACGCCACTTCGGCGGCGTACCCCGACGAGTCCGGCCGCATCGCGCGGGCGGATGTGTCCGAGATGGCTAACTCTATAGAGGTATCTTGCCGTAAATTTCCGCGTTGGCTTAAAACTGCTAGTGCCCAACTGGTTGGTTTTGAACTATATTAACTGAGGTTCTCGTGCTTCCAAAGAGTGTAACATTCTGCGATCTTTTTCGATCGTCACGTCATCAGCTAGCGGCAACAATCCTCCGGCGCTGATCGCCGGTTCAGGTTTGTCGAACAGAGCAGGGCTTCCGGGCGGAGGCGCCAACGAGCGTCGCCGTTCAGGAAAGTGTTTTTGCCTCGATCGTACGCGCTAGGTCTTCGTGTTGCGCCGGCGCGTGCGGCCGCTTCCGCCGGCGAGCATCGCCGACCGCCAAGCGGTCCCCCAACCAGGCAATTGCCCAGAAACGACAGGAAGCATGCTCGAAATCAAGCACAAAAAGACGCACGCCGTGCTGGCGGAAATCGACGCCGATTCGTTGGAAGGCAAGAAGATGTCGGGCGCGCGCCTGCGCGGCGCCGACCTGGCGGGCGCCAATCTTCGCAGCGCGGATTTGGTCAGCTCCGATCTGCGCGATGCCGATTTGCACAACGCCAATCTGAGCGGCGCGATGCTCAACGGCGCGTACCTGCAAGGCGCCAATTTGGTGCACGCCGATCTGACAGGCGCCAATCTGACCGATGCCCACCTGCACCACGCCGAATTGCAAGACGCCAGCCTGCGCAACGCCAACCTCCGCTACGCGCAACTGCAAGAGGCCATCTTGTGCAACGCCGATTTGAGCGGCGCCGACTTGAGCATGACCGACCTGCGCGCCGATTTGCACGGCGCCAATCTGACGCGGGCCGACCTGCGGGCCGCCGACCTGTCGGGCGCCAACCTGTGCGGCGCGGATCTGCAGGAAGCCAACCTGACCGGCGCCAAACTTGTGGCCGCGCGACTGGCTGGGGCCAATATGTACGGCATGATCGATGTCCATGGAAACCGAGTCGTGGTCACCCTGCCCCAGAAAACCCGCCGCGCGCCGGCACTGCAAAATCCTTGGTGGAAGTTCTGGGCCCGGGCCTAGTCGATCGTCCCGCGGCCCCCTGTTCGGTTTCGCCGTAGCGGTCAGCGGCCTTTCGTTGGCGTAGGCAACCCCGCACGGGTCGCCTATAATCCCGCGTTCCCCGGCCGACTCCTGCTCGTCGACGAACCACCGCGATTCCCCGAGAATTTCATGACCATGCTGATCGACTGGATTCAATGGCTGATCGGGCTGGCCCAGCCCGACAACTTGCGTCAGCTGGTCAATCTTTCCGGCCCCGAGTGGGTCAGCTATTTGATTTTATTCGCGGTGATTTTCAGCGAAACCGGCTTGTTGGTTGGCTTTTTCTTGCCCGGCGATTCGATGCTGTTTGCGGCCGGGCTGCTTTCGAGCCAGGAAGTGTTCAATCCCGCGCTCTTGATCGTCACGTTGAGCGTGGCGGCGGTCGTGGGCGATGGGGTGAATTATTATTTGGGCCTGCAGATGGGCCAACGCGTTTTCGAGCGTGGGCGGCTGCGGTTCGTGAAGCACAATCACTTGATTGCGGCCAAAGAGTTTTATGAACGCCACGGCGGCAAGGCGATCATTTTGGCCCGCTTCGTGCCGCTGGTGCGAACGTTCACGCCGTTTGTCGCGGGCGTGGCGCGGATGAGTTATTCCCGCTTTGTGGTCTACAACCTGCTGGGCGGAATCGGCTGGGTCGCCTTGATGACGCTTTGCGGCTACTGGCTGGGCCAGATCGCGTGGATTCGCGAGCATTTCGAACTCGTCGTGCTCGTGATCGTCTTTGTCAGCGTGCTGCCGGTGCTGGGCGGCTTGACCAGGCGCTGGCGCGCCGCGGCATAAATGATTCCGCCGCCGCACGTGGCGGCTGGAAATGCCGCCGCGGTTGCAGTATCTTGCGGCTTGATTTTCATCAGCGCGCAGGAGCGACACCCGCCGTGAGCCATCCCCAAGAAGATCCCGTCGTCACAGCCGCGCGTCGCGAAGCCTGCCTGGCGCTGGGCATGTGGATCGTGGCGATGGTCTATACGCTTGGCTATTGCTACCTGCACGGCTATGGGCGTTCGGTGGAGAGCCTGACGTTCGTGCTCTGGTTTCCCGATTGGGTGTTTTGGGGCATTGTCGTGCCGTGGGGAATTTGCATTCTCCTATCGATCGTCTTTGCCTTTCGCATCATGGGCGACGAGTCGTTGGGCGAAGAGATCGACGCGGATCCGGCGGAATCGGCAAGTGGCGGCGAGGTGCGCGATGCCTGACGCGGCGCCCTCGGTCGGTTACGGAACGTTCGTGATGCTCCTGGTCGTGATGGCCGTCTCGGTCTGGCTGGGCTCGCAAGCCCAAAAAGCCGTCGAAAAGGGTGGCTTCGTCAAGGGCTACTTTCTTGGCAACCGTGGATTGGGCGCCTGGGCCCTGGCGCTAACGGCCACGGTGCAAAGCGGCGGCACCTTCATGGGCTTTCCTTCCTACGTCTATGCCCACGGCTGGATCGTGGCGCTGTGGATCGCCAGTTACATGGTCGTGCCGATCACCGGTTTTGCCGTCCTGGGCAAGCGGTTTGCGCAGCTTTCGCGCCGCACCGGCGCGATTACCGTGCCCGATTTGTTCGACGCGCGGTTTGGCGATCAGCGGCTCGGCCTGGTGGCCTCGCTGGCGATCATGTTCTTCATGACGTTCTTGATGGTGGCGCAGTTCAAGGCCGGCGCGATCGTGATGAAGCTGGCCTGGCCCGGCACCAGTGACTTGGCACTGGCCGAAGAAGTCGCCTCCGGGGGCATCGACCAGGCCTATTTCGTCGGCCTGGCGGTGTTTTCGCTGACCGTGGTGGGCTACACGTTGATCGGCGGTTTCCTGGCCTCGGTGTGGACCGATTTGTTTCAAAGCGTGTTGATGGCCGTGGGCGTGGTGATCTTGTTTTGCGCGGTGGTGCCGCTGGCCAGCCAACACGGCATGGACCGGCCGACGCTGGACGCCGTGGCGGCCACCAGCGGCGACTATGCCTTCGGGCCGGGGCTTTCCAAGGCCGGCCAAGCGGCGTTTCTGCCGTTAGGCGCGGCCTTGTCGTTTTTTTTCATGTGGCCGATTGGCGGCATCGGCTCGCCGGCCGGCATGGTCCGGGTCATGGCTTGCAAAGACAACAACACCATGCGCCGCTCGATCGTGCTGTTGAGTTTTTACAATCTGCTGATTTACATTCCGCTGATCGTGATCTGCATTTGCGGGCGCGCCTTGATGCCGCAGGTGCCGCACGAGGACGAAATCATTCCACGGCTGGCGATTTGGTCGACGCGCGACTGGACCGGCGGTTCGTTTGTCAGCGGGCTGATTCTGGCGGCGCCCTTTGGAGCGGTCATGGCCACCGTGAGCACGTACCTGGTGGTGATCGCATCGGGCGTGGTGCGCGACATTTATCAGCGTTTTTTGCGTCCGCGGGCCGGCGATTCCGAGATTCGCCGCGTGTCGCACGTGGTGATGATTATCTTTGGCCTGATCGGCGTGGCCTCCAACATTCGCCCAGTCGGGTTCTTGCAATTGTTGATCGTCTTTAGCACCACGGCCACGGCTTCGACATTCGTCACGCCGGCCATCATGCTCGCCTTTTGGCGGCGCGCGACCGCGGCCGGGACGATGGCGGCCATGCTGGCCGGTGCCGGCACCATTCTGGGCCTGTCGGTCGTCGGGTCGATTGTCAACGGCGCGGCATTCGAGCCCTTTAAGCTCGCGGGACTCGAACCGATCGTCTGGGGACTGACCGTTTCGGCGGTGGCCGGCGTGCTGGTCAGCCTGGTCACGTCGCCGCCACCCGCCGAGTTGGTTTCACGCATGTTCGACGTTCAGAAAACGACCGGTCGGCGGCCCGCAGCCGTGGAACGTTGAACCACTAATCCACACAGAACCAGCACCGAGCCTCCTTTTCCACCTTTTGGGATGTCCGCATGAATCAAAATCCCGTCGACCATGACCGCGACGCTTCGTCAGCCTCGTCGCTGGCCGTGCCTGGCATGAGTCGTGGCGCGCTGTACATGGCCCTGGCGGCCGCCTTCTTGGGTTGGATGTTCGACGGCCTGGAAATGGGGCTGTTTCCACTGGTCGCGCGGCCGGCACTGCGCGAGTTGATGGGCGCGGAAGCCGATTTGAATATCGGCACCTGGATGGCCTGGATCACGGCCGGCTTTCTGGTGGGCGCGGCCTGCGGCGGATTGTTGTTTGGTTGGCTGGGCGATCGCATCGGGCGCGTGCGGGCCATGGTGTGGAGCGTGTTCACGTACGCGATCTTCTCTGGATTGTGTGGCTTCGCCGAATCGCCCTGGCAACTTGCCCTGTTGCGGTTCGTCGCCGCGCTGGGCATGGGGGGCGAATGGTCGCTGGGCGTGGCGCTGGTGATGGAAATCTGGCCCTCGAAGTCGCGGCCCATGCTGGCCGGACTGATCGGCGCGGCCTCGAACGTCGGCTTTCTGCTGATCGCGCTGGTCGGACTCGTGATGGCGCAATTCATCGGCGCGGCGGCTGACGGCTTGCGCGCGATCGGGCTCTCGGACGATTGGGTCGCGAAGCTGATCGGCGCCGACAACTCGGGTTGGCGTCTGCTGATGTTCGTGGGAGCCACGCCGGCTGTCCTGACTTTCTTCGTCCGAATTTTCGTGCCCGAATCCAAACGTTGGCAGCACGCCGCGCAAACCGCGCCGCCGGCGCGCATTCGAGACATCTTCCAACCTGGCGTGCTGCACAAAACTTTGTTGGGCACGGCTCTGGGCGGCATGGCCCTGTTGGGGACCTGGGGTTCGATCCAATGGCTTCAGCCCTGGGCCAGCAAGATGGCCGTCGGCACCGAGAGCGCACAAACGGCGTCGTCGTATACGCAAATCTGCTCGGCGATCGGCGCGATTTTTGGCACGATTTTGGCGGCCTATTGCGCCGAATGGTTCAACCGCAAACAATCGTACTTCGTCTTGAGCTTGGGATCGTTGGCCATCTGCGCCTATTTGTTTCGCGCACCGATGCAATTCGACGGCAAGTTCTTGTTTCTCGTTGGAGTGGCCGGTTGTTTGACGGCCAGCTTTTACGGCTGGTTGCCGCTCTACTTGCCCGAGCTGTTTCCGACCCGCATCCGCGCCACGGGCCAGGGTTTCGCCTTCAATTTCGGCCGCGTGCTGGCGGCGGTTGGCGCTTTGCAAAGCGGACGGCTGCTCAACTTTTTCAACGAAGACTACGCGCGCATGGGCTCGATCATGAGCCTGGTTTACCTGGTTGGCCTGGTGCTGATTTGGTTCTGTCCGGAAACCAAAGGCCAGGCATTACCCGACTAGATCGCCCGATTGTCGGGCCGATTTCTCCGCTAGCAGGGGCCTTGTACGCGGGGCGAACGGTCGTAAGTGCTCTATTTGCAGTTACTTGCATAGTGCGTGCCCAAACGCGATTCGTCTTGTCGGCAGCCGGGCACCGCCGCTAGAATGCCGCTCCTCGAACTCCAAACGGCGCAGGATGCGGCCGTGACTGCGGTGTGCGACGAGACTTCAGGGAGGCGATGCACTGTCCATGGAAGGACCACCGAGTGCCGATCAGTTATTTCTGGCGCGCCCCTTCGTGCTCGGCACGCGACTGATTCTCGCCTTTCCGGTTGCCACCATCGCCATCTGCCTGGGCCTGGCCGTGGCCGCCTGCTACTTGACGGCCACGCAGCTCGGATATCAAACCAGCCGCATGGATCTGCTCAACCCCAAGAGCAACTACAACCGGCTGTGGATCGAGTACATCAAGGAATTCGGCGACGAGGACGACGCCGTCGTGGTGGTCGAAGGCAGCGGGCGCGAGCAAGTCGTGCCCGTGCTGGAAGAGCTCTCCAAGGTGCTGGCCCGCGAAGATCGACTGTTCCACGCCGTATTGCACGAAGTCGACCTGGGCAAGATCCGCTCCAAGGGTCTGCACTATCTTTCGCCCGACGAGTTGTTGGGCATCGATCGCTATTTGAACGAGCTGGGGCCGATCCTGGGCGGCGATTGGTCGCCATTGAGTCTGGGCAACATGGCCTGGGGCATGTCGCAGCAACTGGAATGGGGCACTCGCGGCAATCCGACCGAAGCCACCGCCGCGCGCGAAAAACTGCAACGGCTCTCCAGCAGCCTGAACGAATCGCTCGGCCAGCGGCGCCGTTATCAATCGCCCTGGCCGGAGATGCCGGCATCGTTTGCCATCTTGAGCGAACTGAATTCCGAATATCTGCTGACCAAGCAAGGCCAGCTCGGCTTCGTCCTGCTGCGTTTGGCCCGCGGCGAAGACAGCTTCAATCACTGCACCGAAGCGACCGACGCTCTGCGTGACTTGATCGCGCAAACGCAAGCCCGGCACCCCCACATCAAAATCGGCCTGACCGGTTTGCCGGTCATGGAAAACGACGAGATGCGCGCCAGCCAGACGTCAATGTTCTGGGCCAGCGCCGTGTCGATGATCGGCGTGGGTCTGTTGTTCGTGGCCGGTTTCGGCGGCGCGCGGCACGCGCTGTTGGCTAACCTCATCCTGCTGGTCGGCATGGCCTGGGCTTTCGGCTATGTGACGCTCACGGTCGGACACTTGAATATTCTGAGCGTCTCGTTCACCGTCACGATGATCGGCATCGGCATCGACTACGGCGTCTACTACGTGGCCCGCTATCTGCAACTGCGGGGCGAAAACCTGAACTGCGAAGACGCGTTGCTCGAAACGGCCCGCGGGGCCGGTCCGGCGATCACCACGGGCGCGGCGACGACGGCCATCGCCTTCTTCGCGGCGGGGTTCACGAGTTTCAAGGGCGTGGCCGAACTGGGTATCATCGCCGGTGGCGGGCTGCTGCTGTGCGCGCTTTCGGAACTGGTGATGCTGCCGGCCTGCATCTATCTGATCGACCGCAGCGGCTGGGGCGTGCGGATGCCCAGGCCCCTGGCGGTCCACAAGTGGATCGCCCCGTTTGCAATCTTTCCACGCGTGACGTTGGTCACCACCTTGGTCTTTACGGCCGTCGTCGCGGTCGGCCTGAATCGCTTGTGGTACGACAACAATCTGCTCAACATGCAGGCCGAGGGCCTGGAAAGCGTCGCGTTGGAAAAGAAATTGCTGGCCGAGTGCAACCAGAGCGTGTGGTACGCGCTGTCGATCGCTGATAGCCGCGAAGAACTGCTGGCCCGCAAGGCCCAATTCTTGAAACTCGGTTCGGTGGAACGGACCGAGGAGATTGTCTCGCTCCTGCCGGTGGATATCGAAGTCAAGCGTCCGATCATCCAGCGGATCCAGGAACGGCTGGCGACGCTGCCCGAGCGGCCACCCTTGATCATGGTCGACCGTCCGGAAAAACTCGGCCAGGTGTTCGGACACGCGCAGAATCTGCTGGCGCAGGGTCGCGCGGACGAGAAGTGCGTACGACAGTTGGAAATCATCCGCGACGTGCTGCGCCGCATGCCGCTGTCAGACTGCTACGCCCAGCTTTCGCGCTTCCAACAGGAGATGGCCGGCGACCTGCTCAGCCGGCTGCACATCCTCAAGAGCATCGCCAACCCCGATCCGCCCACGCTCACCGACCTGCCGGCCAGCCTCGTCGATCGGTTCGTCGGGCACCATGGCAAACACCTGCTGAAGATCTACGGACGGGGAGACATCTGGGACACCGACGCTTTGAGCCGCTTCGTCAGAGACGTGCGCACCGTCGACCCGCAGGTGACCGGCAATCCGCTGCAAGCCCACGAAGCTTCGCTGGAAATGAAACACAGCTACCAGGAAGCGGCCATTTATTCGCTGCTGGTGATCCTGGCCGTGTTGGTGCTGGATTTCAAAAGTCTGCACTATGCCATTCTGGCGGCGTTGCCGTTGGGCGTGGGCGTGTTGCAGATGTTCGGTTTGTTGGGCGTGTTGGGCATCCCGCTCAATCCGGCCAACCTGATTGCTCTGCCGCTGATCCTGGGCATCGGCGTCGACTATGGCGTTCACATCGTGCACGAGTATCGCGAGTCGACGGGCCCGTATCGCATGTCGGCCGGAACGGCCGTGGCCGTGCTGGTCGACGCGTTGACCACGCTGGTCGGGTTTGGCTCGCTGATGATTGCCACGCACCAAGGCTTGCAAAGCCTGGGCCGCGTGTTGACGCTCGGCGTGACGTGCTGTCTGTTCACGTCGCTGGTGATGTTGCCCGCGCTGTTGACTTTGATGACGCGCAATCGCAAGCATCCGCCGGCCGTCGACCCTGCACTACCCCGGCAGTCGATCGAATCGCGCGCGGCGCTCCCGCGTCGAGCCGCCGCGTAGCTGGCATCGCTCGCCGGCGGTGAGCATGCTCGCTACTGTTTTTTTTCGGCTTTCTCGGCCGCTTTGCGCTGGCGGTATTCGGCCAGCGCTTTCTCGGGGTCGTCGAGAAACAGATCGCGGCAGCCGGTACAGCAGACAAAGTATTTCTGGCCTTTGTGCGTTACCGCGATCGTGCCCAGGCCGCCCGTGATGATGCACTCGGGCCCGCTGGCCGCCGCCTTGGCGAATGAACTTCCCTGGCGCGTCGAGCCGACCTCGGCCAGGCGAGCAAAGGTTCCCGCGGCGACGCATTTTTCATACAGCACCAACATCCGGTCGCCGCCGGCCACCAGCCGCAGCGAGATCCTCGCGGGCCGATCGTCGGCCGGATCATCGGCCGTCAACACCAGGGTATCCTCCAGAAGCGCGCCGACGAATCGTCGCGGCGGGGCCTGGCGATCGGGCTGGCCATTTTGAACCGGCAGCGCCAGCAGCACGAACTGGCCGGATTTTTCGCCAGCCTGTAATTGAAACTCGGCGTAGTATTTGCCCCGAGAGATTTGCGCGACGAGTTCGGCGCGGCCTTGTTCGAACCGCCAGGTCCATTGCGACTCTTCGGTCCACGCTCCCTGGTTCGAGCCCCGCTTCGGCTGCCCTACGCCGCGCCAGTCGCCGACAAACGCCTGGACCGGCGCCAACACCCGTTTGTCGTGGCTGGCCGAGTTCTGTGCCTCGGCGCCGCCGGCGATCAGGACCCAAAGAAGTCCTGAAATCGTCAAGCGGCCTGCGGCAGTTCTGGCCATGCGAAACTCCTCGTTAAGGGACATCACGTTGGCATCTGAGTATACACCGAACCCCGAGGGCAGATGCGCATGTCCCCAAGGCGCGTCGCACACGCGCCCCACGACTGAGGGCCGACGAAAAAACCGCCAATGCCGACCACAAAAACGCCGTCAGGCCGCCGTCCAACGAGCCGTGCAAGGTCCTAAATCGAGTGGCCGCGCAGACAATTCCAGCCTGAACAAACCGGCACGAGAATTGCCGTAGAGCCCTGCCTGACCAACCACGCACCTAGGGGTCAAAAAGGTGTCAGGAACCTTTTTTCAAGCCGATTTGCGCCGAAAAAAGGTTCCTGACACCTTTTATCGCGGGTTTACGCTCGTGGAACTTCTGGTCGTGATCGCGGTGATCGGCGTGCTGGTCGGTCTGTTGCTGCCGGCGGTCCAGGCGGTCCGCGAAGCGGCCCGGCGAACGCAGTGCGCCAACAACCTCAAGCAAATCGGCGTCGCGTTTCAAAACTATCACAGCGCCTTTCGCGTGTTTCCCTCGGGCTACATCGCCGGCGCGCCCGATCCCGATACGACGCCCGGCTGGGGCTGGGCGGCCCTGTTGCTCCCGATGATCGAAGAGAAGGGGCTTCAACAGGCCATCGACTTCCGCCTGCCGATCGAGCATCCCCAAAACGCGGCCGTGAAGACCCTTGTCTCGGTCTACCTCTGCCCCACCGATCAAGTCATCTTGGAGGATTTCATGCTCACCGACGAAAACGGCGCCGAAATCGTTCGGGCTGCGCCGGCGAGTTACGCGGGTAGCGTGGGCGACGACAGCAGCGAAGCCGACGCGATGATCGGCAACGGCGTGCTCTTTCGCAACAGCGGCATCCGCATCGCCCAAATCACCGACGGCGCGGCCCATACGACTTTGGTTGGAGAGCGCGCTTGGGGCCACACCAACGGCATCTGGGCCGGCGCTCCTGCAGGCGCCGTCACGCGGCCCGGCAGCTACAATCCCTGGCCGCTGGCGACCGCCACGGCACCGGTGCTGACCTTGGCACACAACAATTGGATCAACATCGTGTCGGACGCCGACGGTGGGCTGGACGATTTTTCGAGCTTCCACAGCGACGGCGTCAATCTGCTGTACGCCGACGGCTCGGTCCATTTCATCCACAGCATCGTCAACGACGGCCAAGAGCGTCGCGCCTTCTGGGCCCTAGGAACCCGCGCCGGCGACGAAACGGTCGACGGCCTCGATGACTAGCCTTGGACGTGCGATGGCAAAGACGACCTTGATTTCGCGAAGTCGCCGGATCAAAAAAGAGAACGCCGGACTTCCCTGAAGAAGTCCGGCGTTCTTGGATCGCGAGACGTTACTTGACTACCCTTGTCGCAACAAGGCCAAGATGGCTTGCGGACGTTGGTTCGAAATCTGCAGCACCTGGGTACCGGCTTGCACCAGAATCTGAGCACGCGTCAGGTTGGCACTTTCCGCGGCGAAGTCGGCGTCGCGAATCGAGCTCTGGGCAGCGGTCAGGTTCGACATCGTGTCGGTCAAGGTGGCGATGTTGGTGTCCAGCGTCGTTTTCTGGAACGCACCGAGTCGACCGCGCAGGGTGGTGACCGCCGTGATCACGTCGCCAACGACACCCGAGGCACCACCCGCGTCGGTGGCCAGAGCCTTGGTGCCGCCCGAGAACAACTCGAACAGTTTGCCGTTGAGGCCGCCGAGCTGGGCCGTGCTGACGCTCTGGATGCCCAAGCGAGCTTGTTGGCTCGACACGACATCGGGGCCCAATTGGAACTTGGCGCCGCCTCCGTCGATCGAGAAAGTCACGGTTTCGCCGTCCACCAGCGACTTGTCGGCCGTGAAGCTCAAGCTCAAGGTCGAGCTGTTGAGCGTCGCGTTGAGTCCCGCGCCAGTGGCTTTGAGGCCGTTGATGCGCAGGGAGATGTCGGTGCCCGTGGCCCGAGTAATGGCCGTGGCCGTGACACCGTCGGTGGTGGTGAACGTGCCGGTCAAGGCCTTGGCGGAAACGAAACCCGCGGAGCCGTAATCGGTCGAGGCTAATGTCAGGTTGCCTGCGCTGATCGTGGCTGTAACGCCGGTGGCGTCGGAGAGCTGGTTCACTGCGTCGCGAATCTGGTTGATGGAAGTACCTGTGCCAAAGTTAAAGGTGTTGAAACCTTTATCACCGCCGACTTCCAGGACCACCGCCGCGGCCAAGGTACCACCCGAGTAGGTCAGAGACCCCTGCGTGGCTTGCTTGTCGACGTCGATTTGCACCGGAATCGAGCTGGACGTGCCGAAGTTGGCCTGGTTGATCCGCAGATTGCTGAGCTTGGTCGGCGACAAAGTTGCGCCGCCGAGGGTGGAGGTGCCGGTGGCCACAGCCGTGCCCGAACCATTGCTGTTGAGCAGAGTCGCCGTGAAGTGGCCGTCGTTGTTGATCGCCGTGATGATTTGGCTGGCGGTCGACGTCGAAGTCGCCGTCACCGTCAACACGTTGGTGGTGGTGTTGTACGCCGTGGTTTCAGCACCGGCGGTACCACCGCTTGTGATCACGATCTGGGCGCCGTTCCAAGAGGTTCCGCCCGAGTTGGCCGT
>JBGQKM010000019.1:0-32170 GCA_041499515.1 Planctomycetia bacterium | reverse complement strand
GGAGCCGAACCGTCGCCGCGCACCGTGACCCCCAGGGCCCGGTATTGGCTGCGCGCCGCGGCCAGCCGGTCTCTCAACTCGTCGAGCGTGACATTCTTGCGGTCCAGCGTGATTTGGCCATCCTGATAGACGTTGATCACTTTCTTTTCCGGCGCCGCGGTCAGGGCCTGGCCACTCTTGACCTGCGGCAGTTTAAGCTCGATCTGCCGCTCACTCTCGATGAATTTGGTGCCGACCATGAAGAAGATGATCAACAAAAACAACACGTCGATCATCGACGTCAGGTTCAACGTCGGTATCTCTTCGAATTGGATTCTCGGCGACATGGTGCGATCTGCGACAAAAAAAGGATCTGAATCCACGGCCCAGACGGGACATGATCGGACGTCAAGCGGCCGCCGGAGGTCGACTCTTGGCCCGCGCTTTGGCGTGCCGATCATCGTGCAATGCCTCAGCCGAAATCAACCCGACCAGCTCCTGCCCCAGGTTGTCGATATCCATCAACAGGCGTTCCACGCGGCCCACGAAGAGCAAATAGAAGCACAGCGCCGGGATGGCGATCAGCAGCCCGGCGGCGGTGGCAAACAGCGCCTCGCTGATGCCCGCGGCCAACAGTTCCGTGCGTCCCATCGCGTCGGCGTGGGCGATGGCGTTGAACAGGCGGATCATGCCGAACACGGTGCCCAACAGGCCCATGAGCGGACTGATCGTGGCCACGGCGTTGAACAACCGCACATATCTGCGCAAGCCGCCGGAGACCCGCTCGACGGCGTCGATGATGGTTTGCTCGAGTTCGATCGAGGGCCGGCCCCATTTTCTCACCGCGGCGGCAAAGACTTCGGCCACGGGGCTGGCGCTCTCCTGGCACAAGTCGGCCGCCTGATCGCGATCCAGTTTGCCTTCGCGGATCTGGTGCAAGAACCTTTTCACGAACGCTCGCGGAATCACGCGGCCGCGCCGCAGACTGATCGCGCGTTCGAAAACAAACACCAGCGTGATAAAGGAACACAGGAAGAAGGGGACCATCAGCACGCCGCCGTCCTGGATGATCTCGAACAGACTTTTGTTCGACAGCGGCCCGCCGTCCTGCGGGGGACGTTCTTCGGCCGCGACTTGCGCCGCGGGGCTGGCCGTCGCGACGATCGGCTCGGCCAGCGATCGTTGCGCCCGGGCACTGGCGATGGCGGCGATCGCCAAAAAAGCGGCGAGCCAAACACGGTGCAGCGTTTTTCGGGACATGGTGGTCAGTTCCTCATGAATGGAGCGGCCGTGTCGGTCTCAACGGCGCGGCGGGGCCGCGCTCACTTCAATGGCGACGAACCGCTCGAGGCGTGCTGCCCGGCGGCCTCCGAGCGACGCGTCGCTTCGGCGCACAAATCGTTCTGCGGAAAAGTTCTTGTCAGTCGGCCGTAGACTTCGACGGCCAGGCGCCACTCGCCCAGCAGTTCGTGACACTTGCCGGCTTGCAGCAAGGCCGCGGCCTGCCAGCGCGGAAACGTGTATTGCTCGTCGACCTTCGAGTACTCGGCCAGCGCGGCGGCATAATCCTCCTGGTGAAAGTAGCTCTCGCCGATCATCCAGCGGGCCATGGCCGCGGTCTCGGTGTGGCTGCCGCGCGGCGATTCGATCACTCGGGCATAGGCTTCGCGAGCGCCGGCAAAATCGGCCTGGGCCGCCAGCGCACGGCCGATGAGATAGTCGACTTCGTACTGCTGCTCGAAGTCAGGAAACCGCTGGGGCATGGCGCGGGCGATTTCCAGGGCCTGGGTCCAGTCTTTCAATTGCGCAAGCGCCTGGGCTCGGCGCAGTTCGGCGGTGGCCGAATACGGTTCGCTGCGGCCGGCCGTTTTCTTGGCCAAATCGGCCAGCCGCTCCGCCGCTTTCTCGAAATGACCTTGGCGATAACTGGCTTCCGCCATGAGATAGGCCGCCGGCAAGGCCAACTCGCTGTCGGGAAAATTCTCGATCAACTGCACCAACGGCGCGTCGACGGCCGACCATTGTTGGCGGGCCATCTCCAGCCGGCCCTGCAAGTACCAGGCGTGTTGCCGCGCGGCGGCGGGCGTTTTGGCCTGGGTGACCTCCGACAGCAGCTTCTCGGCGGCGTCGTAGTTTTGCGAGGCGATGGCACGCTCGGCCAACCGCAACGTCGCGTCGACCGCGAAATGGCTCTGTGGAAAGTCCCGCCGCAGCCGCGCGAACAAGTCGTCGGCCGCCGCAACCTGGTCGGACTGGCGCAGCAACCAGGCCCAACAATAAATCGCCGCGTCCAGCTCCGCAAAATCGGGATGGTCCTTGACGAGCTTGGCATACAGCTCGATGGCTTGCGTCCGCTGTTGCAACTGATCGTGCAGCCGCGCGGCGCGCCACAGGGCTTCGGCCACGCGCCCATCGTGCGGATATTGTTCGATGACCACGTAATACATCGCCAGCGCCGGGTCGAGCTGGTTCAATTGTTCCAGCGCCCGGCCGCGCATCAAGGCGGCCTCGCTGGCCGACGGGCTGTCCGGATACTGGTTCAACAGACGTCCGAACGCGCTGGCCGCTTCGGTCAAATTACCACTCTTGAAATAGCACCAGCCCAAGCCCGGCAACACCCGTCGCGCCATGTCCGGGGCCTGTTCGTCTTGCGCCAGGCCGGAAAACAAGGCGCGCGCCAGCGGCACGTCATCGGCCGCGTAAGCGGCTTCGGCCACCTGGTAACTCGCCTCGGCGATCAACACGCCACGGGCTTTTTGTTCGTGCAGCGCGGCGAGCATTTGCTTGGCTTCGGCCCAGCGAGAGAGTTTGGCATAACAAACCGCCAAGGCCGCTTGGGCATCGGCCCGCTGGTCGGCGGCCGGCTTTGCCTGCGGCGACTTGCGCTTGAGGATTTTTTCCAGAGGATCGACGGCCTCGGCATATTTTTGCAGCGCCAGCAGCGACCGGCCTTGGGCCAGTTCGCTCTGCGATCGCAACGCGCTGTCGGGAAATTTTTTCGCGAATGCATCGGCCAGCCGCACGCAATCGTCGTAGGCGTTTTGCTCGTAAGCCACTCGCACCTGTCCCAGCAGGCTATCATCGGCCCAGGGGCTCTGCGGCCAGGTTTTCAACACGCGTTGAAATTGTTCGCAAGCCGGCTCGTATTGCCCCTGGCGCAGCAGGGCATCGCCGGCCTGAAATCCCAGCGCGTCGGCGAGCCGGTGGTGCTGGTCGATTTCGCCGCCGGCCACCAAGGCCCGGGCCGCCTCGCTCCATTGCTTGCGGGCTTTGAGCGACAGCCCCAGCCAGTAATAGGCCTCGACGCTCACGGCCGGTTTGTCGACCAGGTCCTGAAACAGAACTTCAGCTTCGCGATAGCGGCCCAATTTGTAGAGGGCATAGCCGCGCTCGAGCCGCCCGGTGACCTGCAGCGGACTGTCGGGAAATTTCACCGCCAACCGCTCCAGCGCGGCCACCGCGGCGGCGTGCTCGCCCAGGGCGTTTTCCACGGCGCCAAGGTGCAATAGGGCCTGGTCCGACAGCGGACTGTTGCTCTCGATGATGGCCCGATATCCGCGGCGGGCCAGTTCGAGCGCGTGCAACTTTTCGTGCGTTTCGGCCAGCCCCAGTCGACATTCATCGACCAGCGGTCCGTCAGGATATTGTTCGAGCGCGTCGGTGAACAGCCGTTGGCCTGGCGCGACGTTTCCGGCCTGAAGCTCCAGGCTTGCCAGATAGGGCAACACGTAGCCGTTGAGCTTGTCCTGCGGAAATCGCTCGCGAAAGGCTTGCAGGTCGCGTCGGGCGGCCTGGTCGTCGCCGCCCAGATAGGCGGCTTCGCCACCGCGAAAGAGCGCCTGACGCGCGTAGCGATGGTCGGGATCGCGCTTGCGAAGTTCGTCGAACTGCGCCCGGGCCTCGGGCCAGCGACTAAGCTGCGCGAGGGCTTCGCCGTAAAAGAATCGGGCCTCATTGCCGCGCGGATGATCCGGCTGCTCAGCCAGCAGCTTTCCGAACGCGTCGCAGGCCTCTTGCCAATGCTGCTGATCGTAGAGAACGGCCGCCGCGGCAAATGGATCGCCTCCCGCGTCGGCCTGAACCGAACCCGGACTCCCCAAGACGCTCAATACCAGCGCCAGCGTGAATCGCCGCAGGATAAGACGCATATCGCCCGGGCCATGCTGTTTTGGGTCCACTCCCCCGAATTTCCGCGGCAATCGTAGCGGCGTACTCCGACAGCTTGCAAGGCCGCTTCAGGCGTGGTGGAGAACTGCTTCATTTCGGAACATCCGGGCCCCGTCCGCTCTGCTAGCCACGCTGGCAAAAAAGCCGTCGGGATCGGACTAAAAGTCGGCCGACGCACCGGCGTCGACGTTGCCCACCATGTGGAAGTGGTTGTGGTCGACGTAAATCACTTCGCGTGCATCCTCGTCTTTGAGCGTATGGGGAATCGGCCAGCCGACGCGCGTTACCTGGGTGTAGTAGATCGTGCACTTGTAGTGAGCGTGATGCTGCTGTGCCGGTCCGACCAGGGGATAGAATCGGGGCGGATCGACGTAGTCGCTGATTTTATCCTTCACGATCCGCACGTTGTTTCTTTGCACTTCGTGCAACAGGGGCCAACCGCCTTCCAACGGATGGGCCCGCTCCAACGCTCGCATGATCTCGTCGTCGCTCGGCGGATCCAGTGCCTGCACGGGACCGCCCGAGGTCAGGGGGCCCAACACGGGCACGCGCTCGTAACGCTCTTTCATCCACCACTCGTCCTCCTTCTTCTTCTGAAAGAAGGGGCTCACGGGAATCGGCACGCCGAAAACGCCCAACTGCGGGCCAGCGACGCCGGCGCAGCCCACGCACGAAAGCATGGCCAGGCCCAACACGATCCCTCGCATGACGGCTGACGTCTTCGTTCGCATGACAAATCCTCGATCGAGTTGGACCCGTTTCGCGTTGCCCGCGGCGCGATAGCACCCAAGAGTGCACGTGTGTTGACAGAACCCCACCGCGTCGGCCGAAACCGACGCTGCCCCTACTTATCGTGTGAGACTGGAGCAAACTTGCGGGTTTTTCCGGTTTTGTCGAAAAAACCGGCTGGGAGGTCGCAACTTGCCACGGACCGGACATGGCGGCACGAAGCGACCGAGCCCCGCGCGGCTGACATGGCAACCGGCGGGGCTCGTTTTTTAATTTGCTGTCGTTGCTTGCGATGGCTCGTCACGCGCACCTAATGGTGACTGCGATCATAGAAGTCGAGGAACCACCAGCCGTCGTCCCATTCCAATGCCACCTTGCGCCAGCCCAACGGCACCTGGGGATAAGGATAGAACGGACCGATAAACGGCCAGGCGGTCGGTGAATACTGTTTCGGGTACGTCACCGCGGCATAGTTCGGGTGCGCGGCATAGCTGGGCCAGGCATAGTTGGGCATGTTCGGCTGATCGTAGGCGGCCTGGGGTCCCTGGCCCGCGCCCGGCATATAAGCCGGCACTGGAGGAGCGTGGCGCGCCGCCCGTCGAGCCGCCACGCGATGGTAGCCGGCAGGCGTCGTTTCGCCGTTTGCCGGCGTCGCTTGCTGTTGGTACTCGGCGGTCTGGGCTTCCATCTCCAGATCGACGCTGTTGGCCGATACCCGGCGAGCCGCGGGCCGGGCCGCGGCTGGCTGCTGCTGCGAGCCCGAGCCGTTGGCAACCGCCAGGCTGTTGACGATTTGCTGAATGCCCTCGATATCGCTGATCACTTGCAATGCGGCCTGCATTTGCTGGTCGTTGGTCACGCGGCCGGTGAGCCAGACCGTGCCGTTTTTGTATTTCACGCCGACGCTGTAATTTTGCACCTGGCCGCTGTCGCGCAGCGCGGTGGCAATTTGCTCGGCGGTTGCCTTGTCTTCTCGCTCGCCGGCAAGCGCCATCGCTGGCATCAGAGCGGCAATCGCGGCAACCGTCCAACCGCAGAGAATACGTCGCATTTCCCCCTCCTGAATGAATTCAAACCCCGTCGTGATCTACCGAATTTCGGACCGTCCACTTCAGGCTGCCCCGCGCGTTTCCACCTCGGGTCGACGCGCGGCCAGGCCAGCCCTCTCTGGGATCAGAGCGGTCCAAAGTCTTTGCCGCAGGGAGCCGGCGACCGCAATCGGTTTGCGCCGTTTGGCCCGCCCACGGTGACCGATGTCAGGCACCGTCGGGCAAACGTCCGGCGCCGATGCGTCACCGACCAATTGCCTGACTATAGGTGTCGGTTTCCGGTTGTGCCGAAGGGGAGCTTTTTTCCGGTTTTACCGGTTTTTGCGAAAAGAAGGCCTAGGAGCCAACGGGGCGTTAGATCCCTAAAACCAGGCACAGGAATGGCTTATGAACCACTGCCGCGTCCAGGGCAGGCAGCCGTCACAAGCGTTCGGCTTTGGCTGCGGGGCGAAAATCCCAGATCGCCCCCAGGATCATCACCGATAGCGTGGCACCCGAAGCGAGCCAATACCGGGGGCCCAAGGCGACCGAGGCCATCGTGGTGAGCCCCATCAGCCCCAGACACGCGAAAAACAGCCACTGGCACGATGCCTGGCTTCGTGACCCCTCGCTGAGTCGAGCCAGCCAGGCGCTGAGCAACCCGGCGATTTGGATCACCCCCAACAACCACAATAAAAACGAGGTCTCTAGGTACGCCATTCGCTTTAGTCTCCCGAAGTCCCTTCGTAGACCAACGAAAATACGACTCGCGCAACGCGCTTCCATGCGTGTTGTTGCCCCATGGCGTTGTCGCCGTGATGCGACTTGCGTGCCAACGGGCATCAACATCGTTCGGCGATGCGCCATTCGTAAATAAAGCGTTAAATAACAAGTACTTACAACACGACGACGCAGGCGTCGCCAATACCCGGATTCTCAACATAGGGAATCCAGGGCGGTTGGCGCTTGCAAAAATTTCAACCGCAAGGCACGGTCGGGCGCCCGAAGTGCGCTCCTCGGGCCGGCTCGAGTTGCGCCTCGTGCCGCTGGGGAAGCTGGGCGCTCGGTGTGCGCCCAGCCTTCACCAAAATGGTGAGGGCCTTCACCAATCTGGTGCGATCGCGGTGCGCGCACGCGACGGCTCGATGTCGTCGCGAAAAAAAATTAGCGGCTAACGCCAGCGGAACGGCGCTAGCGTCAGATTCGGCGTCGTCAACACTTGCGTCACATCGTGCACGGGCATTGCCGTCGCCCGATACGGTCATCGAGCGGCAATATGCCCGGTTCGGCATGGCAATTGCCAAGAGTAGGCCCGCGTCGTCCGGAAAACCACGATAATTCCAAGCCGACAGGAGAACGCCCATGAACGAGGAAATGGAAACGGGAGACGATCCCAGAAAAAATCGTCGCTTGCTGAAATCGCGTCCACGGACCCCACGCGCGACGCACGCTCCACAGTCCCGCAAGAGCCCCACGACCGGGTACGGCGGCGCACACCGTCGCCGCAACAAGCACTGGAACTGGTAGCTGACGGGCCCGAGCAGTTCGGTGCGCCCGATCCAGGGTCCGACGCATTCAGAAGTGCGAAAAGCCGCGCGAAAGCGCGGCCTTTTCATGCGCATCGACCGCGTGAAACACGCGATCGCTGGCAGTCGCGTTACTTCAGCAGCTTCTTCAGTTCGCCCTCCAACTCGGTAGCTCGGATATTCCGGTTGACCACCCTGCCCTGTTTGTCGATCAGGATCATGGTCGGCAGATTCTGAATTCCCAAATCGTTGGCAAACCGGCTGTCCAAGCCACCTTCTTCGAACAGTTGGACCCAGTGCGGGTCGTTTTCGGCCAGGAAATCGAGCGCTTCCTTCTTATCGTTGTCCAGGCAGACGCCGACCACTTCGAAGTCTTTTTGGAACTTGGTGCGGAGTTCCTTCAGCAGAGGCAAGTCGGATTTGCACGGCTCGCACCAGGTGGCCCAGTATTGAATCAGAACGACTTTGCCCTTGAGCCCGCTCAGTTCGAAATTCTGCCCGTTTTTGAGCAGTTTGCCCTGCAGCGGAATCGGTTTTCCGACGCAGGTGAGCCGCAATTTGGCGCCAAGCGCTTTGCGGTGGACCGAGGCGGTCGGATAGTCCTTGGCAATCGCGTCGTACCAGGCCAGCGCCTTCTCCTCGTCGTCCCCAAACTCCTGGGCGATGGCAAGCTCCATCATGGCGTCCGCCGAATCGGGATACTTCTTGCTGCTTTCCACGAATTTTTCCAAATCCCCGACCCACTTTACTTGGATTTTCGCGAAGTTCACGTCGGGCTTGGCCAGATCTTGTCCATGCTCCGAGGTCATCCAGCGAAACTGGACGTAAACGGCTAGTTCCTCGTCTTTAGGCTCGGCCTTCAACTCCTCGTACAGCTCGCTGAGTTTCTCGACGCCAGCTTCGTAACCGGCGGTCTGCACCGCCGTGCTGAGCGTGTCTGCTAGCTGACGATACCATCCGGCGCGCAACTCGGGGGTTTCGGCTTCTTCTGCCAGCGCCTTGTAAATCTGGATCCGTTTTTCGTGCTTCGCCGCGGGCGTTGCAGGGGTGATGTCGCCGAGATCCTGCAGCTCTTTCATCAAATTCGTGGTTTTCTCGTTCGGCTTGCCAACTTGCGGTTGATCGGGCCGCTCGCTGCGCTGAACCGCGAAAAAGAACGACTGGGGCTCACCATCAGAGGCGGAGTCTTCCGACAGATGCGGCGCGTCGATCAAGCGCCAGACGTCCTTGACCCGCACCAACGTGCCGACGGTGATCGGCGACGGCTTGCCGTCGGTTTCAATCATCGCCATCACGTTTTCGTAAACGACCACGTCGGCCGTCGAGTTTTCCGTGCCCGCCGGCACCACGCCCGGTTGGAGGCCGCCGAAGGAAATCCACTTGGTCTCGGGCGTGAATAGTTTCTGCTGGCTGGCGAACTTAGCGAAGCTAGCAATGGCTCCGGCAAGCTTCTTATGTAGCTGATCGCCTTTGGCCGGACCGATCCCCAGAGCTTTGACCTCGGGGGCGGTCAACAGCAGTCGCTCGAAGCGAGCCCGATCGCGATCGCGCACGGCCGCCACCAATTCATAGGTGACTTCCTCGGCCGAAATCACTTTCCATTGGTCGATTTTGGTGTCCTCGTTGACGTCGATGCCCCACCGCGTGCCGGCCGTATTCAGCCAGCGATACTGGTCGGCTTTCTTGTTGAAATTCGAGTCGATGTCGCGATAGACCTCGACTCCATCCTTGAAGTAGCACCACTGGTCGACGACGCCGTCGTTGTTGGTGTCTTTGAAGTTGCGCAGAATCTGGCCGTTGGGGTCGCGGATAATGTAACCTGTTTTGCCGCCCGAGATGGTGCACTTCGCGATCTCGGCCCCCTCGGGCCGATCGATTTGCACGTCTTTTTGCACGGGCTGAAACGTCGCCAAAATCGCGGCCACGTTGGGTGCGGCCGCGGGAGGGGCGGCTTGCAAGCTGCCGAACAACAGCAGTGACAACCCTAGGGCGACGAGCATTCGAGACTGGCTAAGTTCAATGGCCATCGACACGATTCCTTGAACAAGGTGATTTTTGGATAGGGGCGCGGGCAGACCGCGCTGGTTATTTTTCGGCTGCCGGTGGACGGAAAGTGAACTTGTTCCGATTTTACGGATTCAAATGATTGTGACGACAAGCCGCACGCTGGCAAAGCCATCATCGGAGAACGCCCCATCCCCCAAGCTTCGGCTCGATCGCGGCCCCGCCTGCTGACTAGTCCTGATTGCTGTCAAGCTTCAGACAGCAGGCCGTCACGAATGTCGGTGTGGCTGTTACTTGACCCATCGTGGCGCGTCGGCGCCCTCACCCTTGGCTCACGACGCCGACGTTTTCATCGACACTGCGGCGATCGGCCAGGTATTCATCGCGAATCCAGGCGTAGGTCTTGGCCATGCCGTCGCGCAGGCGGGTCGAAGGTTCCCAGCCCAGGTATTGGCGAATCCGGGTGTTGTCGCTGTTGCGGCCGTTGACTCCCTTTGGCGCGTCGAGGTTGTATCGTCGCTTGAGCTTGACGCCGGCGATCTGTTCGACGATGTCCACCAACTGGTTGATGGTGACCAGTTCGCTGGAGCCCAGATTGACGGGCTCCAGGATATCACCATTGGCGATTGCCATGACGCCCTGGATGCAATCGTCGATGTACATGAAGCTGCGACTCTGCTGGCCGTCGCCCCAGATGTCGATTTCGGCGTGGTCTGTTTCCACCGCGTGAATCACTTTTCGGCAGATCGCGGCCGGGGCCTTTTCACGCCCTCCCTGCCATGTGCCGTGCGGACCGTACACGTTGTGGAATCTCGCAACCCGCGTCGCCAGCCCAAAGTCCTCGCGGAAGTGGCGGCACATCCGTTCGGAAAAGAGTTTTTCCCAGCCGTAACCATCCTCGGGCATTGCCGGATACGCGTCTTCCTCTCGCAGCGCCACGACCTTGGGGTCGCGTTGTTTGTCGGCGTTGTAGACACCGGCCGAACTGGCGTAGAAAAACCGCTCGACGCCCGCCTCTTCGGCCGCCATCAGCAAATGCGTATTGATGAGCACCGAGAGCGTGCCGAGCCCCTTGTTGTTCTCGATGAAGCCCATGCCGCCCATATCGGCGGCGAGGTCGAAAACCTGATACCACTGGTCAACGGGTTTGATGTCGACGGCTCGAATATCGGTAAAGTCTCGGCCGACAAGGTCGGCCACGAGGTGGCCCCCGATAAAGCCGCCGGCGACAAGGATCGTTTGGTTGGACATGGTCCCATTCCTTTCATTTGCGAAATGTAAATCAAAGTTGTTGTTGAGTTTGTCTTGTCCCAGCGTTGGTTTTCCACGGTTGCGATTCAGGCATATTGCCTTGCGTCCATCGCAGTCGATCGCGCTGGCAATCGCAGCACGCGTTGGCGGATGAACTGAGCGGTCAACTTTTGCAGAAAAATGGAATTGGTCACCAGTTACCGCTTCCAAAGTCGTGAGGGTTCGTGATACAAACGGAACACCCATTCGAGGCCGCGCCGCTGCATCCACGCCAGAGCGGTCGCCTTGGTGCCGGCGTGGAAATCGAATGCGGCGCCGACGCAGAGTTGCACCGCCTGGATGCGGTCCACGTGCTCGGCGGCGAAATAATACTGCTTGGGGCAGCCGAGACCCAGAAACATCAGTCCCGCGCCGCTGGCATTGACACGGGCAACTATCGCCGCGTCTTCTTCAGGCGACAACGGCCGAAACGGCGGCGACTCGGCGCCGGCAATGATTAGGGCCGGAAACGCCCGCAGCAGGTTTGTCTTGAGCTTGGCAAGCGTCTCGGGCGAACTGCCGTACAAATAGATCGATACTCCCTCGGCGGCCGCTCTTCGGCAAAGGGCCCAAGTGAGTTCCGGCGATTCCTGCTCCAACGCCCATGGCCGCATAGGCGCCGACCGCAGAGAGTCGCGCCAGCGAAGCCAACAACAACAGGCCACCAATCTGAATTCCCGACATCGCCACGTCGATGCTCAAAAGCGTCGTCATTTTGAGCCGTGCGAGGGCGAATTTACGAGCGAATTCCACGAGAAAAGCCAACGGAAAGGTGACCGCGAGCATGCCCACCAGCGGCGCCAGGCTCGGCGGCCCGAAGCCCCAGGCCAAAGCGCCGCTGGCCAACCCAAGCAGTGCCATCGCCGAGAGTCCGAATACCGCAAAGTGTGCCAGCGAGCTGCCAGAAAACGCGCGCCGTTCGTCACCTTGCAGGTAATTGCCGTAGGTCGTGAAGGGCAGCGAAATCAGGGCCCTTTGCACGCAGATGGCAAACAGGTACATCATGAACGCCAACGAATAGTCGCCCAACTCCTGCGGGCCACACACGCGACCGACGATCACGGAGGTCAGAAAGTGCGTGCCACTGACGACAAATTGATCGGCCACCGACAGCACGCCGCGGAGTGCCCCCACGCCGAAGCGCGCTTGCAACCGCGCCACGAGTTGTTGGAACCACGACTCGGGGATGGCGATCTCGAAAGATTGGTCCGTGCCCATGCTCATGAACATGCGCGCCCGTTTGCCCGTGGGTATGGCCCGCTCGAGGATACGGCGGCCCTCGCCACGCTGATCATCGGGGGATCGAACTCGACGGATCGGTCGAAACCGCGAATCGGGTCGAACCGTTGCTGCATGCGCGGGGACCAGCCGGCCAATTTGGCGGCCAGCGTGCCGGCGGTGTCCCACGAGCAGCAGCTCAAGCGCCCCCACGCGAAGGGATCGTCCCGCGTTGGATCAATCAACGCACAATCGGTCGTGAGGGCACAGCAAACTCCCGCGGCTCACGCCGGCTTGACGCAATTGCTCGATGGCGCGCTCGGCTTCCGCCGCGTTGTATCGCTTGGCGGCCAAGACCAGCAGCACCCCGTCGAGCTGAGCCGCTAGCGCCGGACCACGGACGACTTCCTTCAACGGCGGCAGATCGACGATGATCAAGCCAAACTCGTTGCGTAACGCGGCGACCAGTTCCGAGGTGCTTGCCGTCTCGGGTACGAGCAGCGGGCCGCTGGGCGGACTTCCGGCCGGCATGATCGTGGGCGTCTCCTGCGAGTGGTCGTGCAGACATTCCGCAAGGCTGGCCGTTCCGCCCAGGTAATCGGACACTCCTGGCGAAGGCGGAATCGCCATCGCGCCAGCAATCGAGGGATGGGCCAAGTGCGCGTTGACGAGCACGATCCTGTGACCGATCACATGTGCCGCGACGGCCAGATTCGACGCAATGGTGCTGACCCCTTGGCCTTGACCAAAGCTGGTGATTCCGATGGCCTGCGGCGCGCCATCCGGCCAGCCGATTGTCGACCGCAGGCGGGTGACGAGACCCTCATAGCATGCGAACAGGGGATGGCTGCGGCTGGTCTCGGGCCGAGCGCGCGTTGCCTGCGGGGGAGGCAACTCTTCGAGACGGGTTTGTTGGATCATGGCAATTTCATGGCTCGCGGCGTGCGCCAGCGCGTTAGTGGTTGAGCAAAACGTGGTTGCCGTTCGCGCGCGGAATCGACCCCAACACCCGCACGCCCAATTGCGATTCGATTTCCGCGGCGGTCTTGAGCGACTTGTCGTAATGGTCCGAGCCAAACGCCAATCCCAACGAACCCAGGATCGCGGCGAGGAAACCGACGCCCAGAACCAATAGCGGCTTGGGGCTGACCGGTCTCTCCACCAGGGAGGGCGGTTGGATGACATTGACGTTCGAAATGCGGTTCGCTTCCAGCGCTTCGCCGATGCGTGCTTGCTCCAGGTGGTCCCGATAACTGCGATAGTTAGCTTCGGCGATGGCGGTTTGGCGCTCCAGTTCGGTGATTTGCACCTCTTGTTCATTGAGCGTGCGCATCGGCGTCTGCAATTCGGCACTTTGTTCCTTGAGCGCGCTGGCCTTGGCACGTACGGACGCCGCCAAGACTTCTTCGCGTTCCAATTCGAGCTCCAACGATTGCCGCGTGGGGTTCATGCCGCTGGTCGTCTGCTTGCGTTCCTCGGACTGGGCATTGAGGATGTATTCCGATTGCCGCGGTTGCTCGCCCGCAATTTTGACAAGCGGATGTTCGGCGCCGAGTTTTGCCTCCAAATCGCGCGCCGAGATTTGCGCCTTGAATAACTCCTGTCGCATACTGTCGGCGGCCACGTTGGAGAAGCCGGTGGTCTGCTCGGTCGTCAAAGTCGCGGGAAGATCGGCAAGCGCCTTCCGCAAGCTGGCAATCGACGCTTCGGACGACGCGAGTGAAGAAGCGGCCGCCAAAGCCGCCGCCTCAACCTCGGTGACGTGGCTTTGCAGCGCCTGCTGGGCGACCGGGATCGAAACGAGCGACGACTGGGTTCTTGCGTCGCGCAGATTTGAGATCGCGGCGTCGAGTTGCTGCTTGAGCTCGGTCGCTTGCGTGGCAAAAAACTCGAGTGAGCCGGCCGTGCGATTGGCCGCCAGGTGTTGCTCCTGGTAGGCATCGACGAATGCTTGCATGATTTGCTGTGCCAGTTTGGCGGTCTTGGCCGTGCACGCAATGTTGATCACGCTCGAGTTCCGCGCGGACGTCACGTCGATCGATTTCGACAGTTTGCCGACGGCCAACTCCTCGCGGCTCACGCGCGGTGAAAAGACGTTGACTGACGCCATGGCATGCATCACGCCGGAGACCAACGCCGAGATTCCCGTCGGCGCGGAGTCCGGCGAGCCCTTGAGAATCGTTTCGGCGCCGAGTTTTTCGACCACACGCTCCAGCAAGCCGCGGCTCTTGAGCATTTCGCGGGTTGAATTGATTTGATTCTCGCGCGACTCTTGCACTTGGATCGTGGTGCCGGTCGTCGCCGTGGGGTCAAGCGTCACGCTCTCGCGACCCAGGCGAAGGAACAGCTTCGCCTCGGATTCATAGTTGCGCGGCAGCAGGACGAGCGCCAAAAGCGACAGCACGAGCGTCACGAGACACCACACCAGGACCCTGGATCGGTGGCGCGACAGCACCTGCACAATTTCGTGCAGGCCAATCGGGCGTTGCGTTCGTGCTAGCATGATCGCCTCGGCAATTTGTTAGGTGAAGGGAATCCAGGCAAGTAACACCGCGCTCAACTCGGACTGCATCCGACTCTATACGAGCCGCCGTATCGAGCAACGGTCGCTTTGGGGAACCTGTGGGGAAGCGTGGCAGAGCCAACCGGACCGAACGTCCTATCGATCGATCTCCTACAATCCCTCCATCCGATCAAATCGGTACCTCCGTAATTGTCACCGCAGGCAGTACAACGCGACTTTGCAAGCCCAACCTTGAGGCTTAACCCGAATCTGCCGAAAAGGCATAGTGAGTCAAAGAATCGCGGCAATTGATGCCACCCGGATGAACGGAGGCCGACGATGCGGGCATGGATGCTCATAACGGTTTTAGTGGCGACGTCGCTGGGCTGCACCAGCGTCCAGCTACGGCGCAATACCGTCCGGCAGGTCACGACCCTGACCGACCTGCAACACAAGCTCGTGCTCGACAACCTGGCCGCCTTTACCTGCAATCCAAACGCGATTCCATTTCAAGCCAAGCTGGTCAACGGTACGACCCAGGTGGCCGATTCGGCCAACGCTTCGGTTTCGTACCTGACCGAGATTGCGGCAACGCTGGGCATCAGCCGCAGCTTTGTCGATCAATGGGGTTTGATTCCCGTCACCGACGAAACGACGCTCCGGCTGTTGCGCATCGCCTACCGGCGGGCTCTCGGTTTCGACGAAGACTTGTACACCGACGATTTTGCCAACATTCTTGCCCACCGACTCAAGGCGCAAATCGTCACCGCGCCGGACGTGGGCGTCGAAAACACGATCATTTTCGGACGAGGACCAGCGCTTCCGCAGTTGCTGGACCGGGCAGGCTGGAGAGGCGACACGCGTGCGGGATTTCCGGCCAATGATCCCGCCGTCGAACGCTGGCAAAAAGACACGACTGACCTGATCGCGTCGAATAGCGACCGTATTATCCAATTCGGCGAGCGCCTGACGGCAGATAATCTACACGTCACGCCGGTGTACGCGGACGGAGCGCCCATGAGGGCTTTGCAGGGCGAAAACTCTATACGCGTCAAGATCGCGACCCCCTATGCGGCCGAAATCCGACGGCAAATCTTTGCCCTCAATAATTACCTGCTCGAGATCCACGACGGTTGGTTTGACCAGGGATGCAAAAAGAACGTTCCTCGCTGTGTCTGCTACGTCGGACATCGCAAAGATTGCGACTGCAACACGTATGTCTGGGTGTACCCGGAAAGCCGTCGCGCGTTCGAGGACTTTACGCTGCGAACCCTGCGTCTTGCCAGTATGATGGCCGAGCCCAACGCCGCGACACCACCGTCTGGCATCATGTTCAGCCCGGCGGTTGTACGTTAATCCACAAGACGCCGGCGGATGCCCGTGGGGCGACTCTGGGGAACCGCAAACAGATAGCGTCCCGCTTTGGGATCCCGTCCCATTTCGCACGTTGAAGCCCTGTACGAGCGGCCGGCTAGGGCTGCAACAACGCGATCTCCGTCTTTTGGGTGATCAACTCCCACCGCACACCCTGGCCCGTGCCATCACCCATGAAGCGCAGCAGACGATGCTTCTGATTGCGGTTGAGGTTCTTGATCGTGTCGTGCCGTCGCTGTTTGGCGTCCACCGCGTCGGAGGGCGGCAACGGATCATCGATCCGCGACGGCCAGTTTTCTTCCTCGAAGACCACCAGGATCGTCTCTTGATTCGGCGACGGCAACTTGAACTGCTTGATCAACAAAGCGCCGAATCTTAATTCGTGCCGATCGCGGTCCCAAATCGGCCTGACCCGGCAGATATTGTCGGAGTTCGCGGAATCGAAATCGTCGACGCGCAATTCAGTTTTGGAGCTAGCCGTCAATTACCTGGCCGCCCGCAGACCGTCGCGCGTCAGAACGACACAGGTGCGGCCGTGGATTGCCCGCCCAACTTCGTGCCGAAATCGCCGCATTTCTCCCGGCCGCGGCTTCAGTTCGACGGCCAGTCGTGCCCACCCTTTGCACACCAGCCATCGGCAATCGGAGTTCGTCATGCCGGAGTGGTTCAGAGCGGCAATCTCGACGGCAAAGTCCCAAGGGTCGCGGTCGGTCTCCGCCGCATAATCGTGCGCCTGCAATAGCAACTCGACGCCCGGCAACAAATGTCGTTGCATGGCGATGCTCGATGGCTGCCAGAGCGCGCGAATTGCCGCCGCGGCGATGTCAGTCGAAGACTCTAACAAGATTTGGGGCGAGCGTGAAATCATGGACGTGGGCCATGGAGTCCAAAAAATGACTAAGCGGAAAAAAGGGACTCCATTCTCGGCTTACTCGCTGACAGGTCACCCGGAACCGCCGGCCGGCCCACAATCCAGTCCTTGAACGTCTTCGACGCCACAATCTCCCGAGCCCGCCTGGAAGGCAGTCCGGGCTCGGAAAAACGGCCTAAGAGAATCGTTCGCGACTAGGATTGCAACCACCAGAACGGCGTCCGGCAACCAGGATTTGAATCGTCTATTATGTTTGCCCACGCGGGGCCGGACAACGAAAAGGTCCTCGATCTGTTCAATCCTGGCCTCCCAGGGTGGTGCGTGGGCGCGATTGGGGCGCTTGTTCGCGATCTACCGATCCTACCGCGACGGCAGCGAACCGATTGCACTCGGCGGCCGCGACGGCGCGAACATGGATGCCGCGGTTCAAGTCAGTTATCCGCCGTCCACGCTTCACCGTCGAATGTGGGCAGCGGCAGGCCGGCGTGTTTGAGAAAGGACAGGATCGAGCGGCCGCGGCGTTCTTGGGTGCCCAAGCGGCGATGGTCGTCGTTCGGGATCCAATGCCGGTTGGCCAAAAATGGCGACCGACCAGCCGCGATCCTCCGCCCCTTGCCTTCCGGCCGTTAAGGTGTGATATTTGGCTGTAGCCTTGTCCTGATCGGGGCCGAGATTGACTTGGAGCGGGCCGGTTTGGACGTGCGAGGACCCGGCTGGCTTGCGGTAACAGGTTTGGGGGTATTGCGATGGCGTGTTTCCTGGCTGCAGGCGCCAAGGCCGATAGCGGCGTTTTTTCGCCCGGCAGCCGCACCACGCTGTGCGAAACCCTGCATTTTGGACAACACGGGGCCGCAAGTCGAAGGTGTCCAGAATGATATGAGTTTAGGGCGCATAGCTCAGTTGGTTAGAGCGCGTCCCTGATAAGGACGAGGTCCGAAGTTCGAATCTTCGTGCGCCCATTTTGCTGGCTGTTGGCGACACCGGCCAAGACTTGCACCTCACGTCGCCGCTTGCGCCAACGACCGGCACGGCGAGCCGCCAGCTTGTTCGAATTGGGGGACGTAGCTCAATTGGGAGAGCACCGCCTTTGCAAGGCGGGGGTTGAGGGTTCGAGCCCCTTCGTCTCCACTGACGCGGACAACTGTCAGGCTGCACAACGCCAGAGCATCGTCGCTACCCCAAGCCAACGCCGCGCGGGCAATGGTCCTCTCGGCCGGTCGACGCCAATCAAGACTGCTGGGATTGGGTTTCCCGATTGCTGGGCGGGGAATTCTTCGTTGGACGACGCGCGTAGGTCCATCGTCCGAAACAGCCGCCGACGTAGCCAAACACAAGAGCCCAAAGAACATGGCCAACCGTCATGAAGGCTCGACGATCTAGGGATTCGCGCAATCCAACTGACGTACCCATGCCGCCGCCCATGCCGCCGCCGGCGGAGGCCTTCGGCGGAATGTAATTCGGAACTTCCTTGCCTGTCGCAAGATCAATCCAAGTACGTTGAGCGACGAGCGTAAACGCCGGCGCAAGTAACTTCGTGGTCGGCAAAAAGCCTGAATAGGGATCGAGTTCGCCGCCGGACCCGGCGTGAGCGACAAGCACCGTTGCGGCGTAGATGATCGCTGAGAGCGTGAACCCGATTGCGTAGGCCTGTCGCGATCCACGATCGACAAAGGCAATGATGGCCATTCCCACGAGAGCGACCTGTGCAATCCCGAAAAACACGGCCGCCCACACGCCCGCAAACATCAATGCGGCGCAGCAGACCGCCAAGATGGTCACAAGCACGAACAACTCGCGTAGCGTCACAGTACGGCCTCCTGTTGGTCATGACTTGAGATGACCGATGCAGGTGCTTCCCTGGCTGCCATTGTATCGCTTGCACGCGCGACAAGCACGAAGCGGCACAGCACCAGAGCATTCCCTTGCCCCAAGCCCAGACCGAACCGCCGATGGCGGCCGCACTCAGACGCGGCCTGGCATCAAGCGTCTACCGTGCGCGTTCCAACTGCGAACGGCGGGCCGTAAAAACACTGGCAGGGCCGTCAATGATTTGCGCCTAACCCTCGCTAAGCCGCTTCGGCGTCGTCGCCGGGCTCCAGGAGATCGCCCGAATCGGCCTCCGAGTCGCTGTCCACGAGGCGAACCCTGTCGGACAATTCGCCGTCGAATTCTTCCGCCGCCCAACCCACGCGCTCGGCGCGCGGGGCAGCCCGACGCTCCGGCGGCCGGGCTGGAGGCGCCGGCATCGGGGACTCATCCGCCGCGGCCGACTCGGCTTCCAAGTCGTCCCATTCCGGGGCCAACTCGGGTTCGGACTCCGCGGGAATTTCCGGCCGGCCGGGACGGGTCTTCTGCGATGGCTCTTCGGCCGCTGCCTGCGGATGGGCATTGTCGGGCAACAGCCGCACTTCGGCCTTGAGGTGCTTGAAGAGTTTTGAAATATGTTCGTGGCAGGTGAAAATCAGAACCTGGTGCCCCTGTTTGGCAAAATCGCGCAGCACCAGCGCCGCGGCCTTGGCGCGCCCCACGTCGAAATTCACCAGCACGTCGTCCAACACCAACGGCAACCGGACGCCGCGACGCGCATAGGAGTTGACCAGCGCCAAGCGCAGCGCCAGGAACAATTGTTCGCGCGTCCCTCGGCTGAGCACCTCGACGGCCAGGCTTTGGGCCTGGTTGTCGTCGACTTTCAGAGACTGCTGTCCCAGCGGCGTCCAAACGCGCGTATACCGCCCGCCCGTGAGCCGCTGCAAATAGACGCTGGCTTCGCGGAGGGCCTGGGGCTGATGTTCACGTTCGTAGTATTGTCGGACTGCTTCAAGCATCGTGCCGCAGACGGCCAGCACGCGCCACCGCTCGAGCGCGTCTTGCAGTCGTTTCTCGACCATGCCCAATTCGACTCGCTTGTGCGGCAATTGACGATCTTCCAACAGCGTTTTGAGCTGCTGATTCATTTGGCCGCGCCGCTCGAGCGCCGCGTTCGATCGGGCCGCGGCGGCCTGGCGCGATAAAGTCAACTGCGTTTCAATCTGGCCGAGATTCTGCTGGCCGCTCAGAAGGTCGGCCAGTTGTTCTTCAGAGCATTGGCCGGCCAGGGAAGCCGAAATCTCGTGGGCCAACTGGTCCCGCTCGGCCCGCAGACGGTGGGCCTCGGCCTGCACGGCGGCGCGGCGGCGAAATTCCTGGACGTCGCTGGTGCCGGCGGCGCGCAGCAAGAGTTGCCGCCGTTGCCGCAGCTTGTTCGCGCCCCGCGACAGTTTGGCCTGCCGGCGGCGCAGTCGGTCGATCTGCCGCGCCAGCTCGTCGCGGCGCTTGCGGCGCGTCTGTTGTTGCTCAAGTTCGGCCAGGCATTGCCGCAATTGATCCAACGGGCGCTGACTTTGCGGCGCCATGCCGGCCTCGCCCACCACCTGCGTGATGCGCGCCGAGAGCGTCTTGTATTCGGTGCGCCGCCGGTCGAGCTCGCCGGTCTTTTCATCGATCGCCTGCTGCAGTCCGCGCAACTGTTTGAGCCGCTGCGAAAACGCGCGCAGCTCGTGCGGTGGCAACTCGGCCGGCAGGCCATTTTGCACGAGCAATTGCCGCCAATGCGTCCGCAGGTCGCGGCACTGGTCGCGCGCCGTTTGCTCTTGCTGCACGAGCGCATCGGCCTGACGCTGCGCCGCTTCGCGCTGTGCCTCCAGCGGCAAGAATTCTTCCAGGCCGGCCAGCGCCTTTTCGGCCGTTTGCAGCCGCGCCACCAACGGCCCTCCGCCACGCGGCAGTCGCGCGTCCAATTCCTCGCGCTCGGCTCGGGCTTGCTTCATCTGCTGCGCGAGCAATTGGATCTGCTGGTGGCAGGTGTCAAGCTGCCCGGCCGCGCTGCGTTCCATGCCGAACTTGATCAGCCCGGATGCCGCGGCCGCGGCGACGCCGACAGCTCCCACCGGCCAGCCCAGCGCGCCGCTCAACGAGGCCGGCAAAACCAACCCGAACACATATAACAACACCAGCGCGCAGCCCAACATGAATAGTCCACCCAGGCCCACGAGCGCCCAGGTTGGCAGGATCTGGTTCTCCAGATGCTCGTGGCTTCGCTCGGCCAATTCCGTTTCGCGGCGGCTCATCTGGTCGAGCCGCTCGTCGACTTGCACGCGTTTGCGAAATTGCGACACCAGCTCGCCGGCTTCAGCCAGGGCTTGCGTCAGGCCTTTGTCCTTGACGCTGCCCAACGCGGATTCGAGGCGCCGCAGGCTGTCGGCGGCGCCCGTTTGGGCCGCCGCGATTTCCTCGTGCAGCCGCCGGGCTTCGTGCCGTGCGTGGCGCAAAGCCTTGGCCGCCGCGCGCAGCTCGATCAGCCTGCCTTTGGGCAGCGGACCGGCCGATTGCGACGCGGCGTTGTCCCACGGTTTCTGGCTCTCTTCGCGGTGCGACTCCAGTTCCAGCACTTCGGTTTCCAGTTTGTCCACCTGCCCTTCGAGCGACTCGATCCACTGCTGCTGCTCGGCCAGAGCCTCAAGCCGCAATGCTTGCCGGCCCAGGGCTTCGTTGATCGGCAATTTCTCGATTTCGGCGCGCAGCTCGCGTCGCTGTTTTTTCAGCCGGACAAATCGACGCCGACGCACGGAAATCCGGGTTTCCCAGCGCTCGAATCGCGCCAGCGCGTCTTCAGGCAGCGTGCCCTGCATTGGCACGCCGCGAAGCTGCTGGTCGATCGCGTCGCGGCGCTGCCAACGCTCGCTCAACGCCCGAGCCAGGGCCAGTTGCCGGGCCTGCTGTTCCAAGCGCGAGGCGTCGGCTTCCAGCCGGGCGATTTCTCCGTCGAGATTCCGCCGCTCCGAGACCAGCGACAAATAGCGGGCGGTCGACTGGCCCAATTCCTCGATCTCGGCTTGCAGTCGTTGACGCTGCGAAAGCAACTGGGCGACCAGCGAGGGACGGTCGTCGGGCGCCAACAGCCGGTTGCGCGACGTCTCGAGTTCGCCGAGCACGTCGATCAGCGAAACGCGGTCCAGACCCAGGGCCAGGTTGTAAAGTTCGTCGGCGGCTTGCGTGTCGGAGAGCGTGCCGAGCTCCTGAATCTCGCGCAATCCGAAGGCGAACACATTGTTGAAAATCGGCTCGTCCACTTCGCCCAGTAGCGCGGTCAGCGCGCGTTCGTCGTGGACCACATGTTGGCCGTCGCTGACCACGGCCGCGTCGCCCATTTCGCCTGGCTCGTCGGCATGGCGGCTGAACGTATATGTTTTCTGCCCGGCAACGGCCTGCAGCACGCCGCCCGGCCGGCCCGCACGCACCGGCGGCAGATAGCGCCCGCGCCGCTCCGGCGAAAAACCGTACAGCATCGACCGCACGAACTGCATCAAAGTGGTCTTGCCGGCCTCGTTCGGGCCGTAAAAAACGTTGAGCTGCTCGGCAAGCTCGGATAGTTTCAATCCGCTCCAAACGCCGAAGCCGTCGACTTCGAGATCCGTGATTCTCATGATCCGTGCTCCTGCGGACTGAGCAGTTCCAATCCGAGCCGGGTGACCTCCTGCAAGACGCGCTTGCGCACCGCCGGATCGTCCAGCGCCGCCACGGCGCCCAAGGTGCCGGCCAGGTATCGCTCGGGCAAGTACGCTTCGAGATTCAGCGCTTCCTCCGGGTGCTCGACGTAGCGCCGCACGGAGCGCAAAAACTCGCCCAGCACGGTCTCTTCGTCATAGAGTTCGGGCCGCATGCTGAAGGACGTGTCGGGTTCGATGGCCAGGGTCCACGCGGCGGGCCGCTTTTGTCCATGCTCGGCTCGCAAGCGGGCAGTCAGGTCGGCGGCCAGCTTGCCGCGCCGCAATTCGCCGGCCAGCGCCACGCTACCCGAAACGGTCCAGTGGATCAGCAACTCGGGACCAAACGGATCGCCCAGCAGTTCCACGACGCGCTCCTCGAGGATCTGATGCAACTGTTCCGGCGTGGTCGTCTCGCTCAGCGTCACGCGCTCTTGCTGAAAGCGAACGGCATCGATGGGAATAAAGCTGGTGCGGACACGACGTGTTTCGTCGACCTGCACCAGCGTGCAGCCGTGCGGTCCGGCTTCCTGCGGACGTCGGCCCTGCGGACTGCCGCAGTAATGCGCCGTGACCGGCGCGGTGGCCAGCAATCGGCGATCGTGTTCACCCCCCAGGGCCCAGTAGTTCACGGCTTGGCGCGCCAGCGCGTCGGCATCGGCTGCGCCGTAAGCCACGGCCACGGCAAATAGCTCGCTTGAGTCGGTATGAAAATCGCTGCTGCGGATTTTTCGACGTTCCGGCGCGCTCGTGCCCAATACTTGCACCAGCGGCTGAGAGTCGCGCTGGTGCACCAGGCGCTCGACCCGATGAGACGCAAAGCGGCGCACGTGGTCGCCCAGCGGCCAATGGTCACCCCAGCGCTCGACGTCGTCGCTCCGTCCTCCGGCCCAATACGTTTGGATGCCCTTGTCGGCCAGCTTTCGGAATTGCTCGTCCAGAAACACCAAGGCCCGCGGGCCGGCCGTGAAGGGATCGAACAAGTCGCCGCAGAGCACGACAAAATCGACCCGTTCCTTCACCGCCGTGTCAAAAACCCGTTCGGCGGCCCGGTAGGGCGCGTCGATGAAGGCCTCGCGCAGGTGGTCGGGCACTTCAGCCAATCCGCGCACCGGCCGCTCGAGGTGAAAATCGCTGGCGTGCACGAAGCGAAATGGTTGATCCATTGCAGCCTTCCTTGCCCCGAAGCAGGGGAGTCTCGCGGCTGCCAGCGCGCAACCTCATCCGGCAAACCCGGCGCGAGCGGCTGGATTAACCTGGAAGCTTACCCAAACGAGGCAAATCAGGCTACATGAGTTTGGGTAGAGACTGATTGGCCGCCGCTGCCATTTTGCAAGCGCATACACTCGAGTTCACTTAGACGACCAAGTCGGCGCCACGGCTGCAAAGGCATAGATGGCCGCGACTAATCGCGTGTCGCTCTGGGACCTTTCTTCGTGACGGCACTGGGACGGCCTGTCTTCGGCACGGGACCTTTGCCGGGCACTGGCCGCTTGGGACCGGTTGCGGTTCGCGGCGGGCGGCGGCGGGCGTGGTCGGCCTGGCCGGTGATCTCGAACAAAAATCGGCTGGGCTTCGTGGGGCGCGATTTGCCCCATTTCATACGGCCCAGCGCCAGCGAAATCGTCAGCCGATCCTGCGCCCGGGTGACGCCCACGTAGCATAACCGCCGTTCCTCGTCGATCGCCGAGCCTCCCAGCTCCAGCGCGCGGCGATGTGGCAACAGGCCTTCTTCCAGGCCAACCAGATACACGTGCGGAAACTCCAGCCCCTTGGCGCTATGCAGCGTCATCAGCGCGATCGCGTTGCGGGCCAGTTGTTGTTCCTTGTCCTGATCGTTGTCGCGGTCGCCCAGGGCGATCTCGTCGAGAAAGCCAGCCAGCGTGGGGCGCTTGGCGCGCTTCTGGTAGGTGCCCAGCGTGTTGACCACTTCTTCCACCGCGGCCCAACGGGCTTGCTGCTCTTGCGGATCTTTATAGAGCCTTGCAATCTCGGCCTGATAGCCGATCTGGCCGATGAGCCCCGAGACCACTTCGACCAACGGTTCGCGCGAGAGCCGCTGCCGTGCCAACCCGATCGTGTGAACAAAGCGTGCGATCGCCTCGGCCGCCGCCGGCGCCATGCCGGGCAGTTGGCCGGCCTTGGGCAATAGCTCCCCCATCGGCTTGCCCTGGGCCAGGGCCTGTTCGATCAGCACGTCGACGGCGCGCGTGCCGATGCCGCGGGCGGGCGTATTGATGATTCGCCGCAGCGAGACTTCGTCGCCGGGCACGACGAGCAATTTCAGATAAGCCAGAATGTCGCGGACTTCCTTGCGATCGTAAAACGACATTCCGCCGACCAGCACGTAGGGTAGTTTGGCCTGCCGCAGTTCGAATTCGAAAGGGCGCGGCTGCTCGTTGGTGCGAAACAGAATCGCAAAATCGCCCGGCTGCGAGCGGCCGTCGGCCAGCCGCGAGCGAATGTCGTCGACGACCATTTTGGCTTCGTCGGTTTCGTCCTGGCACTGCATGATCTGAGGCTTCTCGCCGCCGGGCCGCGCCGGACGCAGCACTTTGTCGTGCCGCTGCTTGTTGTAATGAATCAACCGATTGGCCAGCGTCAGAATCGCCTCGGTCGAGCGGTAGTTTTCCTCCAAGCGCACCACTTTCGCGTTGGGCCAATCGCGCTGGAAGCCCAGGATGTGCGAGACCTCGGCGCCACGCCAACCGTAGATCGACTGATCGTCGTCGCCCACGACGCACAAATTGCGATGTCCGCCGGCCAGCGCTTTGACGATCCGATATTGGCTGCCGTTGGTGTCCTGGTATTCGTCGATCAACAGGTGCGAGAATCGATCGGCTTCCGCTCTTCGCACGTCGGCAAACCGCGCGAAGAGCTCTTCGGTGCACAACAGAAGATCGTCGAAATCGACCGCCCCGGCCTGCTTGAGGGACTGCTGATAGCGGCGATAGGCCATCGCGGCCAGGTGTTCCTTGTCGGTATGCGCCAGCGAAGCCGCCTGCTCCGGCCGGATCGACTGCATCTTCCAGCGGCTGATCGTGTTGACCAGATCGCCGGGGCGCAGCAAATCGTCGGCCACCTTGATTTCGCGCAGCGCCCCGCGGGCCACGCTCTCCTGGTCGCCGCGATCATAGATCGCGAATTGCACGGGATAGCCCAAGCGGGGCGCATGGCGGCGCAAGATGCGAACGCAAAGCGAGTGGAACGTCGAGATTTCCGGCTTTTCTTTGTGCTGTTTGCCCAGGAGCAGGGCCGCGCGCTGAATCATTTCCTTGGCGGCCTTGTTGGTGAACGTCACCGCCAGGATGCGGCTGGGCCGCGTGCCGTGTTTGATCAGTTCGGCGATGCGGTAAGTGACCACTCGCGTCTTGCCAGTGCCGGCGCCGGCCAATACCAACAACGGCCCGGCAAGGGTCGAGACCGCGTCCTGTTGAGCCGGATTGAGTCCGTGGGCCATGCGAAATCACGCGCGTTGACTTGAGCCAAAAACCAGAGAGCGGGCGACCGCGAAGCGCCCCCGGATGTTAGCTGTCACGCGCGCAAAGCGAAAGGGGGCGACGACCACGGCCGCACAACAGCACGCCAGCCGATCAGCCGGCCGGTTTGGCGTCCTTCTGGATGCAATATAGCCGCGTCGCGGTGCGCAGCAACAGCCGCTTTCCGACCAGGGCCGGCGTGGCCATGCACATGTCGTCCTCGGCCAGCGTGTTGGTGTGCAAGATTTCGAATTCCTTGCCAGCGCGCATCACGAACGTCACGCCGTCTTCGTTCAAGCAATACACCTTGTCGCCATAAGCCCAGGGCGAGCACGTGAACGCTTTGCCATCAGGAATCCGCTTCCTCGCATAAATCTCCTCGCCCGTCTGGGGATCGAAGCAGGCGAAATAGCCCATGTCGTACAGCACGTACAACAAGTCGCCGTACAAAAGCGAACTCGGGTTGTAGGATGCGGCCGTCTTGTTGCACCAGGCGACAAACTCGCTTGAGGTCTCGTCGTCGCCCAGGCTGATATCGCCCGAGGCCCCCGGGCGCACCGCAACGAGCGGCTTCGCTTTGTCCATCACGTAGCCGGAACTCAGGTAGAGCAGGCCGTCCTTCGAGTAGGGCGTGGCAATCGTAATGCTTGACATGCCGCCCAACTCCCAGAGCAGCCGGCCTTCGAGGTCGTAGGAACGATTGCGCTTGGTGCCTGGCACGACCAGTTCGACGCGCTTGCTGTTCTTCCAGACGTAAGGCGTGGCCCAATTGCTCTTTTCCTCGCGATCGACGCGAAACACTTCCGAGCCGTCGCGAACGTCGAGGGCCAGCAGATAGGAATCTTCGTCGTTGTCGTCGACGACATACAGGCGGTCCTGATACACAACCGGCGACGCGGCGGTTCCCCAGCCGTAACGCATCTTGTGCGGCTCGATTTCTTTCTTCCACAGCGGCTTGCCATCCAGGTCGAAGCAAAACACGCCCAGGTTGCCGAAATAAGCATAAACACGCTGGCCGTCGGTGACCGGAGTTTCCGAAGCATAGCTGTTCTTGATATGGATCGGCGTGGCTGGCACACCCTGGTGCGCGAGTTGCTCCCACAGGATCTTGCCGGTTTTCAGGTCCAGACAGATCACCTTCCATTGGTGCTCCGACTCCGGCGGCTTGGCTCGCTCGCCGCCGAAATAGAGCCCCTTCTTCGGCTTCACGTCTTCGCCCAGGTTGACCACCGTGGTCAGAAAGATCTTGTCGCCCCAGGTGATCGGCGAAGACCAGCCGCGCCCCGCGACGTCGACCTTCCAGGCCACGTTTTCGCGGTCGGACCAATGCTCGGGCAAATCGCTATTGGTGGAAAAGCCCTGCGAATCAGCGCCGCGAAACTGCGGCCAATTTTCCCCAGCGCTTAGAGGAGATGCTAAGCCACAAGCGATAGCAAGCGCCAACAGACATTCCATGAACCGACGCATGGTTCGATCCTTATTTGATGGTTCGATGAGTGAGTTTGCGCACGGCCGAACGGCCCTCCGCGGCGCAAGCGTGTTGATCGTAGATCACCGCCGGCACACGGTCAAGCAAACCGCGGTTGCCCCACGGCACCCGGCTGGTCGCTTACCCTTTGATGACCCCGATCGGCCGCATGCGGGCGACCTTTTTGGCCAGCCCGGCACGGTGGACGACTTCGACGACCTCGTCGACGTTTTTGTACGCGGCCGGCTGTTCTTCGGCCAGTCCCTTCCAACTGCGGGCTCGGGCCACGATGCCCGCCGCGGCTAGTTCGCGGTCGATCCTTCGCCCTTGGGCGTGTTTCACGGCGGCCGTGCGGCTCATCAGGCGCCCCGCGCCGTGGCAGGCCGAGCCGAACGTTTGTTCCATGCTGCCTGACTGTCCGACCAACACCCAACTGGCGCGTCCCATGTCGCCGGGAATGATGACCGGCTGGCCGATTTGCTGATAAGCCGCGGGCGTCTCGGCGTGGCCCGGCGGAAACGCGCGGGTCGCTCCCTTGCGATGGACCCAGACGCGCTTCCGCGTCGCGCCGATGGCGTGCTCTTCGTACTTGGCAATGTTGTGGGCCACGTCATAGACGAGATCCAGGCCCAGGTCTTGCCAGGAACGGCCGAAAATCGTCTCGAAACATTCGCGGGCTTGCCACATCAGCAGTTGCCGATTGCACCAGGCGAAATTGGCCGCCGCGGACATCGCGCCGATATAATCGCGCCCCTCGGGGCTGTCGACCGGCGCGCAAACCAACTGCCGGTCGGGCAGTTGGATTCCATATTTCTCCGGCGCTTGGCGCAACATCTTCAGCGCGTCGTCGCACACCTGATAGCCCAATCCACGCGAGCCCGAGTGGATCATCACGCAGATCATGTCTTTGGCCAGCCCCATCCCGTGGGCCGCCGGTTCGTCAAAAACCGCGTCGACGACTTGCACTTCGAGAAAGTGATTGCCCGAGCCAAGCGTGCCACACTGATCGTACCCGCGTTGCAGGGCCCGCGGGCTGACGTTGTCCGGCTCGGCGTTGGCGAGTCGGCCGCGGGCCTCGGTGTGTTCCAGGTCGCCTTCGACGGCCAGTCCCCGGTCGAGTAGATACGAGACGCCCTGGCCCATCAAATGCCGCAATTCGTCGGGGGTGAAGCGGTATTTGCCGCCGCGGCCGGTGCCGGTCGGAACTTGCCGATACAGTTCGTCGACGAGTTGCGTCTGGTGCGGCTCGACGTCGCCGCGGCGAAGGTTCGAGCGCACCAGGCGCACACCGCAGTTGATGTCGTAGCCGACGCCGCCCGGCGAGATCACGCCTCCTTCATCCGGATCGGTCGCGCACACGCCGCCGATGCAAAACCCATAGCCCCAATGAATGTCGGGCATCGCCAGGCTGGCCCGTTGTATGCCCGGCAGAAAAGCCACGTTGGCCACCTGCTCCAGCGCCTGATCTGAGCGGATCGATTCCACCAGCAGGTCGTCGGCATAGACGATCCCATCGACGCGCATCCCGGCGCGATACGACTTGGGAATGCGCCACGACGTGTCGTTGATGCGCTCGAGCGGTCCGCGAAAAGCGTCCCGGGGCATGGTTTCACCGATCGTTTTCTTCCGGAGGAACTCGATCTCTAACCGCTGAGAAAAAAGCGACGAACCGCGGCGCCGCCGTCGCGCAATCGACCGACTCTTAGATGTCGACAATCACTTCGGCCAGCCAGTAATCGTGCTGGTGTTCGAGTTTCAGTCCATGATACGTGATCGCCTTGACTTCATGATCCAAATCGTGCCGATCGCGGTCGATCGGCTCTCCCTGGGCGGTCGCGTTCAGGCCCAGCTCGCACACATGAACGTCGAACTGGCCCAACAGCAGGCGTTGACTTTCGTAGGTGAAGAGCAATGCGTTGAGCCAATCGAACAGCAGCAATTCCGATACGGGTGCGTCGATTTTGATGGTAACCTGTTGAAGGGGGAGGATTGTTTCGAGATCGGACACGATCATCGAGAACAGCCCCCGCGCCGCCTCGGCAAACAACGTATCGAGGTCGACCGCCCGCACGCGCAAACCCAGGTCGGCCGTATGTTCGAAGGTTTCATACATTTGCGCGTCTCGTGATGGACCACGGAAGTTGCTGCAATTTAGCCGATCACGGCGCCCGACGCCCAGAGCCCACCCACTTGGGGGCAGGTCGAAGATTTTAATCGTTCGCGCGTCTCCGGTGGGCTGCCAGTCGTGGTAGAATGCACCCATGAAACTCACTCCGATAGCACGCAAATCGATCCTTCGTCGACTGGCGGAAATCGACCCCGAACTCATCGCCACCGAAGCCACGCTCAAGCAACTTCCGCACCGCGACCCGACCCTGGCCGCGGTGGTGACGCGCGGAGCGACGCTGTTCAACGAGAAGCTGGGGCTCAAACGGCGGATCGCGAACGACGATTCCGAGCGGTGACGTCCGACTCTTCCCTCGCGCGGCGCACGAGGCCGCCCGAGCGCCGGGAGTCGGGAAAATCCCAGCCGAAATCGCGAACAAAAGGTTCACGATCCGCGTAATTACCGTTGACTCGTCCGGCCAATGGTCGACATTCGGTCTTCATAGGGCCTGCCCGCGTTGACACGCGCTAGCACTATCCTATAATTTTCGCGTGTCCTGGTAACGCTTGAATATCGACCGACCCCGGAACCGATTGCTTTCGTATTAGCTTGATAGCTCGCCGCAGGAGACGAAGAATCATGGGCAATGTTACGGAATTTACGGACTCCAACTTCCAGAAAGAAGTTCTGCAATCCTCAGAGCCGGTCCTGGTGGACTTTTGGGCTCCGTGGTGCGGTCCTTGCCGTATGATTGCTCCGGTGGTGGCGGAACTGGCCTCCGAATACAGCGGCGCGGTCAAAGTGGGCAAAATCAATATCGACGACAGCCCCGGCGCGGCGCAAAGCTTTGGCGTCAGCAGCATTCCGACCTTGATGATCTTCAAGGGCGGCGACGTCGTCGAGCGATTCGTCGGGGTCCAGCCCAAGGCCCGCCTGCAAAAGGCGCTGGACGCCGCGAAAGGCTAGGCTTTTCGACGCCTCCAGAGCATCTCGCGGATTGGCCTTGTCGTGGGTCCTGCTCCGCGCCTTGGATCGGGCTGATCCGACTGGCAGCAGCGTGGCGCCAGCGTGCTTGCTGCCACCAACATATTCTTTCGCGCCTGCGCCGCGCGGCCAGAACAGTTCAACTTCGCCGCGCTCGATTGCCGAAGATAGCACCTAGGCAAGCTTTAACGGTTGGGTTGCCTGTACGCCCGATTGCCCCGCCAACGGCGCGGGCAAGTCCGAATGGTCCCCGATCGCGTTGGCGTCGCGTTTGTCGAAAGCCTTATGTCTCGCAAGAAAAAAACTCAAGAGCCTTCAGCCACTCCGCGCCCGACTCGGGCGTCGTCGGCCGCGAAACGCGTCGACACCGCGCACGTCCGCGCGGACGAAGCGATCGCGAGCCCCGTGGCCAGCGCCCCTGCGGCGCCGCCGGCCCGTGTGCCGCAGCGGACCGAGGTATTGGCGGTCAGCGGCCAGGCGGAACGCAAACGCGAGGCACCGCTGCGCTTGCCCGAACCGCTGCCTGCGGTAACCGCGCAGCAAGTTCGTACGCAAGCGACCCAATTGGCCGCACATCTGCAACGCCAGCAGGCCGCGGTGGACCATCGCGAGGCCGAATTGAACGCGCGCCTGGCGACCATGGAAAACCAACTGCGCAGCGCCCGGCTGTGGCTGAGCGAGCGACACGCGGAACTTGCCGAGCGAAAAAACGATCTGGACCGTCGCGAACGGGACCTGAGCGGGCGTGAAGTCGACTTGCGCCACCCGCAACGCTCTGTGAAGAAATCGCTCGCCCCACTGGCGGCCACCGTGCCGGAGGCCGAGTTAGCCGAGCGCCAAGCGGAACTCGATCAACGCGAAGCCGAACTCGCCGCGATGGCCACGCGCTTGGGCGACCAGCTCGCGCTGGCCGATCAAAGCCGCGACGCACAAAACGCGATGCGCGCGATCATCACCTGCCGCGAAAATCTGGAGCGAGCGGAAAAATCGTTGGCCGGCGAAGCGGCCGGCCTGGAACATCAGCGGCGTCAACTGACCGACGAGCGGGCCGCGTTTGCCGAAACCATTGGCGCCGACCGACAAAAACTGGCCGAAGAGCAACAACGAGCGATCGCCGAACACGACAAAACGCGCCGCGAGCTCAAGCGGCAAGCCGATGATTTGACGGCGCGGCAAGCGGCGCTGGAACGGATGCGCGCCGACGTCGCCCGCTCACAACAAGATGTTCTGGAAACCCGACTGGCGACCGAGGAGCTTTGGGCCCGTCTGTGCGGCACCATGGCCCCGGCTGCCCTGACGCAATCGCTGGCGCAGATTCGCTTGAAGCTGGCCGAAGAACAGCGGATGGCGCGAAGCGAATTGTCGCAACAAAAGGCCGAGATTCAAGCGCTCAGCGCACGTCTGGCCGAACAACATCAAAAGCTGGCTCAACAGCGCCAAGACTTCCAAGCCTGGGCCACCGAACGGCAGAGAGATCTCGAAAGACAGGCCGGCGTGCTGGTGGCGCAGCAGCAGCACATGGACGAACAGCGCGCCGCACTTGCCGACGAAACCGCCCACTGGCGGAGCGAACGCTTTGGCCTGCAACAGGAGATCCGCCGCCTCACGCGACAGATGAGCCGCACTGAAATCGCGGCGGCTTGACGCGTGCCAGCCACCGATCGACGGCAATTCAGTCGACCGTGCTGGCCGATTCATTGAGAGAACGGCCTTGGCCGGGATTCTTCGTCGCGTTCTGTTCGGCCTGCACCTCGGCGAATTGAGCAATCCGCATTGCCGCTCGGATTTCTTCGGCGTTGAACCAGGACTCGCTGGCGCCATTCAAGTGCTCGATGCGCTTGTTGGCCAATTGCTCCCAAGTCAAGCCGTTGGCCAGGTGCCAGGCGGCGGCTTGTGTGGCTCGTTGACTCAACCGCTCCTT
>JBGQKM010000018.1:0-32938 GCA_041499515.1 Planctomycetia bacterium | reverse complement strand
CTTGTCGCCGCGGTCTCTGTCGCAACGTTGCATGCTCGAGTGCTGGCTGCCGTGGTTGCTCGAACCGCCGGACTTGGCCGACGCCGTTTGCACATAGGACAGACCGAAAACCGTTACGACAGCGAGAGTTACGATACGTTTCATAGCACACCAGTCCTTTCCCTTTTGAGGGGTTTTGAAGAATTGTTTCTGGCGGAGACACGTCCTGTCTAATCCTTCAAGCGTGATGAGCCATGAAATGTTACACGTGGTTGCGGCCGAGACGGGGCTGGCAACTGCTTCGAGTAGTGTCGTCACGATCTGACACTGCGCGCCGTCCGCGCCATGGCCGCAGATGACAGGATGGGAGGGCGTCTCGCCAGATTCCCTCCGACCGAGATTGGGGTCTGACCTGAACCCCAAAAACAGGTCCGGCTCGAATGTTAGAATTCGGGCCTGGTCGATCGTTCACTTATTTGCGGGTTAGGTTGCTGGCGGCATATCCTCGGCAGCATTGTACGCGGCGAGGAGCCAAGCGGGCTCTTGAGTGAGCCAGCAGCCGAAAATCCAGTCGTCGCCATACTCTTGTGTTATATCGGTCACCTGCCCGCCTGCCCACGTCATCTTCGTTTTGGCGCCCCTTTGCAACGCCCCGGCGATCGATTGCCGCGGAACTCGAAGAACGTATTGCGTGCCATAGGCCTGGGCCAGCATGATTCCTGACCGGGGAGCCACCAGGGCGGGCGTGCCGTACACGATGCACCGGCAATCCTGTTGTAACAGCGGGGCCATTTTGTCCCAGACGTGCTCCACGATGTCCGGGTGGCTTCCGAGATGCAAGTAGGGATCACGCGGACTTTCGACGGCCCGCATGCATGTTGGGAATTTCAGTTCATTGCGGTGCTCGAAATGGCGAATCACGCCGGCGTTGCGTGGATCGTTCAGATTCAAACGAATCGGCAATTGGTTCGGCCGTTCCAGGATGATCGTGGCCAGGCGTGTGGCCCAGGTCTTGGTGATTGCCACTTGCTCCAAGATTGCAATCATTCGCTTGACGTCTTTCGCCTGCGCTGCTGCCTTGAATGGGTCGAGCAAACCGTCGGCGGCCAAACGCTCGTTGGCCGTTTTTCCGTTGTAGTGCAGGTCGTTGATGACTTTGGCGTCCGTCATGCCAGGACTTTCAGGAATCGATTTGCGAAATGTTGATTGTCCACTAGGCGGCTGAGTTGTTCAGGGCCTGACGGGTCCGACGCGAAAGGCGCGAATGATCGCTGAGTTATCGAGTTCGCCGCAGCCCGCGGCCTCGGCCCGTTCCAACAGGTGGCGGTGAACGACTGACAGCGGCAATTCGGTCGCTGTTCGCTCGCCGGCGACCAGCATCAGCCGGACGTCCTTCAAGTGTTGCGACAATCGGGCTTGCGGCTCAAAATCCTCGGCCAACATCTTGCCGCCCTTGGTATCCATCACCGTGGAATAGGCCGGTGTGGCCTTCAAAATTGCCAGGGTCAGATCGACGTCGAGTTCCAAGGCCTTGGCCAACGTAAGTCCCTCGGCCAGGACGGCCCGATTGAGCCCCAACACGAGGTTGACGACCAGCTTCATCCGCGTTCCGCTGCCCCACGGACCCAGGTAAAACACCTCGCGAGCGAAGCAGTTCAACAAGTCGCGGGCCGATCGAAAATCTGTTTCCTGGCCGCCAGCCATCACGACCGCCTGGCCCGCGAGCGCCTCGACACTCGATCCGGCTATGGTTGCATCAAGAAAACGAACGCCGCGCTGCGCCAGGGCGTGTCCAAGTGCCGCCGAGCCAGCCGGGTCGCCCGTGGTGGTGTCGATGACGAGCTGCCCTGGCCGCAAATTGGTTTCAATTTCGCGTATCACGCCGGCAACGACGTCCGCATCGGGAAGACTCAAGACCAGCGTATCGCATGCAGCGGCTACTTCGCCGGCCGATACGAGCGTGCGGCCACCGAAATCGACCCAATCCTGACACCTGGGAGCTAGCAGATCATAGCCCACCACATCATAGCCCGCTTTGTGCAGTCGCTTCGCGAGGGCCGAGCCCAACAGCCCCAGTCCGATGACGCCAATGGTTTGCACTCGTTAATCCTCCAACGGCTTGGCGGTCGTATCGGGCGCGAAACAGATGACAACCATTCCCAGCACATACACCAGGCCGGTAAACGTCCCGACTCGGGCGTAGTCTCCACCAAAAACCTGCATCAGGGCACCGGCGCCCAGAACGCCGCCTGCGGCCAAAATGCGGCCCGAGTTGAAGGTCACGCCTGTGCCGGTCGAGCGGACGCGGGTGGGGAATAGCTCGGGCAGGTACAGAGGCAGCCAGCCGAAATAGGTCACGCCGACAAATCCCAACAGAAAAGCAAACAACGAAAACCGGGCATCGAGCGGATCGAGGAAATAATAGGTGTACGAGCTGATCGCGAACGATGCGAGACTGATCAAAAAATAGGTCAGCCGACGGCCGCAGAGGCTGGCGACCCAGCCGCCCAGTAGACTGCCGAACACGGCCCCGCCCGAGCGCGTGACTTGGGTCCAAGCCTTGAGCCGCGGATCGCCTTGGCGCGGCGGGGCGGGTGTTGTTCCCGCGGGTATCTGAGGGAAGTCCACGACTTGCTCACGGCCGGCCGCCTGGTCGGACCAGGGGATCAGCCAGTTGGCATTGGCCGATGTGCCGATCACCGGAACCGCGCCGAGGCAGATACCGATGATCGTCCGACGCAACAGCGGTGGACGCAGGATCTCTCGCACGGGCTGCGCCGGAACGCTAGCAACGGTGCCGTGCTTTTCGGCCAGCCACCGCGGTGACTCCGGAAGCCAGAGGAGCACAAACACTCCCAGGATCGCCGGCGCTCCACCGACCACTAGCACCCAGCGCCAAGCCTCGGGCGTGACCGCGACGCGATAGCAGAGCAACCCGAGCAGCACAAAGCCGACGTTGGCCGCGGCCCCGAGCAATCCGGCCAATAGCGGACGTGAAACGTTGGGCATGGCTTCCACCGACAGCGAAACCGCGTTCGGCCATACGCCCCCGACACCCAAACAGGCGAAGAATCGCAGGGCCAAAAGCGTAAAGGGATCTCCGGAAAAGTAGGACACGCCTGTGAGGATCGAATAGCACAAGATGCTGGCTGCCATGGCTCGCGTGCGCCCCGCGCGGTCTCCGAGCCAGCCAAATAGCCAGCCACCGGCCGCTGCGCCCAGCAAGAATGCGCATTGATACCAGGCGAACCACGTGCCGACGTCGGCCTCAGTTGTCTGGGAACCGAGTAGGTCGTACATGGCCGGACGCGATATCAGCACGAACAGCGAAATCTCCAAGCCGGCGAACATCCAACCCAGAAGCGCCGCGGAAAGAACCAGCCACTGCTGACCGGCTGACAAAGCACTGTCGCCGGGTGCCGCGGCTGGATTGCCCGACACAGGGTTGGCATTCGCTCGTACTGTGGGATGCTTCCGCTGCATGAATCAACCGCCTCATTGCCCTTCGGGTTAGGCCGAGGTCAATCTTGCCAGCACGTCGGCCGAAAGCGGACCATCCGCCGCAAATCGCGCCGCCTGCGACGCCTCGTCGGGCGCGGCAAAACCGACAATCGCGCTGGAGACGGCCGGATGGCTCAAAGCAAAGCGAACAGCCGCGGCCTCCAGCGACACGCCCTCGGGCAGATGTCGGGCGATTTGCTTGGCTCGTTGGCAATCTCGCAAGTAAAGATCGAGAGGGAAAAACTTCGTCTCAAGCGTATGCGGACTCGGAGGACGACCTGCCAATGCACCGCCCGCAAGCACGCGAATCGCAAACACGCCCATGCCGTGACGGCCGCATTCCGAGATCAAATTGCCGTAGTTTGTTTCCGGGAATTCGCCTGTCATGTCTTGGCCCGCGCTTGGGTTGAGCAGATTGTAGGGAACCTGGACCGTGGCAAACTCGCCGCATGCGATCACTTCGGCAATCGCGCTCGGCTCGCCCACGCCCGTCAGACCGAGATGTTCCACGAGTCCTTCTTGCCGTAATTTCACGAGTTGTTCCAACACGCCACCGGGCGCCAACACCTGGGCCGGGGTGATCGAAGTTGGCTGTGCGTTAGCGCGATGCGTGATCGCATTGTGAATCTGCAATTGCGTGACTCGGTCAGTCCGCAGGCGGCGCAAACTGGCGACCAGTGAACCTCGCACGGCGCCGCTGTTCATTCCCATTTCCAACGAATCCGGCATCAGGCGTACCTTAGTGGCCAGGTGCACGCGCGATTGCACGCCCAGTTCCGATAAGACGCGGCCGAGGTTTTCCTCCGAATGACCCTCGCCATAGGTTGCCGCGGTATCAAACCAATTGATGCCCAGATCGAGTGCCTGCCGTACGGTCTGCCGCTGTGCCTCGGCGTCACTTCCGACGAGCAACTGCGAGACGGGCCCGGCGCCGAATGAAATCGCCGAGACTTGGATTCCACTCGATCCGAGCGCGCGAACGTCCATATCACCTCGAGTCGGCCTATGAAATCGTGGAGAACCGCAGGATGATTCCCTCCGGCATCGCCCGTCAGTTGTAAGCGACATTTCCGATTCGGACTGAATCCGAAGCCGATTCATGGTCGGAATGGTCGCCATTGTAGCAACGCGCGACCCCGGCTTCTGGCCAACGAGTCTGTCGGCAGAGGGCTCGTTTGGTCGCTGGACGCTTGCTGGACTCGGGGCGTCGTCAGGTCGCTTGGGCCAGGCGTGGGCTGAAACTGGGATATCGTGCCCATTGAGCCCGCTTCGTTCTCCGTCACGCTGGGCACCCCACTCAGGGCCAGGTTGGCCCGCGGGCTAGGAAGGTTGCCCCGCCATCTTTGCGAACTCTGTTTCCATGCGATTCAGCATTTCATCTGGTGAGACGTCCTCAATATGGGTCAGTAAACTCCAATGATAACCGAAGGGATCGGTGACTGTGCCGGTCCGGTCGCCGTAGAACATGTTTTGTAACGGACGTGTCACCGTGGCGCCGGCCTTCACTGCTCGCTCGAACGCCGCGTCGACGTCTCGCACATACAGGCACAACCCACTCGTATTGCCGTTGAGCTTCAGCGGCGACTTGGCCAACCCCCAATCCGACTCGTCGGCCAGCATCACGATCGAGTCGCCAATCTGGATCTCGGCATGGCCGACCCCTTTGCCACCTTGACCGGGCAGCCGATAGCGCTCGACCGCGCCAAAGGCCCGCTTGTAGAAATCGATCGCCCGATCGGCATCAGGCGCCGTCAGGTAAACGGTTAACGTGTGGAATCCGTCGGGAATTGGTTTCACTGGTTTAGACATAGCAGGTGCCCTCAATCAAAAGAAGATGTGAGTCGCGTATCCAATGTGGACTGAGACGAACGCCGAACCGGGCTGGGAATGCTCGATATCTTACCATTGCCTCCAGCCAGCATCCAGCGCGCCGGCGGCTTCGTTTTTCCCGAAGGCGGCTTCGTTGATTACCGTGGTCAAAGGCTTGCCACACGAATCAGTCGGCCGGGACTGGGCGCTAAGTGGGTGCGCGGCTTCCTTCTGCGACCAACTCAGCCTTGCGGCTGTTTTCATCGCGGCGAATCTTAGCGAGGGAAACGGCCGGCCCCAGAAGTCAATTGCACGCAACTTATTTACTGCGCCGCGTGGATCGCGCCCACCGTACGCCAATTTACACGCCCCTAAGACGACGTTAGGCTGATGCTTCTTTCCGGATGATCGAAACACGATCCGAAACCGCAATTGAGGACGCAGCGTGGCGACGATTCCCGAAGCTCTGGCCCTTGCCAAACAGGCCGAACAAGCGGGAGACCGCGCGCGGGCTCAATACATCTATCAGCAGATTCTGCAGGCCGTGCCCGAGGAGCCCCAAGCCCTGAATGACCTGGGGATGTTGTTTCTTGAGGCGGATGAACTCGACGCGGCCGAACAACACCTCCGCCGCGCGATCGTCGCTTCTCCAAACGATCCCGCGTTTCACAACAATCTCAGCATGGCGTATCGTCGGCAGCGCCGCCCGAAAGACGCGGTCGCCAGTAGCCGTCGCGCACTGGAGTTGGATCCTGGGTCGGCTGAGTTGCACAATAGTCTCGCGATCGCGTTGCAAGAGTCCGGATTGTACGAAGAGGCCGTGGCCAGTTTTCGAGATTCAATCGCACGAAATCCGAATTACGCGGTCGTTCATTACAATTTGGCCAGAACATTGGTTCTGCTAGTTCGGCTGGAAGAGGCCGAAAAAGAATATGTGCGCGCCATTCAATTGGCGCCGGCCGACTTCGAGGCTCACAACAATCTGGGGACGCTGCTGCAATTGCGAGGCAACATTTCCGATGCCATGGCTTGCTATGAAGCCACATTGCGTTACAAACCTGACGCGGCGCAAGCCCATCGCAATCGAGCCATGTTGTGGCTGTTGTCGGGCGACTTTGTCCGAGGGTGGCCCGAGTACGAATGGCGTATGGGTATGTCGGACATCCCTCGGCCGAATTATCCGCAGCCACGCTGGCAGGGCCAGCCGCTTGCGGGTTGCACGATTTTGTTATGGTCCGAGCAAGGCATCGGTGACGTTATTCAGTTCGTTCGTTACGCGCCCCTGATCAAGCAATCCGGGGCCCATGTGCTGCTCGGAACGCCGACTTCGTTACATGCGCTGCTGAAAACCGCCCCGGGCGTCGATCGCGTGGTTTCGGGCGAGATCGGCGAAGATTCATTTGATTACCAGATTCCGCTGATGAGTCTGCCTGCCGCGTGTGGCACCACGGCGGAAACGATTCCGATGACGATTCCGTATTTGCACGCCGAGTCCGAGCGGGTCGCAGCCTGGCGTGAAACTTTGGCCGCGATCGAAGGATTCAAAGTGGGTATCGGCTGGCAAGGCAACCCCGACTTCAAGTTCGATCGCCATCGTTCGATGCCTTTGGCGTGCTTCGCGCCGCTGGCCAGCTGCGAGGGAGTGAAGTTGTTCAGTCTGCAAAAGGGGCCCGGGCGCGAGCAGTTGGCTCCATTGTCCGACACGCTGCCCGTGGTCGACCTCGGGGCCTCGCTGGACGAAGGCGGCAGCGCGTTTGTCGATACGGCGGCGGTGATGATGAATCTCGACCTGGTCATCACGTCCGACACGGCGATTGCCCACTTGGCCGGAGCGCTGGGCGTACCGGTTTGGGTGGCGCTGCAACACCTCCCGGACTGGCGCTGGCAACTGGACCGTCCCGATTGCCCGTGGTACCCCACGATGCGTTTGTTCCGTCAAACCGCGTTCGGAGATTGGGACGGAGTGTTTGCGAAAATCGCGGCCGAATTACGGTCGCTGTCGGCATCGGCCAGTGCGAGCTGAATCGTAGCAGACGGGCGCGACATCCAAAGCCACCGGGCACCGACCGGGTTCCTCGCCTGGTTCGTTCGACGTTGGCTGTGCGACGCCCGCCGGCGCCGAAAAAGGTTCCTGACTCCTTATTCTCGCCTTATTCTCGCGCGACGACGCGGTGGAAGTGCAGGTGCACCTCGCGATCGACCACGCGGCGCACGCCCTCGACCAGGCAATGCGGCTCGTTGTCTTGCTCACCGCGGCGGATGATCTCGTCGAGCTTCATCCCATGGCTGACGGTAAATGTCGACTGATAGATGATCTGATTGCCGGCGTCCAGTTCTGGCACGATAAAATGGCATGTCGCGCCATAGGTCAACATGCGGCTGGCAAACGCTTCGTGATACGGACGCACGCCAGGAAAACTGGGCAGCAGGCCGTGGTGCAAATTGATGATCCGCCCGCCGGCATATTTCCAGCAACTGGCCGCAGGCAACACGCGCATGTAACGGGCTAGTATCAAGTAGTCGATCTCATACTGGTCGCACAGCTCGATCAGTCGCTCGTCGTCGGCAACGCCTTTGTCGTCGCCGATCAAGTGCCAGTCGACGCCGAACTGCTCGGCCAGCAAGCGGCAGTTGGGCTGATTGCCCAGCAAGACCGCGGCTTCCGCTCGAATCTGGCCGTCGCGGATAGCCCGCAATAGCGCCAACGCCGGCTCGGGCCGGATCGTGGTGCAGATCGCCAGCCGGGGCCGCTGCCACCGCTGTTCCGGTGACCAAACGCGTACCGAAAGTCCCTTGAGGCGTCCGATTTCGGCCAACTGCGGCCGCAAGTTGCCAAAACTCGCCTCGGGCACCTCGATCCGCAACAACATGGCGAACAGGCTGAGCTCGTCATGGTCGTACATCTGGATTTCGGCGATGTTGGCCCCCAACCCGGTCACGTGATGGATGATTGGATCGGCCAAGCCCCGGTTGTCAGGTCCGACGGCGGTAACAATGACTTGCATGGCGGTTCGCAAAAAGGTTTGAAGCGTCCGGCAAACGGGGGCAATTGCCGTGGAGGCCTATCCTGTCAACGCTCCCCAATTATAGGTTATGCCGCCCCCCGGTTCGGGTCCTCAGCAGGAGACAATCGCCGGAAAACGCGTCCAAAAACCGACCCGTTCGGGCGGGTGCTGGGCCCCAAACATTGTTCAGAATTGCTCCGCGACCTACATACGTGGCGATTGCCGGACGCGCGTCAGAGGCTTGACAAAAGCCTTCCTCCGGCGCTTTGCACCCGACCGGCCGGTCGGGTACGCTAGCAAGCAGTCGCTCCCAAAACGCCCTGTGCGGAAGCCGGTGGCCCGAAACGCGTCGGGTGGCCGCCAACGGTATCCAGCGTGCTCATCGCGCGCGAAGCGTTCGACGCCGATGAGTAGGTGCTTGAGACCGGCGTAATGACTTGCGTGGATGCCGCGGCGGGCGGGCAAGGACCCTGCGCCATGTATAAGATTTCGGGCTCTCTTTTGCTGTTGGCTGCGGCCGTCTCCGGCCATGGCGTTTTTGTGTTTCTGGCAAGCCACCCCCAAATTCATCACTACGATGTTCCGGCCAGCGTCGCCAATATGGTTTTGGTAGCCATCGGCACCTCGGCCGTGCTGGGTCTATGGGGCGTCTTTCATTTGCTGAAAGACGACGTCCGTCGGTAGGCCACCGGACGTGAAAAATGTGGCAACAAGTATTGTCAGGGCCTGACGATATACCAATTGCCAGAAAGCGCAAAGATCTCAATTTCGGGCCCCCGATGCTTGATTCTCCACGCGGCGATGGCTATAAGGAAATTGATTGAGCAACGCTAATTCAGTCATATCTTATAGCGTGGCTTGACGTTAGGCATATCTTTTCGGAACATCGGCGGATTTTTCGGTCAAAGTCTGTGACCCCTAGTTTCCGCCGTTGCGTAATAAACGCGTTACGCCTGGAACAGCGGACATTTCAACGCGATCAGAGCCGTCCTTGCGCAGGCATAAGACATGCTCCTTCACATCTTCCTGCAGAGAGAGAGGCGAACGACATGATACGCAAAGCACGGAACTTGGACATGTCGGCCATGGATCCGACCCCCGAGCAGATTCGTCAACGAAGTAAAGCCATCCGCAAAGCGTGGAGTCCACGCGAGCGGCACCGGCGCGCCAACTTCAAACGTATCAGCTGGCTGCCGCCGGTGATTGCCGAAACGGAATTGCCCGGTCTTTCGCCCAGCGATTTCGATTCCTAAACGAAACGGCAGCGTATGCGATGGTTGCTGCGCTGGCTCGGTGACGCTCTGGTGAGTCCCTCGCGGGCCGTGTTGTTGCGGCGCGCCTGGGCCGCGTTTGGCCTGATCCTGATGGCGGCGACCTGGCGGCTGTGGACGCCGCAGCACGTTTTTCCACAGGTCCCTTTCTTTCAATGGACCGCGGCCTTGCCGGCCGGGTGCCAATGGGTCGGCGCGGGGGCCATGTTGCTGGGTCTGGCCGGCGCGCTGGTCGGACAGCGTCAAGGTACCCTGGCGGCTGTTGCGCTGTGGCTATTCGCGGCCGCGGCCACTGGCATGATGCTCTTGGATCAAGAGCGGCTCCAGCCCTGGGCCTATCAGTTCCTGATCGTGGCCGTGGTGATGGCGCTGGCCGACGCGCGAGCCGCCTGTGCTCTTTTGCGTCTGTTCACGATCAGCTTCTACTTTTACTCGGCATTGACGAAGTTCGACGCTTCTTTTTTGCACACGCTGGGACAGCAATTCCTTTCGGCGCTGGCCGGCGTGTTCGGCGCTTCGCTTGACGGCTGGAGCGATTTCTGGCGACTGGCCGCCGCTTTGGTCTTTCCCATGGGAGAAGCGTCGGTCGCGCTGGGGCTATGCTTCGCGCGCAGCCGGCGCTGGGCCCTGGCCGGCGCCGTGTTGTTGCACGTGCTGCTGCTGGTGATCCTCGGCCCTTGGGGCCTGCACCACAAGCCCGGCGTGCTCGTTTGGAATCTGTACTTTATCGTCCAGGATGTACTGCTGTTTGGGACCCCGGCTTTCTTGAAAATGGTCCAACCGGCCGGCGACAAACAACCGTCGCCTGCCGGAAAAGTCTCTTGGTTGGCACAGGCGATGACGGCCGCCGCGATCTGTTTGCCTTTGCTGGGGTCAACGACCTGGTTCGACATCTGGCCGTCGTGGGGCTTGTATGCCTCGTGCGCAGAACGCGTCACTTTGCTGATACACCGGCGCGGCATGGAACAATTGCCCGACGCGTTGCAAACGTTTGCCGAAACGCCCGAGGATCCGGACGACCCGTGGTTGACGCTGCGCTTGGACCGCTGGTCGTTGGACGCGCTTGGCGCTCCGATCTATCCTCAGAATCGGTTCCAATTGGGAGTCGTCGAAGCCGTGATCGTCCGTTATCAACTCGGCCATCGGGCCCGCGTCGTCCGCTTCGACCTGGCCGAGCGATGGACTGGCATACGGTCGCACCAGGTACTGGCCGGTCTCCCGCAGGTGATTGCCGCCGGCGACGAATATTTTTTCAACACCCGACCGCGGCAGCGCGGTTTTCATGTCCCGGACGAGCCTGTCCGCTAGCGCGGCAGCGCATTGCCCTGCGACTGGCGCAAGCCGCTTTCGTGGTATTGGCGGTCGCTCTCGTGTATACCTATCAATCGGGAGCCTGTATTAGGTGGGCACTGGATTGGCTTTGCCGGAGAATTGGGCATGAACCTTCGGATCACGCGACGCGACGTATTATGGTTTTCGCTGGTACTGCTCTTCGGCGGCGCGTCACACGCCCCGCTGGTGGCGGCTGATGAGCCGGCCAAATTTCGTTTGGCCACGTTTCGTGCCGACGTCACGCCACGATTGGGCCATCCACTATTGGGCAGCCACCTGGCCCCGGCCCGCTCGCTGGACGACCCGCTGTTCGCCAATGGCCTCGTGCTGTTGGGACCGGACAAGCCGATCGTACTGGTGGCGGTCGACTGGTGCGAAATCCGCAACGACGCCTATGCTCGCTGGCGCAGCGCGCTGGCCGATGCCGCCGGCACGAGCGTGCAACGGGTGTTGGTCACCAGCGTTCATCAGCACGATGCTCCGTTGGCCGATCTGACGGCCCAGCGCTTGCTCGCAGAGGCCCGGGTAGACGGCATGATCATCGACTTGGATTTCCACGAGCGCACGGTCCAGCGCGTCGCCGCCGCGCTCAAGGAAAGCCTGGCCAGCGCGCAGCGCGTGACGCATTTCGGCATCGGCCAGGCGAAGGTCCAACGCGTGGCGTCGAACCGTCGCGTGGTCAACGCCAACGGAAAAGCCTCGTTCGCCCGCTATAGCGCCACCCGCGACGCGGCCATTCGCGATTTGCCCGAAGGATTGATTGACCCCTGGCTCAAAGTGTTCAGCTTTTGGGACGGCCAGAAGCCCGTGGCCGCGATCAACGCCTACGCCACGCATCCCATGAGCTACTATGGCGGCGGGGCGATCTCGAGCGATTTTGTCGGGCTGGCCCGCGCCGAGCGGCAGAAAGAGGACCCTGCGGTTCATCAAATCTACGTCTCTGGGTGTAGCGGCGACATTACTGCCGGCAAGTACAACGACGGTTCGCCCGAGAACCGCCAGCGGCTGGCGGAGCGCATGCACAAAGCGATGGTCGAGGCCTGGGACAACACCAAGCGTCATTCGCTGCAAACGGTCGCGTTTCGGAGCGTGCCATTGGTGCTGCCGCATCGCGATGGCGCACAAGCGGCCGAGGCCCTGCGAGGCACGCTGGCCGACGCGTCCCAACCGATGTTCAGCCGCGCGCTGGCCGCCATGGGGCTCAGTTCGCGCCAGCTCCATCCGGCCGGCCATCAGATCGACGTCCCGGCGATCGACTTTGGTTTTGCCCAGATCGTGTTGCTGCCTGGCGAAAGCCTGGTGGGTTATCAACTGATGGCTCAGAAGCTGCGGCCGGATGATTTCGTGATGGCCATCGGCTATGGCGAATGCTCGCCCGGCTATATACCGACCGACGCGGCCTCGCGCGAGGGCTATGCCGAGAGCCAAAGTTGGTGCTGGGTGGCTCCGGAAGTGGAAGGTCTGATGGCCGACGCCCTGCGCCGGGCCCTGGTCGGTCCCTAGCGCACGGCCAAATCACGCCGTGACGAAGCGATTTCTTTCTAAGATTGGCCCAGCCCGCCAAGATCAAGGCCGCCGCAGCGAATAGCGGATTAAAAGAGGGACGCTCGCGCGCCGAGCGCCCCGGGGTTCGAAACGGCCGGCCCAAGAAACAAGGAGTCTTGCCATGAGAAAAATCGCGTTCCCAATGGTGCTGAGCCTCAGTTTGCTCGGCTGGCTGGCCCTATCGGCCGTCGCCAAGGACCAGGCGCCTGCCGGCAGCGCCGAATCGAACTTCCAGCGTGGCTTTTTCCTGCAAGTCCACGAGCACGACCTGCCCGGAGCCGCGGCAGCCTATGAAAATGTGGTGAGCGACTCGGCGGCGCCCCCCGCCCTGCGCAGCCAGGCAAAAACGCGGCTGGTTCAGATTCGCGAGGATCTGGCATCGGCGAATTTCGCTCGGCTGATGCCCCCGAATGTCCTCGGTTATGCAGAGCTCGTACAGCCGGGCGACCACATTGCCCGGATTCTAAATATGATGGGCCTGCTCGGCGCGACCGAGGCGCGCGCCGATTCGGCGGCCCAGAAACCGATGGCACTAGGCAACGGGTTGTACCTGCCGGCCGACTTTTCCGTCAGTCCGGCGCTAGTGGCCGAATTGAAAAAGATTCGTGGAGCGGCCGTCGGCGTGACTTCTCTGAACGACCAGGGAAGACCGGGCGGGCTGGCCGCGATCCATCCCGGCGATTGCGACCTGTTGCGCGGCGCGATCGAGACGGCGGTGCAACTCTTGGAACCCGGCGAACCGATCGCAAGTTTCAAGACCTATCGCATCCCAGATGTGGGCTGGGTGATGCTGACCGCGCGGTTGGTTTTTGTTTCCGATTCGCGCGACCAACTTGCCGCGGCGGCCGAGCGGCTCGGCAATCCTCGGGCCGAGAGCCTGGCCTCAAACGATTTGTTCAAGCGCGCGGCGGCCGAATCGCCCAATGCGCTGTTTTTCGCCTATGTCGATGGACCGCAAATCGTCAAACGCTTTGGATCGCAACTGCATGGCCCAGACGCGGACATGATCCGCGGGCTTTTGGACTTGGATCATTTCGAATCCCTGGTGGTTGCTTTAACGACCACGGAGGACGGCATTCGGCTGCGGGCAGAGATGAACTTGATGCCCGGCCACCATAACCTGCTCTACGCGCTGATTCGCACCGCGCCGATCACGAAGCGTTCGCTGTCGCTGGTTCCCCAGAGTGCGGCCGGCGTGCTCGTCGTCGGACTCAATCCAGCGGGCCCGGCGGTGCCGGCGGACGCCGCGAATCCGCAGGGCCTTAGCGCCATGGATCTCGGCCGCGAGTTTTTCAACAATGTCGAGGAACTGGCCATTTTCGTGTTGCCGCCGACCTCCGCGGGCGACGGACATCAGTCGATGCCTGAAATTGGCGCCGTTCTGGCGGTCAAGGACCCCGCCAAGTCCGAAGCGCTGTGGAACCAGGTTTTGTCGCTGGCCGCGCTGTTCGGCGCCCACACAAATAAAGCGCCCAGCGCGATCGACATCGCGGGCAAACCGGGGCGCGCTTATGCGTTTTCCGGCGCGCCGCCAATCGCGGTGGTGCGCTCCGATCGCGAACTGGTCATCGGCACGCAAGGGGCCGTCACGGCCGCGATCCAAACGCAAGGCAGCAAGAACTCGATCGCCGACGAAAAGACGTCCCAGCTCCTTCGGCTTATGCCCGACACGAGCAAGGCCCTGTTCCTGGACGTGGGCCGATGCGTCGACATCGCCGCTTCGCTATCCAATGGGCCTGACGCGCAACTGTTGAAGGCGATTGGCACCGTGACCCGCAACTTGAAAGTGTCGGTCGCGACCGACGAGGCTCCCAACCGATTGACGGTCCGCGCGGAAGTGACGGGTCTGCCGCAGTTCCACGACATTGTCTCGCTGGTCAATGCCCAGCAAGAGCAGCGCGCAGCGAAGAAATAGCCCGCGCGGAAAGCGAATTTCGGTGGCTGCCTCGGCAGGCTCGTGGAAGCGAGCCTGTCAGAGGCAACCATCACCCTGAACATGCGCGGTTTGAAATGTGGTGGCCTCAGCCTTTGCCGGTCAACTCGTCGGCCAGCGACTCGGCCCGATAAATTTTTCGCAATGCTTCGAGTATGGCGCTGGAGTGGACCGAAACTGCCCGCGCTTGCTGGTCCGTGTACACAAAATCGAGCACCAGCGAGTAGATATTTCCGTCGAAGATGATGCCCACCAGTTCTCCGGCGCGGTTGACTACCGGACTGCCCGAGTTGCCGCCGATGATGTCGGCCGTGCTGACGAAATTGAACGGCGTGTCAAGTTTCAACTGGTCTTTGTCTTTTTGCCAGCGGGAGGGCAGTTCGAAGGGAGACACATTGCCGTGCGCGGCGGCGTGTTTGTACGCTCCGCCCACTGTGGTCAAGGGTGCCACGGCGTGGCCCTGCTCCTGGTATCCCCTGACCTGTCCGTAGGCCAGGCGCAGCGTGAAGGTGGCGTCGGGATAGGTGTTCTCGCCTTCGATGGCGAAGCGGGCCTTGGCGATCTTGGCATAGGATTGCCGCAGCGGTTCCTCGACCTTGTCTTCGTACGTTTTGCGCACCTTGCGAGCCGGGCCGTCGATCGTGCGCGCCAACACGATCATCGGGTCGTCGGAACTTTCAATCGCGCTTCGGCCTCCATCGGCCAATTGCTTGCGAAACGCGACGTCGGCGAGTTTCGTGCCCGAGATCAACTGCGATGCCCGCTGGGCGGGCGACAGATTGGCCAGGATCTGTTTGACCAAAGGCGTCTCGGCGCCGCCTCGTTCCAGCAGATAGCCGAGAGAATCGGCCAGCTTGGTCGTTTCGAGGTCGGGAAAGATCGGGGCTTCGGAAAAAAGTTGCAGCTTGAGCGAATCCAAGCCGGCTTCGGCAAACTCGCGCAGCCGTTCGGCGTTCGGTTTGGCCGATTCATCCGCCAGCCGGACCAGCGCGCGGGCGATGGTGAACAGCTCGGTGTTAAAAGCCATGTGCCGCTCGTACAGTTCATAGTCGACGTAGATTTGCGACCAGGCCGCCAAGGCCGTAACGACTTCATCCCAGGCGTCGCGGGCGTCGCGCAATTTCGGGTCGTGGGCCACGGCCTGCCGCAGGCTGCGTTCCATTTTGCGCTTGGCCTCCATGATCGCGGGATCTTGCAAGCCGGCCAGTCCGCCCAGGCGGGCTTTGCGCGTGTTCTGAAAGCTGAATAGTTCGTCCTGCGCGCGGCGGGCGTTTTCCAGGCCGCGGTCGCTGTACGTCTTGAGCAGCACTTCGCGGCGGCGAATCGTGTTGAGCGAGTTGGGAAAAACCCGATCGCGCAAGAATTCCAGGTGCGCGACCGTGTTCAGTCGGTCGGTGTGGCCCGGATGGCCGGCCACGAAGATCAATTCATCCTCGCTCGCCCCGGCCTGGCTCCAATGCAGATAATGATCGGCTTTCATGGGCTGGCCGTTTTCGTACACGCGGAAGAAACAGATATCCAGGTCGTAGCGCGGGTATTCGAAATTGTCGGGGTCGCCGCCGAAAAAGGCGATGTCTTTTTCCGGAGCAAACACCAGCCGCACGTCGGTGTACTTTTTGTAGCGGTACAAGTGATAGCGGCCGCCCTGAAAGAGCGTGACCACGTCGCTGCGCAAGCCGGTCTTGTCGAGCGATTCTTTTTCGATCGTGTTGCGCACGGCCCGCCGCGCCAACTGGGCCGCCGCCGCGTCCATGTCCGGCGTGACCGCCGCGCTGACCCGCTCGCTCACGTCTTCGATGCTCATCAACACGTTGAGTTCCAGGTCGACGCAACGGATTTCTTCGTCGCGGGTGCGGGCGTGGAAGCCGGTGATAACCAGATCCTTGTCGGCCGTGCTCAGTTTTTGCAGACAGTCGGCGCCCACGTGGTGGTTGGTCATCACCAGGCCCGTGGCCGAGACGAACGAGCCGGAGCCGCCGCTATTGAAGCGCACCGACGATTTCTGCAAGTGTTCGAGCCACGAGTCCGTAGCGTCGAAACCATATTTTTCCTTCAACGCCTGCCGCGGCGGCTGGTTGAACAGCCACATGCCCTCGTCCGCGCCGGCCGGCGAGGCGATGTCGAGAAACATGAGTGATGTCAGGACCAGAAGTAACCAGGGCGAGTTTCGAAATGTCGGGATCATAAGGTGAACCTCTATCGTTTTGTGGGTAAGAAGGATGTGCTCACTTGTCGTTTACGCCGCGCCGTTGGAGGGGCGCGGCTTTGAACAGGATTCCCGAACCGGCCAGTATCAGCACCAGTATCAGCAAGCCAAACGCGAGCAGCGCCAACACGGACGACGGAGCCATCACGGGCCAATTGGGCCAGGGGGTTTGGTTCCATCCCGAACCGAGATGCGATCCCACGTTCAGGGCTTTGGTAAACTTCGCCGGTGCAAAGGACAAAAACGCGATCAACACGCCGGCGATCGACCCGCCCGCGATGTAGCCGGAGCTCAGCAGTACGCCCGAGCTGGTCTCGTCGTCGTCCTTTTGGCGTTTGATCTTGTCGACAAACAGCCGCACGAGCCCGCCAATGAAGATCGGGGCCGAAGTTTGAATAGGAAGATAAACGCCCACGGCGAACGGCAGCGAAGGAACGCCGGCCAATTCGAGTACGATCGCGATCAGGGCTCCAATCATCACCAACTCCCACGGCAGCTTGCCGTTGAGAATGCCGTCGATGATCAGGGCCATCAGGCGGGTTTTGGGGGCCTCGAACTTATTGGTCACTTCCGTACCGTCGTCGCGCACGCGCAGCTTGCCGTTGATGGCCGGATCGACGAAGTAGGCGATCCGTCCATTGTCGTCGACCAGATACTTGCCGGTCGGAACGCCCCGGATCTCTCCCTCGCTAGCGTGCAACACGTGATAAAGGGCCCCGTCCTTGCCGGCATATTCGCCGCCAGCGTGTTCTTTCTGCGTCAGTTCCTCGACGTTGGCGATGCGAACTCGCGGCAGCAGAGCAGGCTTCTTCGAATAAACCGTGCCCGCGTCGTTGAGTAACAGCAATGTGCCGCCCATCACCAGCGCCGACGTGAGGGCGCCGATCAGGATGGCGATTTGCTGAGCGCGCGGGCTGGCGCCGACCAGAAATCCGGTTTTGAGATCCTGTGAGGTGGTGCCGCCGTTCGAAGCGGCGATGCACACCACGGCGGCCACGGTCAACGCGCTGAGCGTGGCCGCTTTGCCAGTATGTCCCAGCAACACAAACCCCAGGCACGTCAGCAAAAGCGTGGCCACGGTCATGCCGGAGATAGGATTGGACGAAGAACCGATTTCGCCGGTCAGCCGCGACGAAACGGTGACGAACAGAAAACCGAACATCACGATAAACAGCGCCCCAAGAAGACCCTTGAGGTTGAATCCCAGCCCCAAAGCCGGCGAAGCGGCCAGCGCGATCACCAGTCCCAAGCTGCCAAAGACCACGACGCTCAGCGGCAGATCGCGCTGGCTGCGCCCGACGCGGGTCGTTTTGTCTTTGCCGCCCGTTTTGGCGTTGGACAGGTCGCCCCAGGCGCCGCGCAGCGAGCCGACGATCATCGGTAGGACCTGAAACATGCTGATGATGCCGCCGGTGGCCACGGCGCCGGCGCCAATATAGAGAATGTAGTTGTTGCGGATCGCCCCCACGCTCATGTTGCGGATCAGCTCTCCCGTGGCCGGCGCCAGCGGCTGTTCCAGCCGGCTGCCGAAGAGCACGATCAACGGCACGAGCACCAGATAGGCCAACACGCCGCCGGACATCATGATCGACGCGATGCGCGGACCAATGATGTAGCCTACGCCCAGCAACTCGGGCGACAGTTCGCCCCCCAATATCCCGCCGCGCAGGCCCTTGCCCGTCGCGGCGCTCGACAACGGTTGGTTGACGTCTTCGCTCCAAAGTCCCAGGGCTTTCATCAGGAACTTGTGGAAAAACGCCAGGGTGAATCCGCCGAACACGGTGGCGGCCGTGGCGCCCCCTTCTTCGCCCACGATCAACACGTCGGCGCAGGCCGTGCCTTCCGGATAGCGCAACGTGCCGTGTTGCTGCACGATGAACGCCCGCCGCAACGGGATCATCATCAGAATGCCCAACAACCCGCCCAGCGCGCCGACGGTCATCACGCGCACCACGCTCATGTCGAACCCCAACAGCAGCAGCGCCGGAATGGTCACCCCCACGCCGAAGGCGATCGACTCGCCGGCCGAGCCGGTGGTCTGCACGATATTGTTTTCTAATATCGTGGCCGGCCGCAGATTGAACACGCGGGCCAGTCCGCGAAAGAGCGTGATCGAAAGCACGGCCACCGGGATCGAGGCCGAGACGGTCATGCCCACCTTGAGCACCAGGTACAGCGACGAGGCCCCGAACAGGATGCCCAGAATTACACCGGTGAACACGGCCGGCCAGGTGAGCTCCCGCATTTGGACGTTGTCGGGCACGTACGGCTGATGGGCCGGAACATTGGCCGCCGCGCTGGTCTTCTTTTCCGTGATGGTAGGCGCTGCCATGGACACCCTTCCAGCAGTGATGGAGTTCGCCAATTCGGCCGATGTGGTACCGGCAAGCCGCCCACATTCTATCGAGCCGTCGGGGAGTGGACCATGCTGGCTTGTCCGGCCGTATGTCCTGAATCGCCACCTTTTTTGCCGTGGTTGAGGCGAGCCTGTCGTGGCGGCCCGCGGGCCTTTCGGTTTTTTCGGGCGGATCCCGCGAGCGTTTGGGATGCGGCCGGACGCGGTTGGCATGGACGGAGGCCCGCGTCGATCGTGATTAACGAGCGAGCACGAGGATCATGGCGGCGGCTCGCTGGCCGCGCGGGCGACCGACTCGATGGCGATCGCCGCCACGGCCGCGCCATAGTCGAGATCGATGTTGGCCATCGTGTCGTGCGTATCGTGATAGCCCCGCCGGTTGATATCGTAGTTTTCCATGAACAGCACCACTGGCACGCCGGCATCGGAAAAGATCTGGCCGTCGGTGTTATACAGCGTGCTTCGCGGATCATAGGCCGGGCGCACTTCGCCGAATAAGTGCGGATGTTCGGCCGCCGCCGGCAGCGTGATCGCGTCGGAGCTGCGCCGGCCGCGCCCCCGGCCGCGCCGGGCCGGCTTTTGGTTCCAGGCGACCGCCAGCTCGTTCCACGTGCGGTTGGCCAGGTGGGCTTGATAGGCCAGCCACATTGATTCGCGGCTCGTGCCAGGACAGATCTGAAACACGTCTTGATCGCGATCGTTGTTGTGGGCCACCATGTCGAGCACGTACACTCCTTGCACGCGCGTGTGTGAAAGCTTTTTTGAAGTCTTGCCGCCGGCCACGCGCATTTCGAGCGTGCCCTCGACAAGGCATTGGCAAAGATGTCGCGCGCCCAGGCAATCGGCCGGAAACTCCTCGCCGGTCAAATGAACCAGCCACACGTCGCACGCCAGCCGGCCCCGGCGGCTAAGATCCATGAACGTCGGCGCGCCGAGCATCAACGCCGCGGTGGCCGAGTGGTTGTCGTCGGCGCCCGCAGCGGCCAGGCGCGGACCTTTTCCGCCGTGCCCGTAACCGTACTCGTCCTCCATATAGGCCGTGTCGTAATGATCGGCCATGATCACGGCCCGCGATCGGTCGCGTCCGGGGATGACCACAATCAGGTCGCGTTCGCACGTTTCGCGCGATTGATTTCTGACCCAGCCGCCCTGCCAGCCATAATCGAACTCGGTGCGCCAGCGGAACGGCAACTCGCCGGCCCAAACTTTTCGGGCAAGTCCGGCTTCGGCAATCAACCGGCGATAATACGCCAGCAGATGATCGCCCAGGGCTTCCAAGTCGCGGTGATCGTGCGCGAGCCGGGCCTGCGTCACCGGATCGCGCACGCAGTCGGCGTTGTCTTTGTTGATGTACGCTCCGGCGGAAAGCTCGGCCATCGTGCGCCAATAGGCTGTTTCGAAGGAGCGCCGCCTGGTTTTAGCGAACGTCAGCGGTTTCGGACGAGCGGAGCGTCGGGACGAAGCACTTGCCGCGGGTTCGACGCACGTGCGCAATTGTTCCACCAGACATTCGACTTCCAGCGTCTTGTGCGGGCCCACGGCCAGCGAATCGAACCAATCGTCCAGGCTTTCGTGTTTGGCCGCGGTCAGCAGTCCGCGGGCAAAACTCGGCTCCAGCGGGCGCTCAAACAGTTGGCGCGTGTCGAGCAGTTTGCGAACGTTCAGCGCCTTGCGATGAGCAAGCGGGTCGCCATGGTCGTGAAACACGCGCACCACGACGTCGTGCAATTCGCGTTTTAGCATGCGAGGCCAGAGCTCGACCGGGCACTCGAGGTTCGGCCGCTGAGCGTTGTAAGCGGTCAGATATCCCGACGGCGCGTCGTCGAGCACGCGAACCTGGTCGCCGTCAAGATACGCCACCAGCGGCCGTTGCCAATAGACTTCGTGTCGTCCGACGCGCATCGCCGGAAACAGAAACCGATAACCAAACAAGCCTCCCGCAGCCAAGGCGCGCGCGGCTTCGACCAGTTCGCGCCGCTTAGCCATCGGTCCATCGAGCAACCGCTGATGATCGTGGGTCCAGATCTGCGCGTTGCGAGCCATCGGTTTTCCATACAGGCCCAAGTCGTCGGCGGCCGTGCTGAACAACACGTGCGCGACGCGGTCTTCGTGGGCCGAAACGGCCAGTTCGTCCACGTCGCGATGCACACGCGCCCAACGGTGCGTGCGTCGATACGCGTTGCGCACGGGGCCCTGCGGCCCCAGATGCTCGAGGGCTTCGCCGCGCGGCTCGTGCAACCAGCCCGACTGCGGCACGCGAATGCCGTGCGGCGCGGCGTGGCGCTCGCAGGAGTGCAACAGCGGAATCTGTTGAGCCAGCGGAAATTGCTCGGCCAATTGCATGTACGGCCCTGCGCCCCAAAACACCAGGCTTCCGGGAAAGGGCAGCAGATGCAGCGTGCCCGCCAAATACGCCCGACGCACCGCCGGGGGCAAACAGCCGAAGGGACAAAACGTAAGCAAATACTTCACGTCGCGCGCGCCGTGCGCCGGGTTCCACAAAAACGGTTGGGTCCACGAGGGCAGGGCCTCTTCGCGGTAGTGCGCCACGGGGGCTTCCGTGGTGCAAGGTAAAACGCGGAAGCCGGCTTGCGCCAAGTCGGCCAACCGCTCCCACGGTTCGCCATAGGCCGCGTGCAATAGCCGCCGCACGAAATCCAAGCCGCGCTCCACCGGCAATTCGGTGCGGGGATCGGCGAAAAAACTTCGCCAAAACGCCCGCGATGGGCCTTGCTCGCTACCGCCGAACAGCGTCCAGCGCACGCGTCCCTTGTCGTCCTGCGTGCGGGCCAGGGCCAGGGGCAGCAGCACCACATAGCATTCCGTCGGCGGTGCGCCGGCTTGGAGCAGAGCGTCGGGCCAGTAGGGATTGTCTTGCAATTTGTTGTGCGCGATGCCGTGGGCCGGCTCGCCGCGGCCGAGGTGTCGCAAGGCGTGCAGAAACTCTTGGGCCAGAAGTTGCAAGCCTGGCCGCAGCTCGAAGGCTTCTTCGTACTCCGTGACGTGCCAGCCCCACGGATCCTGTTCGCAAAACAGTAGCGTGTCGAGGCGGCCGTAGGGTTTGCGTCCCAAGCGCGGTGGCGGCATGAATTCGGAATAGGCCGGGATGGGATAGCGGCCTGGTTTGTCGAACCACGGCGCGCCGGCCAACAACTGTTTCCATCCGGGTTTCGCCATGTTAGGCTCAGTGCGCCTGCGGGATCGCTCACCACGCGGCGTTAGCTTATCAGAGCCGGCGAGCCGATGGCAAGCACGCCCCGCGGCCGGTGCGCGTCAGCACGCCCAGTTTTTCCAGCGAAGGGAACGTTCCGTGATCCGACCGACCGAGCCAGCCGACACGCGGCCACTGTTGGACCTGACCGCTCAAACGGACGTGTTCAAGCCGCACGAGATCCAGGCCCTCGACGAAGTGCTGACCGATTACCACGCCACGAACAAAAACCTCGGCCACCGATCGGTCACGTTCGACCAGAACGGCCAGATTCTCGGATTCGCCTACTATGCCCCGGCCGCGATGACCGATCGTACCTGGTATCTGTACTGGATCGCCGTGACCAAACACACGCAAGCCCGCGGCATCGGCGGCCAATTGCTGAAATACGTCGAAGACGATATTCGCGGCCGGAACGGACGGATACTATTGATCGAAACGTCGTCGTTGCCGCACTACGACTTGACGCGCAAGTTCTACGCCAAGCATCACTACGACCAGGCGGCCGCGATCGCCGATTTTTACGCCGACGGCGACGATCTGGTCGTGTTTTGCAAGCGGATCACTCGATGATCTTCAACTTCTGCAGTGCTCCTTGCAGCTTTTGCCGGCCAGCACCCGTGGTTTGCGTGAAGCTCAGCTCCAACTCTTTGAGCTCTTTGAGTTCCCGCAAATGCTCCAATCCGGCGTCGGTCACTTGCGTGGAAGCCAGGCTCAGGGTTTGCAGCTTCTTGAGCGGCTCCAGGTTCACAAGCCCCGCGTCGGTGATTTTGGTTCCCTCGAGGTTGAGGTATTGCAGGTTCACCAGGTCCTTCAGGTTGGGAAATCCCGCGTCGGTCACAGCGGTGTGCCAGAGATCGAGCCTGCTGAGACTGGTGATGCCCTTGAGATGAGCCAGTCCGGCGTCGTTGACTTCGGTTTCGGCCAGATCCAAGACCGACAGCTTGGACATCCCTTGCAGATACACCAGGCCCGAACCGTCGAGGCCGGCGTTGCGCAATTCCAGGCGCTTCATTTCCCTGAGGCCCTTGAGATGTTCCAGCCCCTGGTCGGTGACGTTCGTACGCATCAGGTAAAGCTCGCCTAGCTGGGTCATGCCTTCCAGGTCCGCCAGCCCAGCGTCGGTGATTTGCGTATCCTCGAGCCCCAAGCTCTTGAGCTTCGGCAGCTCGCTCAGGGCGTGCAGCCCTTCGTCGGTCACGGTCGCCTGATTGCGCAACTTCAGGCTCTCGAGGTTCTTGAGTTTCGCCAAATGTTTCAGGCCTTCGTTGGTCACCAGCACGCAACCGCGTATGTCGAGCGCGCGCAACTTCGAGATCTTGGCCAGATGTTCCATGCCGGCGTCGCCGAAGTTGTTGTACAGCAGGTGAAGCTGTTCGAGCTGCGGCAGCTTCGTCAAATCCTTCAGGGCCGCGTCGGTCAGGTAGGACGAGCGACGCAGATTGAGCGACTTGAGCGTGCGCAGGCCCGAGAGTTTCTTCACCCCGTCGTCGGTCAATTCGGTGTTTTCCAGGACCAGCTCGCGCAGTTTGAGCCCCTGCAATTGATCGAGCGTGTCGTTGGTGATGTCGGAGCCGACAAGCAGCAAGCGTTGCAAGTCGGGGAGCTTTTTCAATTGCGATAAATCGAAGCCTTTGACGTGTGCTCGACTGAAATCGACCGCCGTCACGGCCTGCGAGGCGTTGCGCGTGACCCGACCCCCGATTTTCTCGATGGCCGCAATCAGAGGCGCGTCGTCGGCCGGAGAGCCGGCCTTGACTGGCGCGGGCCCCTTGTCGACCGCGGGTGATGGAGCGGTTTCCGGCTTGGGAGTTTCTTTTTGGCCGCACCCGATTGCCGTAGCGCAGGCAAGACAGGCAACGATCGACAGCCACCCTGGCGTAACGTGAAATCTCATGGCAATCGTCTCTGGCAACAGGGCGCTAATGCCATCGGGCAAAGCGCGGTTCTGGGGGTGTGAATACAGGTGAGGTTCAGGTGCGGCGCGCGTGCGAATCCCATAGCGCGACACCGGCATGAAAACTGCGTGGGAAACAGAACGGCTGCCAGCGCCAACGTTGGGTCGGCGCTTGCAGCCGTATTATGCTACCGCGCGAAGTCTACAGCTTGTAGCCCTCGCGATAGACGGGATTGACGATTTCCGCAACTTCGGGCGCATTGGTCGCCTTGAGGTTCTTGGCGTCCCAGTCGATCTTCTTTCCCGGCGAGCCCGCGTCCGGCGCGGCCCACACGGCCAGGTTGCCCAACAGGATCGTTTCCGTCAACGGGCCAGCGTAGTTGGCAAAGTTCGAGCGGGCCGGAGCGCCACCTTTAATGGCCAGGGCGAATTCATTGAAGTGGCCGGGCGAGTGTTCGAACTCGACCTGCGGGTCGCTGGCGCCGGCCAACAACTTGTAACCCTTCTCGCAGTAGTCGCCGGGGGCAAATAGCTTGCCCTTGTCGCCAATCAACAGGGCGCCGGTATCACTCACCTCCGCGCCGTCGAACAGGTCGGGCGACGGCTTTTGGCCGCCGTCGTACCAAAACATTTGAAGCGCCGGCCGATTCGCGTTGGCTGGAAAATCATAGGTGATGATCGACCATTTCGGATAACTGTCTCGATTGTGCCCCGAGGTCGTGGCTTGCACGCCGGTTGGGTCGCGCAGGTCAAGGGCCATGAACGGCATGTTGACCGTATGGCAGGCCATGTCGCCCAAGGCGCCGCTGCCGAAATCCCACCAGCCGCGCCAAGAAAACGGATGATAGCCGGGGGCATAGTCGCGAACCGGAGCGGGGCCAAGCCACAGATCCCAATGCAGATTGGATGGCACCGGCGCGCTGGCTGGGCGAGTGCCGCCCTGCGGCCAGATCGGGCGATTGGTCCAGACGTGGACTTCCTTGACATTGCCCACTGCGCCGGCGCGAACCACCGCGGCCGTCTTGCGAAGCTCGCTTCTGGCCGTGCCCTGGTTGCCCATCTGCGTAGCCACGTTCATCTCGCGGGCGATCTCGCCCAGCTTGCGGGCTTCGCCGATGGTGCGCGTCAGTGGCTTTTGCGTGTGGCAGGCCTTGCCCATCCGCATGGCCAGGGCAGAAGCCGGGGCGTGCACGTGGTCGGGCGTGCTGACGGTGACCGCGTCGATGTTCTTGCCCACTTCGTCGAGCAGCTTGCGAAAGTCGTTGTACTTGGCCGCCGAGGGAAAGCTCTTGCTGGCTGCTTTTTCCAGCGTGTTGTCGTCGACGTCGCAGATGGCCACGACGTCGCCGAATTGCTTGGCATCGCCCGAATCACTGGAGCCTTTGCCCCCCACGCCGATACAGGCAAAGCGAATGCGTTCGTTGGGCGATTTGCTGTCTTCGGCCGCTGCCGTGCCGGCGACGAACACGCCCACGCCGGTCAAGGCCGTGCTCTTCAAGAATCGACGACGGTCTGTCAAGTACGACATGGTTCAACGCTCCTCGAGTAGATGGATGGATAGTTGGCGTGGCAGAAAACGGAGTGGGCACTCGTGGCAAAGCATCCTGATTTCCGGGCTGTCCCGACCATGCTCCGCATGGCGCCCGGTGACCCTCTTCCCTTAGGTATGGTGGACTCTTAGCTGGACTTAAGGCGTGATTTTGACAGGTTCCCCTGCGATAGACGATAATCTCTGGAACCGTGTCTCGCAATCATTGCCGGGCCAAGTTTTTCCGAAAAACTTTCGGAGTCGGACGGATCTGGAAATACCCCGAAAAAGTCGAGATTTGGCTTGACTGCGATTTGCGGGCTGCCGCGCAAGCCACGATGATGATGGCCGCAAACTCGTCGGATGCCCCAGTGTTGAAGACGCGATTCTTTGGCAAGGACCACGTTTATTGAGGATCGGGGGAATTTATGCTCCAGCCCTTTCGCGCCGCGGCCGGTGTTTGCGTGATGTTGGCGTCGAGTTTCGCTTGGGCTGCAAGTAACGAAGGTTACCGGGCCGTGCTGTTCAACGGCCGCGATCTCGACGGTTGGCAGGTCACGGGTTGCGAAGCGGTCGTCGAAAACGGACTTCTGGTGCTCAAGGCGGGCGACGGCCTGCTACGCACCAACGAACGCCACGCCGACTTCGTGCTCGAGGTCGACTGGCGGGCCCGGCGGCCGACCAACTACGACTCTGGCATCTTCATCCGCGCCGATTTGCCGGCCGACGGCAAGCCCTGGCCCAGCCGTTATCAGGTCAATCTCAAGCAGGGAGGCGAGGGCAACCTGTTGGGCCTGCCAGGCGCCACCAGCAGCGGACTGGTGAAGAAGGGCGACTGGAACCATTTCAAATTGACCGTCGTGGGCAACACGGCTGAATTGGAAATAAATGGCCAGAAAGCGTGGAAGATCGCCGGCTTGGCAAACGCCGACGGCTACATCGGTCTGCAATCGGAAGTCGACGGCGGCGGCCAATTCGAATTTCGAGACCTGGTGGTGACCGATCTCGATTTCAGGCCGCTGTTCGACGGCAAGGATCTAAACGGCTGGACCGGCGACACGGCCGGCTATGCGGTCGAAGACGGCACATTGGTATGCCGCCAGGAAGGAGGCGGAAAGCTGTTCACCGAGAGCCAGCACGCCGATTTTTCGTTCCGCTTCGACTTTAAACTCACCCCTGGCGGCAACAACGGCGTTGGCATTCGCACGCCGCTTGAGGGCGATCCGGCCTACGTCGGCATGGAGATTCAGATTCTCGACGACTCCGCCGACCGTTACCGCTCGATTCAGCCCTGGCAAGCCCACGGATCGATCTATGGCGTCGTGCCTGCCAAACGCGGCTACCTCAAGCCGCTCGGACAGTGGAACCACGAAGAAATCATCGCCCGTGGGCGCCAGGTGACCGTCATACTCAACGGCACGACCATCGTCGACGCCAACCTCGACCGGGCCGGCGCGCCTGAAACGATCGACGGCAAGTCGCATCCGGGCCTGGCCCGCGCGGAAGGGCACATTGGATTCTTGGGTCACGGCGCGCGGATCGAATTTCGCGACATGCGCGTGAAGGATTTCGGCAAGCCATGAAACGCATCGGGAGAATCATCATGCACGCGTTAGGTATTGGGAGTGTTGATCGACGTTGGTTGATGTGGGCCCTGGCGGCCATGTTTCTCGGAGCACTGGTCGCGCGTCCGGCGGCAAGCGTGGCGGCCGACGACGCAAAAAAACCGCACGTGGTGTTCGTTACCGGCGATGACGAATACCGCTCGGAGATCAGCATGCCGATGATCGCCAAAATCCTGGAAGCCAGACACAACTTGCGGACCAGCGTGGCGTATGCCAAGCCCACTCCGCAGACCAAGAACAACATCGTCGGGCTCGAAGCCCTCAAGGACGCCGATCTGGCCGTGATCTTCGTCCGCTTTCGGGCCTTGCCCGACGATCAATTGCAGATGATCCTGGACTATACCAACTCGGGCAAGCCGCTGGTGGGGCTGCGGACCGCCACGCACGCCTTTCTGTATCCAGAAGGCGACAAGCACGTCGCGCTCAACGACAGTTTTGGCCGTGAGGTGTGGGGCCAGAAGTGGTTGTTTCACAACGGCCACAGCTCAAGCACGAACGTGTCCGTGATTCGCCAACAGGAGCAGCACCCGATTTTGCGCGGCCTGCCTGAGGGATTTCATTGCCGCAGTTGGCTCTACCACGTGCTGCCGCTGGAGGGCGATTGCACGCCGCTTTTGATGGGCACGGCCGTGAAATCGGAAATCAAAAACGATAAGCCGGTGCCCAACCCGGTTGCCTGGACCAAGACCCACAAGGGCGCGCGGGTTTTCTTCACGACGCTGGGCCATCCGCAGGATTTTGAGTTCCCCGCCGTGCGACAGTTGCTCATCAACGGGATCTTGTGGACCCTCGACCGTGAGATTCCCGCCGAGGGCGCCGCTTCGAATCCGGTCGGCGAATATGTTGCCCCGCCGACGACATGAGAGTGAGGGCTTGAGATTCGAGGCCGGGACCTCGATAGATATCGCGGCGTCGTCGGTCGGGCATTGCCTCCGCCTTGCCGGCTTAGCATGCAGTGATCATCGCGCCTATGTATCCACCGTTCGATCCACGCCCGGGCTCCTGGACCGCGAAGTATCGCTATGCCGCGCGGGGTGTGATGAGCGTGCTGCGGTCGCAACGGAGTAGCTTTGCGGTGCACCTGGTCGTGGCGGTGGCGGTGGTCGTCGTGGCGATCGTATTGGGCGTGAGCCTGATCGAATGGTGCGTGTTGATTTTATGCATGGCGGCTGTGATGATCGCCGAGCTATTCAACACGGCCCTAGAGCATCTGGCCCGCGCGGTCACCCGAGAGCATGACGAGGAAATCCGCGATGCCCTGGACACCAGCAGCGGTGCCGTATTGCTCGTTGCCATCGGCGCCGCGATCGCCGGCAGCCTGATCTTCATGCATCGGCTGGGCGTCATGATGGCATGGTGGAATAGCTGAAGGATGGAGGATGAACGATCGCGGCGCCGCGCAATCGGTGAGCATTGGAATCATCCATTTACATCCGTCAGCCTTTCGTCTCCTTTTCGTGCAATTCGGCATGTTCCTCTTCGTCGTGTGGCCGAGTGTCGTGTCCGCGCTGGCTTGAGAACTAGATGCGGTCGACGAATTTGACGTTGGCACATTCATCGATTTCGGTCGTGTGGCAGGCGGCGAAATCGGGGATGTAGAATCGCACCGGTCCGCCGGCCGTCAGCGGCAGGGGCTGGCCGTCAAGACGGTAGATCAACAGCGCACGGTCGCGCACCGACTCCAGCGGAATGCTGGCATGAAAATCGTCGGTCGAAGCATGCAACGTCAGGTAGCGAACGGACGATTTCGGCCGCACCCTCTCCAATAGGCCCGCCAACGTTACCGCGTCCCCTCGGCGCTTGGGGTCGATCCGGCTGACGTCGCGGACTTGAAAGGCGTCGGCCAGCGCCGCCAAATCGGCAAAGGACAATGCCGAGGGTTTTTCGACTTCACCGTCAAGCAGCAACGTGGGAGTGGTCATAAGTGTCTTGAATGGAAAGAAACGGGCGCCGTCCTAGAGACCAGGACGACACCCGCTTTTGAACTTTGAGGGTTGCTCGCGGGCCTCCGGCCCGGCAATCCTTTACGAGCAACCCATACTGTTGCCGCAATTATGGCAAAGATAGCAATTGCCATTGCGGACCGTAATCGCGCCGCAGTTGTCGCAACTCGGGGCATCGGTTTGGAAACTGGCGAACTGTTCGGCTCGACTGGAGAACGAGCCGCCGTTGAGATCGACTTTCATCACGCCAGCCCGCTCCAGGAGCGAGGCATTGGCGATGGCCGTTTTCGGCCCACTGCCGTTGGGAACCATCGGAGCCTTGGCAGTTGGTTGCACGGTGGCCCGCGTCGGCACGCTATCTTTCATCGGCCCGGTGTCCCTTGTTTGCACGGTGGCTTGGGTGGCCGGTCCTGGCCCTGCGTTCGGCTCGCCGGCCGTCGTGGCGGCGAGCCCGGGCTCTGAGACGCCATCCCCCGTGGCGGCCACTTCGTCCGCGGTGGGCGGATGCCCCTGCATGGCTTCGCGATAGCCGGGCAAGAACGTGATGCCCAGCCAGCGGAAGATGTAATCGACGATGCTCTTGGCGATGCGGATGTCTGGGTTCTTGGTGTGCCCCATCGGCTCGAAGCGGGTGTGCGAGAACTTGCCCACATAGACTTCCAGCGGCACCCCATATTGCAGGCTCATCGACACCGCGGTGCCAAAACAGTCCATCAAGCCGCCGATGGTGCTGCCCTCCTTGGCCATCGTGATGAATAGTTCGCCCGGTCGCCCGTCGTCGTACAGTCCGACGGTGATATAGCCCTCGTGGCCGGCGACATTGAACTTGTGGGTGATGCTTTTGCGCGTGTCGGGCAGCCGTTCGCGACGGGGCACGGCCAATTGTTTGGCGGCGGCCTTGTCGGTTTCGCTGGTGGTGGAGAGCGGCTGGCTTTCTTTCGAGCCGTCGCGATAGACGGCCAAGGCCTTGAGCCCCAATCGCCAACCTTCCAGATAAGCGTCGGCGATGTCGGCCGGCGTGGTTTCGCGCGGCATGTTGACCGTCTTCGAAATCGCGCCGGATAAAAACGGCTGTGCGGTCGCCATCATCCGCACGTGCGCTTGCCAGGCAATCGAACGCGTCCCCTTGCGCGGCTGAAACGCGCAGTCGAAGACGCTCAAGTGCTCAGACTTCAACTCCGGCGCGCCTTCGATCGTGTCTTCGCGATTGACGTAGGCCAGGATCGACTCGATTCTGGGCTCGTCATAGCCCAAGGTCCGCAGCGCCAAGGGAACCGTCTGGTTGATGATCTTGAGCATGCCGCCACCGGCCAATTGCTTGTATTTCACTAGTGCGATGTCGGGCTCGATGCCCGTCGTGTCGCAATCCATCAAGAAGCTGATCGTGCCGGTGGGGGCCAACACGGTCGCCTGCGCGTTGCGGAAGCCGTTGCGGCGGCCGCTGTCCAAAACCTGGTCCCACAACGTGCGGGCGGCCTGCTTGAGATATGCCGGGCAAGCCGGCGCAATGTCTTCGACCGCGTCGCGGTGCATTTGCATCACGTGCAACATCGGCTCGCGGTTGTCGGCAAAGCCGGCAAACGGACCGACCGCGGCGGCCAGTTCGGCGCTGGTCACGTTGGCCGAACCGTGCAACAAGGCGGTAATCGCCCCGCACAAGCCGCGGGCCGCGTCCGAATCGTACGCCACGCCGCTGGCCATGATCAGGCTGCCCACGTTCGAGTAGCCCAGGCCCAAGGGCCGGTAGCGGTGGCTGTTCTCGGCGATGCGCTTGGTCGGATAGCTGGCGTGATCGACCAGGATTTCCTGCGCGATGAAAAAGATCCGGCAAGCCGCGTGGAAGCCGGCGACGTCGAACGTGCCGTCCTCCAGGCGGAACTTCATCAGGTTGATGCTCGACAGATTGCAGGCCGTGTCATCGAGGAACATGTACTCCGAGCACGGATTCGAAGCGTTGATCCGTCCCGAGTTCGGGCAGGTGTTCCAGCGATTGATCGTCGTGTCGTATTGCACGCCCGGGTCGCCACAGCTCCAGGCGCATTCGGCCATTTTTGCCAGGACGTCGCGGGCCGGCCATGAGGGCCCTGGTTTCGTCGTATCGGTCACCCAATGCGTGGTCCACGTCTTGTTCTCAATCACGGCTTGCATGAATTCGTCGGTGACTCGCACCGACAAGTTGGCGTTCTGGAACAGAATTGAGCTGTAGGCCTCGCCGTTGAAGTTGGCGTCGTAGCCCCCTTTTTCGATCAGCAGACGTGCCTTCCTCTCTTCCTTGGCCTTGCACTCGATGAACTCGACGATATCTGGGTGCCAGATCTTGAGCGATTGCATTTTGGCGGCCCGGCGGGTCTTGCCGCCGCTCTTGACCACTGCGGCAATCTGGTCGTAAACCCGCATGAACGACAACGGGCCCGACGGCTTGCCGCCGCCGGAAAGTTTTTCGCGATGCGAACGCAACGTCGACAGGTCGGTGCCCGTGCCCGAACCGAACTTGAAGAGCATCGCCTCGCTGCGCGCAAGGTCCATGATGTCTTCCATGTTGTCGCGCACGCTCTGGATGAAACAGGCCGAGCCTTGCGGATATTCGTAGGGATTCTCGGGCTGTTCCACCGCTTCGCTGGCCGGGTTCCAGTGCCAGTTGCACTGCGTGCCCTTCACGCCGTATTGATGATACAAGCCGACGTTGAACCAGACCGGCGAATTGAAGGCGCCGTATTGATGCAGGCAAAGCCATGTCAGCTCGCGATAGAACCGCTCGGTGTCTTCGGCCGATGCAAAATAGCCGTCTTCCAGCCCCCAGTCGGCGATCGTGCGGCTGACGCGATGAATCAGCTGGCGAACGCTGCGTTCGCGCTCGGGCGTATTGATCTCACCGTAGAAATACTTGCTGACCACGACGTTCGTGGCCAGCTGACTCCACGAGGCCGGGATTTCGCAGTCGGTCTGTTCGAACAGCACCTCGCCCGCTTCACCTTTGATCGCGGCCACGCGCAATTCCCACTCCACGGTGTCGAACGGATCGGTGACGTGCTGCGGACAAAACCGAGCGTCGATCACCATTCCCCGCCGATTAGCATTTTGTCGGTCGAGGCCGGCTTGTTTTTCGGAATTCGACAATTTTTCGGAGTTAGACAAGGGCCTTCGGGCGACTCCCATGCCAGTGGTTGCCATCGGTTTAGCTCCCTCTAAAAGATTCCCTGGGCATCCTGCTAAATATACATACGTATACTAGTATCAGACCGTCTGGCTTGACAACCTGACACGCATCCATGTTAGCGGAGCATTTTAACGTGATCCACCTAAAGGTGGGGTAATGCCGCACTGCTGGAACACAATATATTGTAGCTGATGCCCTCTATGCCACAATATACGGTGCGTGAGGAGCAAATCTTAATCAATTTTTAGGGTCCGTCAATCAACCAATAACAATTCTCCGAACGACTTATCGGGGCGCGATTTGTGAGCAGTTCCCCTCTGGCGATGGGGCCTGTTTTCGGTCTCGGAAACCGCCCGCCGGAGCCCGGTTTTTCCGGCGAAAGCGATCGATTTTCATCTCCGCGCTGCTGGCAACGTCGCGACTGAAAAATTCTGGAAAATTTTTCATCGCCATTGCGATCGCAAAGATCAATTTGGAGAACGTGGGCTGTCGCCTGGGAAAGCTGGGAGATTCTCGCGCGTTACTAGAGCGGTTTCATTTTAGGTGTAGCGGTACCCGCAGTGTTGAAAATAGTTTCGGCACTCGGATTCCGTGAACTGGTCGAGGATACTGCCGCAGAGTTTCCAGAGCTTGTCGACGG
>JBGQKM010000017.1:0-33283 GCA_041499515.1 Planctomycetia bacterium | reverse complement strand
TTAGTGGCTAGTGATTGGTGGTTGGTGCGAAGACTTCGGGATCCGCGCTTCTTTTATTTTCTTCTCCAACCACTAACCACCAATCACCAACCACTACTCTCACGCTGCCTGCGTCTCGTCGTCGGCGGCTGGGGCTGGGTCGGTCTCGCCCTCGCGGACGTTGAGAATCTCGCCGTTGTCGCTGACGTCCTCGAAACGGACTGAGACCCGCTTCGAGACGCCCGACTCCTGCATCGTGATGCCGTAGAGCGTGCTGGCGCAGGTCATCGTCTTTTTGGAGTGTGTCACCACGATGAATTGCGTCCAGGCCAGGAATTCCTGCAGCACGGCGATGAACCGCTCGATGTTGGCTTCGTCCAGCGCCGCGTCGACTTCATCGAGCACGCAGAACGGGCTGGGGCGACTGCGAAAGATGGCCAGCAACAGCGCCACGCAGGTGAGCGTCTTTTCGCCGCCGCTCAACAGCGAGATGCTGCGGGGCTCCTTGCCCGGCGGCCGGGCGACGATTTCGATTCCGCTTTCGAGGATATCGACTCCCTCTTCCAGCGCGATGTCGGCCTGCCCGCCGCCGAAGAGTTTGCGAAACAGCGTTTGGAAATGGCCGCGGACAACCTCCAGGGTCTCGGCGAACAATCGCCGGCTGTCGGCGTTGATCTTGCCGATGATCTGCTCCAGCGAGGCCTTGGCCGACGAGAGGTCCTGGTGCTGGGTCGAGAGCGTGCGGAAGCGGCCTTCCAGTTCTTCCAATTCCGCCAGGGCGTCGAGGTTCACGCCGCCAATGCTGTTGAGCTTGCCGCGCAAGTCGGCGATCTCGCGTTCCACTGCCGTGCGCTCTTGCAGTTCCTCGGCCGAGGGTTCGTGCTCCAGCTCGGCCAACTCGATGCCATAATCCTCTCTCAGGCGGTCGGCCAGCGTGGTTCGCTCGTGACGGACTTCGTTGGCGGCAAGTTCTTTGGCGTGCAAGCGGCCTTCCAGCTTACGAACTCTGCCGCGTGCACGCTGCGCGTCGGCCGTGAATTGCGCCTTTTCTTCGCGCCACGTCTCGCGCCGTTCGACGTGCCCGACGGCTTCGGCCGCGAAGCTTTCTTTTCGCAAGTAGAGGTCGGCCACTTCCGATTCGGCCTGCAAGATGTCGCGTTCGACTTGCTGCATGCGCTCGAGGCAGACCGCCAATTGCGAGCGGCCGTCGGAGAGCGTGCGGCCGCGTTCCTGTTGGTCGCGCTCCAGTTGGCTTTTTTGGGCTTGCAGATGAGTCAGCCGCTGTTCGCTTTTGACGACGTTGATTTTCGAGGCGTTCGTCTCGCGGCTATAGCGTTGGCGCGTTTGTTCCAGTTGATTAGCACGCTGGACGCCCTCGCCGATGCTGCTTTCCAGCTCGGCCAGCGTGTTTTCGACCTGGGCCAGCCGGGCCCGCGACTCGGCCAGCGCCGCGCCGGCCCGCTGGTGCTCGCTCTCAGCGGTTGCCAATTCGGCCTCCACGGTCGCCAATTGTTTTTGCAACTGCGAGAGTCGTTCTTCCGCCGCCCCGGCCCGAGTTCGTTCTTGCCCTAGCGCATCGCTGGCCTGCTGGATTTCGCCTGCCAGCCGTTGGGCTTGTTCGTCTTGCTCGGTGATCTGTGTTTCGAGCTGCGAGCAGAGCGTTTGTTGCTGGACGATTTGGCCCACCATTTCGGCGATTTGCTGCCTCAGCACGCGCAGCTCGCTGCGGCGCGAGATCAGGCCGGTCGAGGTGTGGCGCGGCCCGACGTACAGCGTGCCGTCGGCGGCCACCAGTTCGCCGGCGCGCGTCACGAAGCTCAGACCCCGGCCGGCCGATTCCGACAGCGCCAAGGCCTGCGTCAGATTCTCGACGATCCAGGTCTTGCCCAGCAGCCGCTTGGCCAGCACGGCGAATTCAGCGGCGGTCTCGACAAACTCGTCGGCCCGGCCCAACACGCCGCCGTGTCCGTGGAAGTCGAGTCCGTCCAAATGCGTTTTGGGCGGCAGCACGCCGAGGCGAATAAATCCCACGCGCCCTGCCAGCGAGGCCGATTTTTGCAAATGGGCCACCAGCTCGCGCCCGCCGGCAACGACCAGGCATTGGGCCATTTCTCCCAATGCGACTTCGATCAGCGGGGCCGTCTCGAAGTTGACGTGCAGCAGATCGGCCACCAGTCCGCGAATCTGCCCAAACGGCCCGGCCGTCGCCCCCTGGGCCTGGCCGAGCACCTGCTTGACGCCGGCGCTGAGTCCTTCGAGTCGTTTTTCGAGTTCCTCGAGCACGGCGGCCCGTTCGGCGGCGCCGCTATGGCGTTGCCGCACTTGGCCCAACTGCTGCTGATGCTTGGCGCTCTGCCGGCGGTTTTCGGCCAATTGCGATTGCACGGCGTGCAGTTCGGTTTGCCGCTGCCGGAACTGCTCGTCAAGGCGCGCCACGTTCTCGCGCGATTGTTCGACTTCGACCGAGAGTGCATCGCGGGCGGTTGCGAGCTCGTTCAACCGTTTGCCGCCGCGCTCGCGGACCGATTGCGTGGTGGCGACTTTGGATTCCAGCGCGCTGATTTGGCTGCCCAGCGCCGAGCTGGCCCGCAATTGTTCGAGGTGCAGGGCGCGGCGCTGTTCGTTTTCGGCCCGCAGCTCGTCGACCTGAGCGGTCAACTTCGTCAGGCCGCGTTCTTCTTCGGCCAGCCCTCGGGCCGCTTCTCGATGCTGTTGGTCGGCGGATTGCAGGTTCTCGGCGATCTCGAGAAGTTGCTGCTGCAGATCGCCGGCCCGAACGCTCATGGACGTCAATTGCCGGCGATAGCGGGCGGCTTCGTCCTCCAGATCGCGGCAGCGGCGGCGCTGATGGTCGATCGACGACTCGTGGGCGGCGATCCGCTCGCGATTCTGCGCGATCCGGCTTTCGCTGGTGCGCATGGCCGTGTCGGCCTCGGCGATCCGCAGTTCCAGGGCCAGGGCCTGCGTTTCGAACGACTCGACTTGCGCCAGGCAGAGCGCGTTCTCGTCGCGCGCCGCCGTGAACTCGGATTCGAGTTCGTCCAGTTTCGATGTCAAGCGGCGCCAGTCGGCCCAGCCGATTTGCGTGCGCAAGGCCTGCAAGCGGTCGGCGTATTCCTTGTATTTGCGAGCTTTGCCGGCCTGCAATCGCACGGCCCGCAGGCGGCTGTCGACCTCATCGACGATGTCGGAGAGCCGCAGCAAGTTTTGTTCGACGCGTTCCAGGCGGCGCAGAGCTTCGAGTTTCTTGACCTTGAAACGGCTGATGCCGGCGGCTTCCTCGAAGATCAATCGCCGATCGCGCGGAGAGGATTGCAGCAGGATGTCCACTTTGCCCTGCTCGATCACGCCATAGGCCTCGGTCGCCACGCCTGTGCCGGCGAACAGGTCGCGGATGTCGCGCAGCCGGCAGGGCTGGCGATTGATCAGATACTCGCCTTCGCCGCTGCGATACACCCGGCGCGTGATGTGGACTTCGGCCGTGTCGATGGCCAGCACGCGTTGCGTGTTGTCGAACGTGAGCGTGGTTTCCGCGGCGTTCAGCGCGCGGCGGGTTGCCGAGCCGTTGAAGATGACGTCGGCCATCTCCTTGCCACGCAGGCTCTTGACGCTTTGTTCGCCCAACACCCACTTGATGCCGTCGACGATGTTGGACTTTCCCGAGCCGTTGGGACCGACCACCACGGTGATGCCGCGGGGAAACTCCAGCCGAGTTTTGTCGGCAAAGCTTTTGAAGCCGACGAGTTCCAGCGCCTTGAGCATGGGCGAGATGAGTTCCGCTAAAAAGGTGCTTCAATGCGCCCCCGTCCATGGGGCAGGGTGCGGCAGGCAACGCGCCTATTTTAGCAGGGAACTACTTCCTGGGCCGGCTCTTTTTCAGGTTTTTTGCCTTGAAATGCTCAGTCGCCGGGCCCAAAAGAAGTGCTACTGGCGGGCGGCTTTTTGCCTTTTGGTGGAAAACATATCGGGCATCGGGTTGGCCACGACAATCCGGTCTTCCGAGACCGTGCGGGTTCCCTCGGTCAGGCCATCGTCTTTGTGATGGTAGACGCGTTCTCCGTCGGGCACGGCGTCGACCTCGAATCGACTGGCCAGCGAATGGCTGCTCTTGGCTTGTTGCAGGGCTTGCACGACGTCCGGATAGCTGCCGCCCAAGTCGACGATGGCGCGGATGATTTCGTCGACTTTCGCCGAAACGATCCGCTTCTGATCCGGTTGACGCACGACGAACTTGCTGACGACCACCTTGTCGCCGGCGATGCCCTTGACGAGGATCGCCTTGCCCGCCTCCAGCACGAACGGCGCTTCCAGAACCTGCTCGTGTCCGAACAACACGACCTCGGGCCGGTAGCTGCGCGTGACGTGGATCATCGGCGGTCCGGTGGTGTTGAGAATGTGATAGCCGAATTGCCCGCCCAGATTTTCGCCGCGGATCAACGGGTCGTTGTGGTTCATGGCCCACAAGGCGCGGAAGGCGCCATAGCGTGTTTCGGAGCTGGGCACTTCCAGGAGATTCACCAGCTCGTCGTGAGCGGCCATGTCGTCGATCGTGCTCAGAGCGGCCAGGGCGTAAGCCCGGAATGCCGGTTCATCGCGGGCCGCGCGGGCCAGGGGCGCCGCGGCCTGAGAGTCGTCGAGATAAGCCAGGGCCTCGGCGGCATAGAATCGCACTTCGGCGTCGTCGCTGGCGATGGCTTTGGCCAGCGCGCCGATCGCGCCGTGACCGATCGCCTCCAAACGCAACGCGGCGGTCGCGGCGGTAATCGGGTCCAGCAGTTGGCGCTCCAGCAATCCGATCCGCAGGGTCTCTTCGGCCGGCGTCTCTTTCAGCGGAATCGAGCGCACCACGCGAACGTAGCGGGCGATGTTGTCTTTGTAGCGAGTATGGATTTTCAGATCGATGCGTTCGTCGCTGACCGGGTTGGCGACGCCCTGTTTGGTCCCCTTGGTAAAGGTATGGAACCGGCGGTTGATGGCCTGGCCGATTTGTCCGGCCAGCCGCACCGATTTGTTCTCCGGCGCGATAAACAGGCCCAGGTCACGCGTCTTGAAGACCGTGCCGCCGCCGAGCACCAGGCCGCGCACCAACAGCGCGCGATCCTTCTCGCCACTGGCCGACGGATCGACCAGCACCGCGCCTTCGCCGTTGGCCCAATGATGACCCTCGTGAACCTGGCCGCCCACCACGGCCAGCTCGGTCAGACGCGTTTCCATCAGCCAGCCGCCGCGCAAGCTCGTCGTCTCGCTGCGCGGGGGAACCTGGACTTCCAGGTCGATCTTGTCCCCCTTCTGAACGCCAGGCGGCAGAAATCCGCGCACCAGGACCAGCGCGGTCGTGGGCGAGGCCAAAAGTTGATTGGGGTTTTGCACGCCGAGGGTTTGCAATTCGTGCAACAGCGTCGAGCGCTGCGGCGATGGAGCCGGGTCCTCGCCCGTGCCGTCCAATTCGGTGACCAGCGCCACCGACTCGACTTTCACGTGGGTATGGCCAAAGGGGCGAGCCACCTCGCCGATGAGCTTGGTTTTCGATTCCAGCGCTTCGGAAAAGTCTTCGGGACTTTGCGAGCGCAACGCGGGCGCAGCGCACCCCGAGAGCGACAGTAAAACACACGCAAGCCAGACGTGGCAGGGCTTCATGCCTTGCTCCGTAGAATCCTTTCGGGAAACACCGGCCCACGTGTGCCTCCCTGCACACCACGACGCGCCGCGTGTTCGCCGTGAGAAACTTGCGAACGAGTTTCTCAGAAAAGCTTTGACGAGGGCGGGAAGATAGCGCACGGCGTAACCCCCGTCAAGACCGCTTTCCCCCGCCACCGCAAACCGGACAAACGGAGAAACCATCCGCGTGTCCGTGAGCGGCTGCCCCTCGGTCGATTCACGGAGGATCGAAACCGCCGGCATGAAACGGGTGACAGCGGGCGATGCGGCAGACCCCCCGCCACGTGCCGCGCAGAAAACCATATTTCTGCACGACTTGGATCATATAGTGGCTGCACGACGGGTGGTAGCGACAGTTGCGCCCTAGCCAGGGACTGATGAGGAGCTGATACAGTCGCACCAGGGCGACCAGCAGCCAGGAGGGGAGTCCGTGGATGGTTGTCCAGAGAAATTGCATGCTGTCGTTGGAGTGCAAGCAAAAACGGTCCGCCGGCCGCAAGCAGGCAACCGCCGGCCAGAAAGCCATTATACGATTGCCGCTGGCCCCAGTCGAACGCTGCCGGGGTGACCCAGCGGCCGAGCGTGCTCAGGCCCGGTCGAGTTTGGCGCTGGCCTGCGCGGCGAGCCGGACCAGAGAAGCCATCAGGGGTTGTAGAGTCGGTTCGACTCCGGGACGCGGAATGGCGACGATGTCGATGTCCGCCGGCAATTGCAAGCGCGCCAGGCGAAAGGCTTCGCGCAGCAGTCGTTTCCAGCGATTGCGCAGCACCGCGCCGCCCACTTTACGCGACACCGACAGCCCTATTCGCGGATAGCCCAAGGTGTTTCTCTCCACGAACACCAAGACCAGCGCGTCGGACGCCGAACAACGGCGGTCGTAAACGCGTTGGAAGTCCCGCGTGGTCCGCAGTCGATACCGGGCTAAGAAGCGCTGGGAAGTCATGAGCAAGTTCATTCGGCATCTGGCCCGCCGGAGGACGGCGGGTCGGGAGGAATCAGCGGCTTGCGATACCAATCGTCGTCGTGCGGGCGCGTCGAGCGTAAAGGCGTTTTGGCGATCCGCCGCAAGTGACGCGCGCCGATCCAGACCAGCGCCACCAGCGCGATGCCGACCAGGACCAGAGCCAGCAGCGCCATCAAGATTTTAGCGCGGGTTACCGGTTGGAGCCGCATCAAGAGCGGTTCCGCCTTTTGGTCGACTTGCTCGACGGCCAGCAGGCTGCGGCCGGCGGCCGCCGAGACGAAACTCGCGATTGCGCTTGGACGGTCTACCATCGCAGATCCCGTCGCGGTTGCTGCGGCTGCGTGCTTTGTGCGTGGGCGTCGAGTTGCTTGATCAGATCGATCGATGCGTCGTCCAGCGGCGACGGGAGCACGATTTCGATTTGGGCGAATAGATCGCCGGGCTCTCCGGTTCGCAGCGCCACGCCGTGTCCCTTGATGCGCAGTTTCTTGCCGCTGGACGTGCCCGCCGGCACGCGCAACGAAATGGTGCCGCGCGGCGTCGGCACGTCGACTTTGGCCCCCAAGGCCGCCTCGGCCAGAGTGACCGGAAGGCGAACCTCCAGGTTTTTGCCGTGGCGTGTAAACCAGGCGTGCGGCGCAACGTGGACCGTGATCAGAATGTCGCCCGCGGTTCCGTCGGGGACGCCTTCGCCCTGGCCGCGCAGACGGATTTTCTTGCCCTGGTCGATGCCGGGCGGGATTTTGACGTTCAGCGTTTCCACCTGGCCGGTCTGACGGCGCACGGAGATTTGGGCCTGGCCGCCTAGCACGGCGGTCGTGAAGGGGATTTCGAGTTCGGCCGAAATATCGGCTCCCCGGCCTGCCCCTTGCGGCGCTCCCTGGCGGCGCTGGCGGCCACCGGCACGGCGGAACTGCGTGAAAATGTCGCCGAACATGTTGGTCGGATCGCCGGAGTAGCGCTCTCCGAAGAGCTGGCTGATGTCGATTTCTTCCGCGCCGCCCGGTCCGGCGCCCCAGTGGGTTTGTCCTCCGCCTCCGCGCGGGCCGGCGCCCATCGACTCGAACGAACTGCCATAGCGGTCGTAAAGCTCGCGCTTGCTCGGATCGTTCAGCACATCAAAAGCCCGCTGCACTTCCTGAAACTTCGACTTGGCCGTCTTATCTTCCGGATTCAGGTCGGGGTGGAATTTGCGGGCCAGTTTGCGATAGGCTTTTTGAATGTCAGCGGGAGAGGCGTCGCGACCAATGCCCAGGGTTTTGTAATAGTCTTCAGCCATTCGGTGATCGCGAGCGTCGAAGGATTGAGGACCTGAACCAGTTGGGCTTGCGCTGCGCGCTGCAAACGCGTTGTAGTGGTTATTTTAGGGCCCCACCCCCAGGTATCAAGCCGCACGGCGTTGGGGCCATCGTGCGACAAATCGGGGGTGCGGGACGTGCTACATTTAAAGGATACCTCCCCAGCACGCTCTAAATCGTCCCATCGGTCGAGAATGTTTTAAAATGTCGCACCGGGTTTCCCCTGTTTTTCTGAGTGTAGTGTGCGGGCTCGCCCTGTTGGCGTTCGACGCGCGCCGCACCCTGGCTGGGCCGGGGGGCAAGTTGAAAATCGAGGTCATCGACCGCGACACCAGGCAACCGTTGGCCTGCCGGATGCACCTGACCAATGCGTCCAAAAAACCGCTGAAGGCCCCCAAGGTTCCTTTTTGGCACGATCACTTCGTCTTCTCCGGCGACATCACGCTGAAATTGCCCAAGGGCGAATATGCCTTTGAAATCGAGCGCGGGCTCGAGTATCTGGTGCGGTCGGGCCACTTCACCATGGATGATTATTCCGACGATACGAAAGTCGTCGATCTGAAACGGTTCGTCGACATGGCCGCCGAGGGCTGGTGGTCGGGCGACCTGGACGTTCAGCGGCCGTCCAAGGACTTGGAGTTGCTGATGGAGGCCGATGACTTGCACGTGGCCGAGCTCGTCACCTGGCCCAACCGCAAAAGCCTGTTGCCCCAAAAGGGCCCAGCGGAGAATCCGTTGGTGCGGTTCGACGGTAATCGCTACTACCACCTTGCGGCCGGCTGCGACGCGCGGGCCGGCGGATGGCTGTTGTTTTTCAATTTGCAGCAGCCCCTGGACATGGCCGGTTTTCAGCCCGAGTTTCCGCCGCAGACCGACGTGATCGCGGCGGCCAAATCGCAAGCCGGCGGCTGGGTCGATGCCCAGAAGGCCTATAGCTGGGATTTGCCGCTATGGGTGGCCGGCGGTCAGCTCGATTCGATTCAAATAGCCAACAGCAATTTGGGCCGCAAGTCGGCGGTCAACCACGAAAAAGGGGGCAAGCCGCGCGACACGCGCTTGTTTCCCGGAACGGCGGGCAACGGCCGCTGGAGCGAACGGATTTACTATCACCTGCTCAACTGCGGTCTGCGAATTCCGCCCACCGCCGGCAGCGGCTCGGGCGAGGTCGCCAACCCGGTGGGCTACAACCGCGCGTACGTCCACGTGGAAGGCGATTTCACCTACGAGAAATGGTGGGAGAGCTTGCGCGCCGGACGCGTCGTGGTGACCAACGGCCCGCTGATCCGCCCGAATGTCGAAGGCGAGATGCCGGGCCACGTCTTTCGGGCCGACGCGGGCCGAGAAATCGAACTGGAAGTCGGCCTGACGCTTTCAACCCGCGACCGCGTATCGTACTTGGAGGTGATCAAGGACGGTGACGTGGCACAGCAAGTGCGCCTCGACGATTGGGCCAAGACCGGGGGCAAATTGCCGTTGTTGAAGTTCAACCAGAGCGGCTGGTTCTTGATCCGCGCCGTCACCGACGTGCCCGACACCTACCGCTACGCCACGACCGGCCCGTATTACGTCGAGATCGGCTATCAGCCGCGGATCAGCAAAGCCTCGGCGCAGTTCTTCCTCGATTGGGTCGACGAGCGGATGGCCAAAGTTACCGAGAATCTGGAAGATCCGAGCCAGCGCGAAGCCGTGCTCAAATACCACCGCGACGCGCGCGATTTCTGGCAGGGCCTGGTCGAAAAGGCCAACGCAAAGTAGCGGCCCGCTTTAACGAGCGAGCGTCGCGACGGGCCTGATGGGAGAATGTGCGCCCGATTCTCTTCTCAAGTTCCCCAATCGCGCGGATAGCGGAAATCGCGGTCCATCGTGCGGTGGGTCAGTTTGGCGATCACCGGCAGGCGGCGCTTGTATTGATTGCGGCGGATCATGCGCAGCACGCGCTCGACAAACTCGGCGTCGAAGCCCGCCCGGATCAGTTGCACCGGCTGCCAACGCCGATCGACCAGCAACACCAGCAGTCGGTCCACTTCGGCATAGGTCAGGCCGAGCTCGTCTTCGTCGGTCTGGCCGACCCACAAGTCGCCGCTGGGCGCCTTGTTCAGAATCTGCGCTGGCACGCCCAGATGGGTCGCCAGTTGACGCAATTGTGTCTTGTATAAATCGCCGATCGGGTTGATGGCCGAGGCCATGTCGCCGAACTGGGTGCCATAGCCCAAGAGCAGTTCGGTCTTGTTGCTCGTGCCCAGCACCAACGCCTCGAACGCGGCGCTCTGGTCGTACAGAATCGTCATCCGCTCGCGGGCGCACTTGTTGGCCAGCCGCATTCGCGAAGCGCCGGGCAGGGCGGCAAAATAGGCATCGATCTGCGAAGTGATCGGCGCGTCGAGGGTTTGCACGCCCAGGGCCGCGATCACCGTTTGGCTGTCTCGCCGCGTTTCGTCGCTGGACGTTTTGTAGGGCATCGTCAGGCACAGCACGTTTTCGGGACCCAAGGCCCGGGCGGCCAGGTAGGCCACCACCGTCGAATCGATGCCGCCGGAAAGACCCATCACGGCGCGGCGAAAGCCGGCGCGGGTAATCTCGTTGCGAATGAATCGCACCAGAATGTCTTCGACCAACCCCGGGTTGATCGACAGATCGGTCTCGACGGGATCAACTTTCATAACGCCGCCGCTTGATGCGTTGGAGCTCTTCGATCGTCAACAACAACTGTTCGTCGCGGCCCAGCGGAGTGATCAACCGCTGCCGGCGCAATTCGTCGAGATCGCAGCCGACGATCGTCAGGCATTCGTCGAACTGCGGGGCCTCGGCCACGATCCGGCCATCCGAGCCCACGACCATGCTGTTGCCGAAAAAACACAGACCGTCCTCGAAGCCGACTCGATTGACCACGATCACCATGGCGCCGAGCAATTGCGAAAACGTGCGCGCCAGCAGTTCGTACGTTTCAGCCGTGCGGATCTTGGGGCCATCGACGCCTCGGGCCGGCGAGTTGATGATGCAAATCAATACGTCGACTTCTTCGGCCTGCATGATCGTGGCCGCCGATACATGCCACAGGTCCTCGCAAATCAGCAGCCCCACGCGGCCGAACCGGGCCGCATGAAAGGCTTGAAACCGCTTGCCGGAGGAGAAATAGCGCTGCTCCTCGAACAGCCCGTAAGTCGGCAGGTACACCTTGCGGTGGACGTGCAGCAGCCGCCCGGCCTCCGCATAGAAGGCGGCGTTGTAGAACTGGTGGCCGCCGGCCTCTTCGACGAATCCGGCCACCAGGGCCATCGGGCTGGCCGCTTCCACGAGCTGGGCGATTTCGAGGCTGGCGCGATTCAGGGCCACTTCGGGCACCATGTCGCGCAGGAAATATCCGGTCAGCGACAGCTCGGGAAACACGACCAGATCGGCACGCTCGCGCTTGGCCGCCTCGATCTGCTCCAGGTGTTTGGCCAGGTTCCGCTGGCGATCGCCCAACGCCGGCGCGATCTGCGCCAGCGCCACGCGCAATTCGGTGCGCTCCGGCTGAGCCTGCGGCTGGGCCGCGGCGAGGGGCTGTTCGGCCTTGTGAACGGTTGTGGTCACGAGTGAAATTACCAAGAGATTCGTGGAGGAAGTCGAATGAACTTCCTGTTGTTAGCTTCGCGCCTGCCGCGGGCAGTGTCAAGCCGACGTCGCAGCAAAACCGCGGCCACGCCGGCAAACGCGAACAGCCGCGCTGGCTCGATGAACCAGCGCGGCTGTCGTGGGAGCCTGTTTCGCTGGCTATTCAGGGAAAACGTTATCGTTCGATTCACCGCGGGGCTCGTTGCCGGACCCTTCGTTGGCGGCCGGGCCGGCTTCCTCAGGGAGCTCCTCGTGCGACTCGGCGCTGTCGTAGCGGGCCAACGTCCACTGGCGGCTTTCGCCGTTCTCGAAGTGCACCGCCACCGGGCCCGATTCCTTGGTCAAACTTTGCAGCGACGTCTCGAAGAACACCTTGTTGTTGGGGGCGACGCTCCAGGCGACGCGTTGCGTGTTCTTGTCGATCGATCCGGCAATGGCGTGTTCCTGGCCGCTCAACACGTCGTAATACGAACCGCGCAACACTCCCTCTTTGCTCACCGCAAGTTGCAACATGGCGCTGGCTTCCGTTTGATTCGGCTGGGCCAACGAGTAGACTCCCAGCGGCAGAAAGTCGGCGTTGCTCGGCAGCTCGGTCTGGCCGCTGGCGGCTAGCTGGGCCGCTTGGGCCGCCGGCGAAAAGACTTCGCCGGTCGCGGGCTCGGTATCTTGGGCCGCGTGATCGTTGAACTCAGGATTCGCATCACCGGTGTATTCCGTCGTGTTGGTGGTGGACAATTCCGGATTGGCCGCGGCGGCGGCCGAGTATCCAAGCCAGGCGGCCGTCGCGCCAAACGGAGCCCCGGCCCAATAATTGTTCACGTTGCCGTAACCCCAGGCGTTGGGATGATTGGCATACCATGCCGGCGTGAACGGCCGATGGTTCGGCTCGAAATGGCTGGGGATGTTCGCGTGGAGTTGCTGTTGGTCAATATGCCGCGCGGCATGATGTTCGCCGCCGGTGTTGTGGTGCTCGCCCTCGGCGTGATGTCCTTCGGCATGATGGCCTTCGCCGTGGCCGCGGGCCAGCGCTGGAGTTGCCATCCAGCCGACCACCACCGCGAAACTCAACGTCAACCAGAGATACTTTTTCATTTTGAATTACCTTCATTGTGACCTGGGTCATGTTTCAGAAATTGCGATGGGCTGATGCACGGCACCAGTCACCCGATCGACCAAGTCGCCTGCCGGCTCGACGGCTTTTCAAACACGCCATGCCGCCGGCCCAAGCTCGGCCGCCACCGTTCGGCGGGTATTGAACCGTAGCTTATAAAGGGCCGCCAAGCTGCCGGATCGGACAGCCATTTCAGATGCGGCCAACGAATCGCCGGTGCAAAAGGCAGCTACGGACTTGCCTTAGATTCCCGGCCAAGAGCGACGGCCCCATCGGCCTACGGATGGGTCAAGGCGTAGCGAATGCCTTGCGCCAAATCGCGCCGAGTGGTGCGCGAGTATTCCAGATCCAACCAGAGAATGGTTCCGGAGGCATCAACCAGGTAGGTACGCGGGATTCTTCCGCTGGCAACTTGCTTTAGGGCGTTGCCGTCGCGGTCGCTCAAATTCATGAAACGAGCGCCAGATCGTTTCACCAATTCTCGCGCCCATTTTGGGTCGTCTCCGGTATTGATGCCGACCACCGCCAGGCCGTTGCCGGAAAACCGATCGAGCGCGTCGGGGCCAAGGTCGGCGAGCTCTTCAAGCGCCGCGGGCTGCGCGCTATTCCAAAACACGACGACCGTCAGCCTGGCCCCCAACAACGACTCCCACGGCCGCGTGCGGCCTTCGAGATCCACGAGCTGGAAACTAGGCAGCTTATCGCCCACCCGGACGCGGCAGATTTTCGCGTGTGCATCGCTCAGACTCACCTGCGGCATCGTCAAGTCGGCCGCGTGATCGTCATCAAGCGTCAGCGGAGCCTTGGACGGTGGAAGCTGGGCGGGCTCTGAGGGCCCCGTGTCGCGCGCTGCGGCCGGTGCGGTGTCCGGCCGAGAGATCTTGGTTTCCGCCCTGGCAACCTGAACCTCCCCCCGGATGGCACGGGACGCGGATGTATCGGCTTGTTTAGCGGGCGTGGCCGAAGGTGGAGAACCCTGGTTGCAGCCGGACGCGGTCAGCGCCAAGGCGATCAAGCAGCTTGTCCACAAGGATGACGCTGGGGTTTGCAACGACGAGGCTCCTTTCCGCGACGCAATCAACGTATCCACGTTTATCGCCGGCCGACTGGCATTGTCATTGCCCGCCGCTTCGCGGTCAACGGTTGATCGGCGCGTCGGCCTTGCGGATTTGGATGCCCAACTCGCGCACTTGTTTGGCGTCGACCGGGCCGGGGGCCTCGGTCATCAGGTCCGTGGCCTTTTGCGTTTTGGGAAACGCGATGCAGTCGCGAATGTTGTCCAGCCGGCCGAAGAGCATCACCCAGCGGTCGATGCCCAGCGCGATGCCGCCGTGGGGCGGAGCGCCATAGGCCAGGGCGTCCAGCAAGAACCCAAATCGCTCGCGCGCCTGCTCGGGACCGACGCCCAACAGGCCGAACACCTGTTGCTGGGTTTGCGGATCGTGAATCCGAATCGTGCCGCCGCCGGCTTCAGTGCCGTTGATCACCAGGTCGTAAGCTTGCGCGCGGCACTTGCCCGGATCGGTCGTCAACATCGCCAGATCCTGGGGCCGTGGAGCCGTGAACGGATGGTGCATGGCCGCCCAGCAGTTCGACTCGTCGTCCCGGGCGAACATCGGGAACTCGACGATCCATGAGAAATGTCTCGTGCCGGGGTCGTAGAGTTCCAGTTCTTCGCCAAGCCGCTTGCGCAGCGCGTACAGAGCCTTGCACGTGACTTCGAATTGATCGGCCACGAACAGCAGCAAATCACCGGGCTGGGCCTGCATCCGCTGGGCGATTTGGGCCAGCAGTTCGGGGCTGAAGTTTTTGGCAATCGGCGAGGCCAGCGTGGGGCCCTCCTCGACCTTGAACCAGGCCAGCCCCTTGGCGCCGAAATCTTGCACGACGTAATTCGTCAACTCGTCGATGCCCTTGCGAGAATACTGGGCCGCGGCCCCCTGGGCGTTGATGCCGCGCACGCGCCCGCCGGCGTCGGCCGTGCCGCGGAATACCCGAAAATCAGTCGTTTTTGCCAGATCCGTCAGGTCCACCAGCTCCATGCCGAAACGCAAATCCGGCGCGTCGTGGCCAAAACGTTCCATCGCTTCGTCGTAGGTCATCCGCGGCAGCGGCAATGCGATTTTCTGGCCCAAAACGTCCTGAGCCACGCGAGCCACCAGTTGGTCGATCAGGCCGATGATATCCGCGCTATCGACAAATGACATTTCCATGTCGAGTTGCGTGAATTCGGGCTGGCGGTCGGCCCGCAAATCTTCGTCGCGAAAACAGCGGGCCACCTGCACGTAGCGATCGTAGCCGGCGATCATCAGAATCTGTTTGTACAGTTGCGGCGACTGGGGCAAGGCATAAAAACTGCCGTGGTGGATGCGGCTGGGAACCAGGTAGTCGCGGGCCCCCTCGGGCGTGCTGCGGCCGAGCATCGGCGTCTCGACGTCGATAAAACCGTGCTCGTCGAAAAAAGTGCGTATGCTGCGGACGATCTGGTGCCGCAACAACAGCGAGGCCTGCATCTCGGGCCGGCGCAAATCGAGATAACGGTACTTCAGCCGCAGGTCTTCGTTGGGCAGCTCCTTGGCGCCCGGCTGAAACGGCGGCGTAAGGCTCTTGTTGAGAACCTCCAGCCGCGTCGGCCGAACTTCGATTTCGCCGGTGGCCAGTTTTGGGTTCACGGTGCCTTCGGGCCGGTGGGCCACCTGGCCGGTGACGGACACGACAAATTCGCTGCGCAAGGAGCGAGCCAGGTCCTGATTCTGCGGACCGCTCTCGGGGCCAAAGACGATCTGCGTCTTGCCATAGCGGTCGCGCAAGTCGATGAAGATGCCGCCACCATGATCGCGATAGCTGTCGACCCACCCGCACAGAGTAACTTCCTGGCCGATGTGTTCAGAGCGCAACTGGCCGCATGTATGAGTTCGAATCAACGCCATATCTCCTTGCCGCGTATGCGGCTTGCCCACGGATTCCCCGGACGAGTCGCCTATCTTACTCTAGACACACCTGCTCGGGAAAGGTGACCAGGGTTTTGCGCTTGCGGCTCAGCAGCTCAGAAGCCCGCGATCTTCCGCGCGATTTGGGCGGGGTCGTCCGCCGTCGTCAGAGGTACCACGCGGCATTCGCTCAGGCTGCGAAACCAGGTCATTTGCCGCTTGGAGAATTGCCGGGTCCGCAGCTTCACCAACTCGATCGTGTCACACAGATTTCGGGCTCCCTGCAAATGCTCGATCACCTCGCGATAGCCGACGGCTTGCCGGGCGGTGCGGCCGGGTGGATGCGGCCCATCGACGAGACCCCGAACTTCGTCGACGAAGCCCGCTGCGAACATCGCGTCGACCCGCGCGTCGATCCGCCGCGCCAGCTCAGACCGCGGCCATGCAAGCGCGAACACCCGGCACGCCTCGGCCGGCCGGGCACGATCGAATTGCCGCTGCAGCTCGCTGATCGACTGGCCCGTTTTCTCCCAGACCTCAAGCGCTCGAATCACGCGCCGCGTATCGCGGGCGTGCAGCCGCCGGGCCGACAAGGGGTCGACCTGCGCCAAGCGCGCGTGCAGGGCTTCGACGCCTTCGCCGTCGACCAGGGCTTGCCATTGACGCCGCAGGGCCCAATCAGCCGGCGGACCCGAAAAAATGCCCCGCAGCAGCGATTTCAGATACAACGGCGTCCCACCGACGAACAGCGCCACGCGGCGGCGCGACGCGATCTCCTCGACCGCGCTGTGCGCCGCCGCGACATATTGTGCCAGGCTGTATTCCTGGTCGGGATCGACGACGTCGATTAGATAATGCGTCACCGCTTGTCGCTCGGCCAACGTGGGCTTGGCCGTGCCGATGTCCATGCCACGGTAGACCGCCATCGAGTCGAGCGAAATGATCTCGGCATGCAAGCGCGCGGCAAGTTCCAATCCCACCGCGGTTTTGCCGCTGGCGGTCGGCCCGGTCAAAAACCAGCAATCGTCCAGCGGCGTGGGAGAGATACTCATCGACAATGCCTTGCGGTGCGGACGTCTCGCTTCGCGGTTGCTTGTCAGTGGGCCGCCAAGAGCCTACATTGCGAAGATCGTAGGCAATTGCGACCCGAAACTCGAAGGCCGCGCGTGAACGATTCTAACTCTATTTTCGCTCGTTTGATGGCCGTGATCGCCGACCGCAAGGCAAATCCGTCCGAGAAATCGTACACGACTCGCCTGCTCTCCGGCGGCGTGGAGAAGATCGGGGGCAAAATCCTTGAGGAAGCCGTCGAAGTCGTGGCCGCGGCCGCCGAACCCGGAGAGTCCGGGCGGACTCATACCATCCATGAAGCCGCTGACGTCCTCTACCACTTGTTCGTCTTGTTGGGCTATCGAGATATTTCTCTGGCCGAGGTGGAGTCGGAACTCTCGCGCCGCTTCGGTATTTCTGGTTTGGAGGAGAAGGCGTCGCGCGATCCGGCCGCGGGCCCCGGGGCGGCACCTTCATGAATAATCTGCGGATCGGCATTCCCAGTAAAGGCCGGCTGGCCGAACTGGCCGGCGAATTGCTCAAAGAGGCCGGCCTCAGCTTTCGTCGCCAGGAACGCACCCTGTTTGCCCGCTGCCGCGAGGTCCCGGTCGACGTCACTTTCTTGCGCACCGAAGACATTCCCGTGTTGTGCGCCGAGGGCGCCATCGACATGGGCATCACCGGCGGCGATCTGCTGGCCGAAAGCGGGGTGGAGCTGGTCCATCGGCTCGACCTGGGCGTGGGCGAATGCCGCCTCGCGGTGTGCGTGCCCGAGGAGAGCAAAATCTCAAGCGCGGCGCAGCTCGACGGCTGCCGCGTGGCGACCAGCTTTCCGCACGTCACGCAGAACTTTTTGGGGCAGCATAGGGCCACGGCGCACCTGGTCGATCTCTCCGGTTCGGTCGAAATCATGATTGCCTTGGGCGTGGCCGACGCGATCGTCGATCTGGTCGAGACCGGCAGCACGTTGGCCGCCAATCGCCTGCGGATCCTGACTGAGATTGGCCGTTACCAGACGGTTCTGGTGCAGAATCCGGCCCGTCGTCAGGCCGAATTGGCCGACCGCGTGGTGCGGCGGCTTGAGGGCGTGGTGATCGCCCGCAGTTATTCTCTGTTGGAATACAACGTGCCCCGGGCCAAGTTGCCGGCGGCCGAAAAAATCACACCGGGCTTCAATTCTCCGACCATTAGCGCGCTGGAAGACCCCGATTGGTGCGCGGTGCGGGTGATGGTGCGGCGGACCGAAGTGATCGAGATCATGGAACGGCTCGAAGCTTTGGGGGCCTCAGCGATTCTGGAGACGCAGATCACGAATTGCCGGCTGTAGCGATTTCGGTTTGGCCGGCCGCGCGCCATGCGCATTGTCCGCGAACCCAGGTCTGGACGACGCGCGACGCTGGGCCAAACAGCAAGTCGTGCGGGTCGTGGGCTTCGGCGTCGTCCAGTTCGACGACAATGAAATCTGCCAGCTTGCCGGGCTCAAGCGTGCCCAGCCGTTCGGCCAAACCCAGGGCCGCGGCACCGCGACTTGTGCCCAATTCGAGCACCGTCGAGCGTCGCAGGCCAGGATGCCGCTGGGCCACGAACTTCATTTCCTCCCACAAGCTGAGATCCGGATTCGATGCCCGGCTGTCGGTTCCCAACGCAAGGGCCACGCCCACGGCCAGCATCGACGTCAAGGGGTAGGGCTGGTGGCGAAAGAAATCGTGGGTTCGCGGGCAATACACGACCGTCATCGTATCGGCGTGCGCGGCCAGAAATCTCATTTCGACCTTGTTCAGATAGTTGCCATGAATCACCAGGGCCCGCGGCGCCCGGGCAAGTTGTTCGAGATAATCGAGGATGTGCCCATAGCGGGCCTCTGGTTGTGGGTCCCAGGCATTCACGTCGCGGAGCAGTTCGCAAAACGGTCCGGAGCCGGCCTGCAACAATTCGAGTTCTTCGCGCGATTCGGCCAGGTGCATCGCCAGCGGGACTTGGAATCGTCGGCTGAGCTCGACCAGTTCCGCGAGCAAGCGCGGATGGACCGTGTAGGGGGCATGCGGGCTGAGCGCCGGCCGTAGCGCCTGGTCGAATGGTTGGGCCGACAAGAACTTTTCGGCGGCGGCTACCGCGCCGGCCACGCGATCGCGCGTGGGGGCGATCGACTCGTGGAACACAGTCGTGTTCGGCGGCGGGCCGACATCACCGCCAGGCAATGATCCATCTGCTTGTACGATCCGCTGCCGCCAGTCGCTCGTGGCAATGTCGCCCAGCGTGGTCGTGCCGCGTGCCAGACTTTCGCGCAGGCCCCGCACGATCGCGGCCCAGCCGTCATCGGACGCCTGGCCACGATGGGCCACCACCTGGCGAATCCAATCCGGCAGCGGCATTCCGGGCGTGCCCAACGGCGACGGTAGATCGCTGAATTCCAGATGCGTGTGGACATTGACCAGCCCGGGCAGGATCGCCACGTTGCCCAAGTCGTGCACGTCGCGGTCCGCACGGTTCGGCTCGACGTCGACGATCTTCGACCCGCTCACGGTGATCGTGCCGCCGGCCAAGGGCGCTCTGCTGACGGGAAACACGAACCGCGCCTTGAGGGTAAACTGCGAAGGATCGGCGGCCATGGGCCCACTCCCGGCGGAGCCTCGTGCGATGCGTCGGCGCCGCAGGTTTAGCCCGGCAGCCAATGGGGCGACTGATGTTCGATCGCTTCTTGCAGCGATTCTTCGGGCGTGCGGTCGTACGGCAGTTTGTGGAACCAAACCAGTATGACGGCGCTGGCCAGCAAGCTGCAAACGACCACCGGCCAACGATAGAGCGGGCCGTCGCCTGTGGCGTCGCGCATCAGCCAGTGCAGCCAATGTTGATCTTCGGCCAGGGCGGGTGTGACTTGCTGGACGATCAAGGCCATCGAATTGTGGACGATGTGGAAGAGCACGCCCGGCAGCAAACTGCCCGATTGAATGGCCAGGAAACCGATCACGACGCCGACCAGCAAAGCGACCAACGACTGCTGGAAGATGGCGTGCGTGGCCCCGAAGAAAATACTGCTCAGCACGATGGCGGTCCACTTGTGGCCCAGCCGGCGGAAGCCCGACAAGATGAACCCGCGAAACGCCAACTCCTCGCAAATCGCCGGCAGCACCGCGACGACCAGCAGCATCGGCCACAGATTATCGGAGAATCCCGATTCCATGCGGTGCAGCGCTTCGGCAAGCTGCTCGTTGAGCGGATACACGCGCATGATCACGCTTTGCAGCAAGTTGACCGTCGGGTGCAGAGCGACCGCCAGCAAGACCGCGGCGATCGGGGCGAACCAAGGCGGCCTCCGCAGCAGCAAGGTTTGCACCGGGCTGCGGGTGAGCATGATGGTCATGAACAGCGCCGGCGTGAGCACGACGACCAATTGGGTCACGCTGGCCAGCACGATGAAATCGTCGACTCCCTCGGGCGCGCGGACCGCGAAACCGAGGAAGAATTTGATCATCAAAATCAACAGGCCGCAGAACATCGCCTCGGCGAAATTGGGCGTGGCTTCGCGGTCGCGCAACAAGTGTTTGACCCACAGGCCGACACCCCAGCGTTCGCTCTCGCGAAACAGCACCGACTCGGTATTGAATTGATTCGTGGCCCAACGAATCGCCAGCCAACAGCAACACAAAGTCACCGCGACCACCAGCGGAATATAGGGCAGCGCCGCGACGTAATTGCCCTCGAGCATCGACCGCAACAGCAACACCACGCCCGTGATCGGAATCAGGCTGTTGCCCAAGTTCAGTTCCACGCCCGGCGCCATCGGCAGCATCGTCAGCGGCATGGTGATGAGCATCAACGGCATCAAATAGTATTGACCCTCCTTGGTGCTGCGGGCAAAGGCGGCCAAAGCCAGGCACAGCGCGCTAAACAAGGCCGAAACCGGCACCAACGCGACCAGCAGCCAGACGATGGCCAGGCCGGGTGGCGGGCCCAGATTCGGCAACTGGCTCAGGACGAACGAGCCGGTGATGGCCATGCTGGCCAGATTCAAGATGGCCGTGGCCATGCTGAAGAGCATGATGGTCAGCAATTTGCCCCACACGATTTCGATCCGCTCGGCCGGGCTGCTGAGCAGGGTTTCGAGCGTGCCGCGTTCTTTTTCTCCGGCGCACAGATCGATGGCCGGATAGAACGCGCCGGTCAGAGCCCAGATGAGCAGTACGAACGGCAGGACTTTGGACCAGAGGGCCGCCTTATGCTGGCCCTCCTCGGCCACGTCGAGCGTGTCGATTTCGAACGGTTTGGCGGCCGAGGCCGGGACGTGGCTGTCCTCGAGGTTTTGCCGGCCGATTGCTTCCCGCCAGCGGTCCAGCACGTCCGACACCCGCCGATATGCCGCCTTGGAAGCGTCCTTGGCCAGGTTGGGATAGACCTCGACGCTGGAAATCGTGACGTCCGGCGCCTTGCCGCCTGGCTGCGGCTGGCCGCCAGGCGTCTGGATCAGCGATTGGCGAAAGCGGGCAAATTGCTGCGCGAAGTTGGGCGGAAAGTAGACCACCACCTCGTAGTTCCCCGAGAGCATGTCGGAGCGGGCCTGCTCCACGGAATCCTGTTTTCCTTCGGCCTCCGGCGGCCGCACCGTCAGTTGCAGCAGATCAGCGTTCTTGGGCCCGGTAAACAGGTTCGCCGCGAAGCGATTCGTTTCGATCAAAGGCGGCAGTTCCGAGCTCTCCGGCGCGCCGATCACCAGCACGCGAATCGCCTGCTCGCGCATGAATTGCGTGATTTGGAAAAAGCTCATGCCCATCAGTGGGTACAGAAGCAGCGGCAGCACGGCGATCATGAACAACGTGCGTCGATCGCGCAGTTGATCGCGAAACTCTCGCAGAAAAATGAGTTTGACGTTCGACCAGTTCATGGTGTCAGGCTGGCGGGGGTTAGGGCCGCGAGGCCTCGAGCTCGTGGGTTTCGTCGTGGCTGTGGATCAAGCGAAAGAACAGCTCTTCCAGGTCTCGCTCCTCGTGCCGCTGGCGCAGTTCGTCGAGCGTGCCCTCGGCCAGGATGTGGCCACGGTGCATGATCGCGATCTGATCGCAGAGTTTTTCGGCTTCGCGCATGATGTGCGTGGAAAACACGATGCACTTGCCGTTGTCGCGCAGTTCGGCCACCGTGCGCAGCAGGGCCCGAGCCACCAGCACGTCGAGGCCCGAGGTGGCCTCGTCGAAAATCAGCACTGGCGGATCGTGGACGATGGCCCGCGCGATCGAGACTTTTTGCTTCATGCCGGTGGACATTTTGGCGCCCAGCACGTCGCGAATTTCATTCATCTGCAAGCGCGTGAAGAGATCTTCCATCCGCTGGCGGAGGGGTTCTGCGGCGATGCCGTACAGCCGGCCGAAGTATTCGACCATCTCCCAGGCGGTCATCCGATCGTAAACGGCCGTGTTGGCCGACATGAAGCCGATCTGGTGCCGCACCAGCGAGGGCTGGGTGACCACGTCGCAGCCGTTGACTGAGGCCGTGCCGCCGCTGGGTCGCAACACCGTGCTCAAAATCCGCAGTACCGTGGTCTTGCCGGCCCCGTTGGGGCCCAGCAGGCCATAAATCTGGCCCGGCAGGGCATCAAAACTGACGCCGTCCAACGCAAAGATTTTCCCGCGCTGAAGATCGGGGTAGTACTTCGTCAGTTGGCGAACGTGAATCATCGGAGCTGCAATGCCTGTTGTGCCGCGTCGCATGAGAGCGGATCTACCGCTTGTAACGCCGGCAACGATCGCGCAGAGTGCGACCGAGCGGCCCGCGGCATACCCTAAGAGTACCACAAGATTGCCGGGCCGAAGGGTCCGGAATCGCCGGGCCCCGGGGTGCCCATCGAGAAGACCGCCGCCGGCGGACGTCGCGGTGCGTCGGGCGCGGGCCTGGTTTCGACTCACACCGCTGCCGGCTCCAGGGGCGCTTCGTCGACCAGCTCGTAAAACACGTTGCGCCGACGCGGCGTATAGCCGAGCTCGGAAATCGCGTCGCGCATCTGGTCGAGCGTCAGATAGTGCACCGTGCCAGCAGCGGCCACGACATTTTCCTCGATCATCAGGCTGCCCATGTCGTTGGCGCCGTAGAGCAGGGCCAGTTGCCCGATCTTGAGCCCCTGCGTGACCCAGCTCGACTGGATGTTCGCAAAGTTGTCCAAATACAACCGGCTGACCGCCTGGGTTTTCAGATACTCGAACGCGCCGACCGCCGGCCGGTCGGCCATCTCATAGCCAGGCTGGAACGTCCAGCAGATGTAGGCGGTGAATCCGTGGGTTTCGTCTTGCAGTTGCCGCAGGCGCTCCAGGTGCTCGATCCGATCGGCCAGTGTCTCGACGTGGCCGAACATCATCGTGGCCGTGCTGCGTCCGCCCAACGCATGCCACACGCGGTTGACGTTGAGCCAATCGTCGCTGAGCACCTTGCCGCGGGTCAGTTCCTTACGCACGCGATCGACCAATATCTCGCCGCCGCCGCCCGGCAGACTGCCCAGGCCGGCCGCCTTGAGCCGCTGGAGCACGGTTTTCAAGGGCAGCTTCGCGATCTTGGTGAAGTGGTGGATTTCCGGCGGGCTGAAGCCGTGAATGTTCACTTGCGGGAAGTGGCTCTTGATGTCAGCCAACAGCTCCTCGTACCACTCGAGCTTGAATTCCGGGTGCAGTCCGCCCTGCATCAGGATTTGATCGCCCCCCAGGTCGACCGTCTCTTGAATCTTTTGCAGCAACTCTTGGCGCGAAAGCACATAGCCTTCGGCGTCTTTTGGTTTGCGAAAAAAGGCGCAGAAGTCGCACACGGCGGTGCAGATGTTGGTGTAGTTGATATTGCGATCGATGTTGTACGTGCGATACGACTCGGGATGGAGCCGGCGCGTGACCGCGTCGGCCGCGCGTCCCAATGCCGCCAGGTCGTGGCACTGCAGCAGTCGCAAGCCTTCGTCCGGCGTCAGTCGCCCGCCATCGGCCGCTTTATCCAGAAGTTTGGCAATCGTTGAGTCCAAGTTCGACTCCGCTGGGCACCAGGCCCATTTGGGCGGCTTTCTTGTAAAACAGCTCTAACCCACGCTGTTCGCCCGGACCCAAATGGAAATACAAATTATCGCGCAGATACGACAGGCATTGCGGCCGCGTCAGCCCCAAGCGGGCTGCCTCGCGCTCGGCGATCTCGTTCAAATGGGCCACGCCCGCGTCGCGGGCTTCGGAGAGCGCCGCGTCGACGCCCAGCAGCTCGGCGTCAGAGCGCGCGACCCACATCGCGAAGACGAAAGGCAACTCGGTCCAGCGGCACCATTCGTCGCCCAGGTCCCACACGACCTGAAACCGTCCGCCGGCCGAGTGCATGGCCCGATCGCCGATCAACAACACCGCGTCCGTGTCGGCGTCGGCCAACGACGCATCGGCCGGAAGGCGTTCCAATTGCGGCCGCATGCCAAAACGCTCGTCCAACAGAATGCGCGCCAGGGCCACGCTGGTGCGCGAGCCGTCGTCGAGGGCCAGAGTGTGGATCGACTCGATCGGACCGCGACTAAACAGCTTCACGCTCAGCACCGGCCCGCGACAGGCAATGCAGGCGTCGGACACGATCGTGTACGTCGGATCGAGAAAAAACTCGATCGAGGGGATCAGGGCCACGTCCAGCCGTCCGCGGGCCAGGTCGTCGGCCAGACGACTGGGAACATCCAAAACGACCTCCGCCTGCGGCGCGTACCGCTCCAGGCCGTAGATCAACGGCTTGGTGTTCAGGTAGTTCACCGCTCCGATGCGTAGTTTCGCGTGGCTTTTCATAGGGTTCCTTGGCCTCCTGAAAAGGAGCGCCGCCGCGCCAGTTCGGGCTGAGCGTGTTACGCGCGATGGCCCGAAAGTCCAGCGCCGATGCGGCAGGCGCTTGTGAATCTTTTCACTAACTGTCATTATAAAGCCCGTTGAGGTTGCGTACAGCCCACGAATGGTTCCAACGGTCAGGCGTGGCGCTGGAACACACCGTCGATTGACTGTCATTCCGTCAATTCCTTCCAACCCCATGTTCTTTCAATGAAACCGATTGTTCAAATCTCACTGGACATCACGACCAAGGAAGAGGCCCTACAAACGGCCGAAATGGCGATGCGCGCCGGCGTCGACTGGCTGGAAGCCGGTACGCCGCTGATCATCGCCGAGGGCATGTACGGCGTGCGAGCCCTGCGGCAGCGATTTCCGCAGACGCCCATTGTCGCCGACCTGAAGACCATGGACGGCGGCTATCTGGAAGCCGAGATGATGGCCAAGGCCGGCGCGACCCACGTGGTCGTCATGGCCCGGGCCCACGAAGAAACCATCCGTTGCGTGGTCAAGGCCGGCCGCGATTTCGGCGTGCAGGTGATGGGCGACAACATGGTCTGCGAAGACATGGTCGCCGGCGCCAAGCGGCTGGAAGACCTGGGCTGCGATTTTGTCATCCACCACATCGGCTACGATGAACGACGCGGGATCGCCGCCCGCGGATTGCGCATGCCCAGCCCGCTGGATCAATTGCGGGCGATCGTGGAGGCCGTGAGCGTTCCGGTGCAGGCCGTCGGCGGGCTGACGCTGGAGCAGGCGGTGCGGACGCCCGAATACGGGGCACCTCTGGTGGTGCTCGGCGCGCCGTTGACGATCGATGCCGACGCCTTCAAGACGGCCAGCGGCGACGTGGAGAGTTCGCTGCGGATGATTTGCGACAAAGTACACGGCTACGGTGACGTCAAAGTGGGAAAAAAGAAATAAACGATGCGCCTGAAAGACAAAGTCATTTTGGTGACCGGCAGCACGACCGGCATCGGCGAGGCCATCGCCCGCCGCGCGATCGCCGAGGGGGCGAGAGTGTTGATTCACGGTCGCGATGCGCGGCGCGGAGAGGCCCTGGTGGCCGAACTGTCGGACCGCGCGGCGCTGTGTGTCGACGATATTGTGGATCCAGCCGCGCCGGCCCGCATGGTGGCCGCCGCGATCACGGCTTTCGGAAAGCTCGACGCGCTGGTGAACAACGCCGCCGCGGTGACCCGCAGCAACCTGTCGAATACCGACGCGGCGCTGTTCGATAAACTCATGGCCACCAACGTGCGGGCCCCGCTGTTGTTGATCCAGGCAGCATTGCCGCATTTGAAGCAAACCCGCGGCTGCGTGCTGAACATCGGTTCGGTCAACGGCTATTGCGGCGAGGCGAACTTGCTGGCCTACTCGATTTCCAAAGGCGGGCTGATGACGATGTCGCGCAATCTGGCCGACGCGTTGGGACGCGACGGCGTGCGCGTGAATCATTTCAACGTCGGTTGGGTATTGACGCCCAACGAGTATCGGCAAAAAATTGCCGACGGCCTGCCGGCGGACTGGCCTGAGCGGATCGGCGCCACCAAGGCCCCCTCCGGACGATTGATCAAGCCCGAGGAGATTGCCGCGGCCGCCGTGTATTGGCTCGGCGACGAGAGCCGCCCGATCAGCGGCAGCGTACTGGAACTGGAACAACACCCGGTCATTGGCCGCAATCCACCGAAAGAAGTAGCGTAGTGGTTGGTGGGTAGTGATTGGTGATTAGAAAAAACGTGCGACGCATCACCAACCTCCAACTTCTACCCACCCATCAACCACTTCCCACTAACCACCAACCACTTCCCACTGCCATGCCCAAGCTCGCCGCATTTCCCAAAGCCTATATGGACCCGCTGGTCATCGACGGCTCGATGACGATTCGTCAATGGGTCGACCTGGCCGCCACGCTCGATATCGACGGACTGGAGTTTTACAGCGGGTTCTTGGAGCTCAAGGACCGCAAAATGTGGCGCGCGTCGCGCAAGATGGTCGAGGATCGCGGGCTTTCGATCCCGATGCTCTGCTGCTCGCCCGACTTCACGCATCCCGATCCAAAGTTCCGGCAGCAGCAGGTCGACCTGGAAAAAGGCTGGATCGACATGGCGGTCGAGCTGGGCGGCCAGTTTTGCCGCGTGCTTTCGGGCCAGCGCCGGCCCGAGGTGTCGCGGGCCGACGGATTGCGTTATGCCGCCGAGGGCATCGAGGCCTGCATTCCGCACGCGACCGCGGGAGGCGTGACGCTGATATTGGAAAACCACTATAAGGACAACTACTGGAAGTATCCCGAATTCGCGCAGAAGATGGACGTCTTTTGTGACCTGGTCGATCGGATCCGCTCGCCCCATTTTGGCGTCAACTACGACCCGAGCAACACGTTTCTGGCCGGAGAAGATCCCCTGGAACTGTTGGAGCGCGTGAAGCATCGCGTGCTGACGATGCACGCCAGCGACCGCTATCTGGCCGAAGGGACGATCGAAGATTTGCGCAAGGAAGAAGACAGCGTGGGCTATGCCTCGCGGTTGCGTCACGGCGAGATCGGCAAGGGAATGAACGACTACGACGCGATTTTCGGCACGCTGGCCGGCGTGGGATTCGACGGCTGGATCAGCATCGAGGACGGAGTCGACGGAATGGACCAGTTGGAACGCAGCGCCGCGTTCTTGCGAAAGAAGATCAAGCAATACTGGCCGAAGTAGCGCTTCGTGCCGACGTCACCTGCCGGCCGGCAGGGCCGCTTTGCGCCGCGCGCCATCGGCCGATCCCGCGGCCTTGGCGGGATCCATTTTCGCGGCCAGGACGCGCTCGATTTCGTCGACCGACATGTTGCGCTGGATCATCTCCATCTTCAGCGTGGCTTCCATGTCGTCCCGGCGCGATTTGCGCGAATAATCGGCAACCAACTTGGTCACCACCACGACGATGACGCCCAAGATGCCCACCAGAAAACAGACGCCCATAAGCAGATCGTCGCCCCGAAAACCCCAGACATTGTTCAGCATCGTATCGTTTCCCGAAAAGGTACTGTACTCAGCTATTCTTGGCTTCTTCGCGAAACGCCTTGGGCATGCACATCGGCGAGAGCCCGCCGAGAAACTCGCCAACCCACTTGGGACGGGACGAGCCGATCCTGGCTTCGAGCACCTGCTTGATTTCGTCGGCCGACATGCCGCGCTGGATCATTTCCATTTTGAGCGTGGCTTCCATCTCGTCCAACTGCACGCGTCGTTTGTACACCGCGGTCACCGTGGCCAGTCCGATCGCCAGCCCGCCGATCAGAGCGACGAGTCCCAGGATGATCCCGCACAGGCCCAAAAACTCGCCGCCGTTGAGTCTGGAGAAGATTGCTTCCATCGCCTAGCCTTTCGTGTATTGTTTGGCCGTGCCGCAGCCTCCGCGTGGCGGCCGCAGCCCGCCCAGAAACTCGCCGATCGACTTGGGACGGGACGAGCCCATCTTGGCTTCGAGCACTTGCTTGATTTCGTCGGCCGACATGCCGCGTTGGATCATTTCCATTTTGAGCGTGGCTTCCATATCGTCCAACTGCGTCTTGCGATAGTAGACAGCCATCACCTTGGTAATCGCCACGGTAATGCCGCCCAGAATGGCCACCACGCCCACCAGCATGCCCCCCAAGGCCATCACGGCGTCGTTGTCGAGTTTCGAGAGGACCTCGCCCATAGTGTCATCTCCTGCGGGATTGCCCGATAGGTCGCGCGAAAAGTTCTTTCCGGACTTATTGCTTATTCGTTCCAGTATCGTCGATCTTGGGGAAACTGCAAGCAAAGTCCGGGCGAAGAGGCCGGCGAGGCCCGATTTCAACCGTTAGCGCTCCTTGATCGCCGGCAAGACGCCGCAATGCACTAGCGTCGGGATCAACGGTTGCGGCCGCAGCCCGGCATCCACGAGCCACGCGCGATATTCGCCAGCGCTGTAGGCCCGGCCTTGAGTGAAGCTGAACAGGGCCGCCGAATAGAGCGCGATGGGCAGCGGGCCGTCGAGCGCGTCGTTCAGATAGACATCGTGCACCAGCAGCCGGCCGCCGGCCGGCAATGCCGCGGCGCAACGCGCGATCAAGGCCCGGCAATCCCCCACGTGCCAATCGTGCAAGACGTTCGAGAGCAAGATCGTGTCGGGCCCCTCGGGCACGGCGTCGACGAACATGTCGCCGGCGCGCAATGCAAGCCGATCGGCCACGCCATATTCGGCGGCCATCTCGGCGGCGACTTTGAGCACCTCGGGTCGATCCCAGACGATCGCGCGCAGGCCCGGCTGGCGCTGCAAGCAAGCGATGCTGTAAATGCCGGTCCCGCCACCCACGTCCAAAAGCAGTTTCGTCCCGTCGAGTCGCACGCGCTCTGCCAGCAGCGGCGCGACGTTTTTGGCTCGGCCGGCCAACGCCAGCGTAAAGTGCCGCGCCGTGGCTTCGTGTTCCATCGCCGAGGGAAGATCTGGGCGGTAAATGAAGCCGACGCCGGGTTCATCGCTTTTGTGCCCCCGGGGCGTATTGGTCGAGAGGCGTTCGACCATCTCGCGCACGCCGGCGGTGTCGGCCGCCAGGCCGATGTAATCGCTGACATCAAACGGCCCGCCCGGCGCCAGGTGTTCGCGCGCCAAAGGCGCCAGCGCCAGACGCCCGCTGTCGTCGCGCGCCAGCAGTTGCATCGCGCGCAGGGCGGTGATGAGCACCACGAACGGGCGCTCGGCCAGATGCAACTCGTCCCGCAACGCCTCGGGCGCCAGGGGTCCGCCGGCCAGGCGCTGGAAAATGCGGAAGTGGGCCACGGCGACCGCGAGCAGTTCGGTGCCGTAGTTGCCGCGAAACAGCTCGAAGATTGGCGTCGGATCGACCTGCGGCGGTACGAGCGCGGACTTGCGTGCCATGGACGCCTAGGCTTTCAACTGTTCGTCGTGTCGCATGCCGCTAGGCGGCTGATCGGCGCCGTGCAGGTTGGCTAGCGCCGCCTTCGCCCCGGCGTGCTGCTCGACGTCGTTGTCTTCCCACTCGATCGAGACGCCGCCGCTAAAGCCGGCTCGATTCAATTCGACGAACAGGGCTTCGGTCGAAGTAGCGTCCCGGGCCGAGCCGGCGGTGACGAAGTTCCACCCGTTGTGTCTGTCGCCCATCGGCCGATGGCCGCCCAGGCGGCCGTTGCGCGTATAGCCATCGATGACTTGCACGCCTTTGATGTGGGCACAGTGAATGCGGTCGCCATAGGCGCGAATGAAATCGACGCCCGAGACTCCCTGCCACTCCATGTGCGAGCAATCGAAATTGAATCCGGCCGCTTTGGCGAATCCGGCGGCGTCGACCGCGGCCAGATAGTCGCCGGCGCTACTGATGTCGCCCATGGCCCGCTCGCTGGGATGGCATTCCAGGTCGAACGTCGTGCCATACTTCAAGCAGGCCTGAAACACGGGGGCAAAACGCTCGACCAACAGTTCGAGGCTCACTTTGAACACGTCGGGAATCGGGTGTCCGCCCAGCGAAGTGGGCACCGGCGGAAACAAGAACCAATGGCTCCAGCAGTGGGCCGGCGAGCCGACAAACCCAGAGACCGGCACCACGCGATCTTCCAGCGCTCCGACGAAGTGGGCCAGTCGCACGGTATTGATCAGGGCTTCGGTCGCCTGGCGGCGCGCGATTTCGGCCACTTCGGCCGGCACGAACAGCGGATCGGTGCGCGGCGGATTGTTGCCGGCGGCGCGCCATTTGGCATAGGCTTCGACCGACTCGCCGCCCAGAAACTGGATCGTTTTGGCGCTCGGTTCGTCGCCGAGTGCCTGCCCTTGCAGGTGGGCCGCCAGCGACAGGATTTCGAGGCCCCGCTTCTTGGCCTTGCCCACGCGCTCCTGGGCGTAGGCCTTGGCTCCGGCGTCGTCGCCGCAACGTTTGAGGTCGAGTTCCCAGGCGGCTTCTTCCCAACCGTCAAAACCGGTCTGGCCGATCCAGTCGAGCCAGGCGTCTTCCGGCACGTTGCCAAACTGGCCGCGCACCAGCCCGATCTGATGATACGAATGCTTGCCCCGTCGATGCGTGGCGGTCTGGTGATAGCCCATGGTGCTTCAGTCTCCCGTTTTATCGAAGGCAGATTTTGACTGGCCCGCTCTTTCCACGGCGGGCCAAAAAAACCCGCCAACGAGGTTGGGGTTCCGAAGCGGCATCTTATTGCATCGGGCATGAATTGCAAGTCGCGGGGCGACCGTTCGACGGTCGTGTGGCCGGACGCGTCCGGTGGGCTAAAAACGGTCCGCGCCAACGGTTACAATGCCGCTCGCAACCGGATCTCTTGAACAAGTGGAAGACGACGATGCAATTGGCCAAAATCAGTCGGGCGGACCGGCGCGATGCGGTGGCATTAGTCGAGGGCGACGCGATCACGACGCTGGCGGCCTCGGCGCAATATCCGACTCTGTTCGACATCCTCGAGTCCTCCGATCCGGCGGCGGTGGTTCGTTCGCTGGTGCGGACCGACGCACCGCGCGAGAAAGTGGCCGACGTTGAGCTGCTGGCGCCGATCGACCGGCAAGAAGTTTGGGCCGCCGGCGTGACCTACCGCCGCAGTCAGGTGGCCCGCATGCAAGAATCGCAGGGGGCCGCGTCGTTTTACGATCAGGTGTATGTTGCCCAGCGTCCCGAGTTGTTCTTCAAAGCCACGCCGCATCGCGTAGCGGGTCCGGGCCAGCCCGTCCGCATTCGCCAGGACGCTCGCTGGAACGTGCCGGAGCCCGAGCTGGCACTGGTGCTCAACTCGCGACTCGAGCTGGTGGGCTTCACGGTGGGCAACGACATGAGCTCGCGCGATATCGAAGGTGAGAATCCTCTCTATTTGCCCCAAGCCAAAGTTTACAACGCTTGCTGCGGCCTGGGCCCGTGGATCACGCTGTCTGAGGCGATGCCACCGCGAGCCGAGATTCAGATCGACTTGACGGTCGAGCGTGGCGGCCTGAGTGTGTTTCAGGGCTCGACGTCGATTGCCGAGATGGCCCGCTCGTTCGAGGATTTGATTGCCTGGCTGGGCCGCGACAATTCTTTTCCGCAAGGGGTCATCTTGCTGACCGGCACGGGCGTGGTGCCTGGCGACGATTTTACGCTCTCGGCCGGCGACGTGGTGCGAATCGCGATCAGCGGCATTGGCACGCTCTCCAACACGGTCGTGCAGGGCTAGCCTTGCCCGGAACGCTAGCAGATGTCGCGTCGGCCACGGCGCGAGGCCTGATGCCCGCGAAATCGGATGTGCTAGCCTGGCCGGCGCTTACCTAGGCGCTACAATTGATACAACCGGCACACGAGGGTGATTTTTCGTCATCGGAGGAGGGGCCGCCGGGCATATCATTTTCTCTATTTCCCGGCTCCGGGGACAACCGCTAGACCCGACATAACCGGTGGCTATAAGACTAAGCCGCACAATGGTTTGGTTTCGTTGTGGCTTGCCAAATCGCACGGATCCGGAGGTTCGTCACCAGCGCCAGGACCGGAGTGCTCGTTACGACTGGAGAAAGTTTCTAAAGTCACCCCCCTCCGCGAAACGAAACTAACTTCGGAAGGTTTGTTCTGCCAGTGATTTTAAAACCACCGGCGAAACGGACTGCAGGGGGGAACCTGCCCGGAAGGCGATCACGCCATCCAACGAGTTGTCGATCCGTCGGGATCGACGGCTGCCCGCATGTTCTCCTCGAAGCCACGCACTAAGTCAGGCCGGTGAAGTTCGCTCAGTCGGGCGGATCCGCCATCGTCGAGGGACGATGGGAAAACTTTAGGGTTTACGGATTTACAACGACGGAAGGAAGCCCCGGTCTGCCGATGTCTTTACTGAGGCTCGGATCAGAAGGACCTGAACCACGCCACGGCGAAGCGATTTTAACGACGTAATGCCCCGACCCAGATGTTCATGGACGGCCGGTTGACCCCACAGCCGGCCCGAAGGACCGGACCAAAAGGCCGAACAAACCGTGAACAAGGGGCCAGCAAGCTCCGCGGGCCAACGCCCAGCGGAGTGAGAGTTCCCACACCAGCGCGAGTCAATTGGAGAGCCTGCGATGAAGGTCTTCACAACGGGTCAGGTCGCAAAGATCTGTAAAGTAGCCCCACGTACGGTTAGTAAATGGTTCGATTCCGGTCGGTTGAAGGGATATCGCATTCCCGGTTCCCAGGACCGCCGCATTCCTCGTGAATATTTGATCCGCTTTCTGAAAGAACACGGCATGCCCCTGGGCGACCTCGAAGACGAGGCCATGGCCAAGGTGTTGTTGGTCGGTCAGGATCAAGTGCTCATCGAAAACCTCAAGCAAAAACTGCCTTTGGACCGCTCGTTCAAAGTCGCGGTGGCTGCCAGTGGTTTCGAAGCGGGCATCCAGGCCGAGAGCTTCCATCCCGACTGCATTATCGTCGATTTTTCGATCGGTCGGGTCGAAGCCCTGCAGATTTGTCAAAACCTGCGCCGCAACCCCGAGTATGCCGACACGATTCTGATCGCCTTGCTGCCCGACGACGGCAGCTCGACCAGCTTTGACCGCTCGAGCATCAACGAAACGTTCAAGAAGCCGTTCGACGCCGCCCTGTTGGCCGAACGCCTGCGGACGTTGATCGGCGCTCGCAAAGAACTCGTCTAAGCCGCCTGTCCAACCGGCTCGCCGTGGGCCCGGCCAAGCGTGGATCATGCAATCAACCCGTCGCGGATGACCCCCGCGACGGTTTTTTTGCGCGCCGATCGGAAAAGCTCGGACCGTCTTGGTTAACCCACGGCCTCGATTCGCGGTTAAGCCGACGACGCAATGTCCTCGGCATCACGGCCCGACCCCTCGACGCCCTGTCACCTGGCCCTAGAATGAGTGCTGTGACCGCGCCGGATCCCAGACGGCTGTTCCAAGCCAGGGCCGCGCGGGGCATCCTC
>JBGQKM010000016.1:0-33722 GCA_041499515.1 Planctomycetia bacterium | reverse complement strand
CTGGAAGTCGGCTGCGGATTCGGTTTCACGCTCGAGTGGCTGGCCGACGAGTTCGATTGCCAAGTGTTCGGCATCGAACCGGGCGAAGAGGCTTTGCGACGTTGTGCCCAGGCGCCGCGGATTACGATCGTGGCTCGCACCGCCGAAGAGTACCTGGCAGGGGTGAGCGACGACGGGCAACCAGAGCAGTACGACGTCATACTCTTTCGGCAGTGCCTGGAGAATATGGTCGATCCGCGCGCGGTCCTGTTGGGCGCGCGGGCGCGGCTTGGCGATCGCGGCGTGTTGCTCGTGTACACGCCGAACGTCGAGTACTATGACATCATGAATCCATATCATCCGTTCATCTACAGCCCGGAAACGATCACTCGGCTGCTGCGCGTCTGCGGTCTGGAGGTTTCGCGGGTCAAGGCTTCACCCAGCCCGGTGGATCATGCGACGGCCGTGAGCGTGGTGAATCCCAGTCCGGAAATCGCGGTGATCGCAAAACGGGGCGCGGTTGACGGCGTTGCGGCTCGACAAATTGACCCGATCCAGTTGGCAGCCTGCCACAAGCGCGGTCAGCAGGTGATGGCCTGGTCCAAGCTGAGCACCGCCGACATGGCGCGGCGGATCACGCTGCGGGCCGGATCCAAGTTACGGCGGAGCGTGCTTGGCGCCGGGCGATAAGAATCAAGGAACCAGGGCATGAGTGCTGAAATGACAATCAACTTGCCTGAACTCTTGACCAGCGTTTGGTTCGAGAATCATAATCGGGTTTCTTGAGAGCGGGTCTTCGAGGAGGGGAAAATGGAAATGGGGTCGGGTTCGAAAAACATGGGAAAAAGCGGCCGCGTGGCGCGCGGCGTCGACATCGCGAAGACGTTGTTCCACCGTGCCCGCAGGGCGCGACGCATCGCCGCCTCGACCGATCCCCGCGTGCAAGAGGTGCTCGACGCGCTGCGGCGTCAGGGTTACTTCGTGGTTGAAAACTTCTACGATCGCGCGCGGTGCGCGGAGCTGCTCGGTGAGATGGATCGACTGTTCCACGAATACGAGCCGCTGTTGGTCAACGATGAGTTGAAATCCGACACGCGGGCCTACGCGGCGGAACGCGTGTCTGAGCCGATACGGCGGTTTGCCGAGGACCCGCTGATCACGGCGGTCATGCGTTGCTACATGGGAAACGATCATCAGTGCTTTTTCACCATGGCGAATCGCGTTCGACCTGTCCCTGGAAACCTCGGTTCGGGGGGCGGGTGGCATCGGGATACGATCCACGAGCGTCAATTCAAGGCGATTCTCTACCTGGCAGACGTCGGCCCCCGTGGCGGACCCTTCACGTTTCTGCCCGGCTCGCATCGCGTCGGGTTTATCGCGAAGACGATCGCGCGGTGTGGAATGCGTTACGGCCAATACCAGTATTCGAGCGAAGAATTCGCTCGTATCAGCCAATGCGCCGACGCGCAGCCAGTCAGCATTACCGCGCCGGCGGGGACCTTGATCTTCGCCGAAACCAGCGCCATTCATCGGGGTATGCCGATCGAAGAGGGCGCCCGGTACGCAATGACCAACTACTGCTACGATCCCGCGACCGTCGAGACCTTCAAACGCCGGGGCAAGTTTACCGGGTATTTCCTCGATCAGGCTCCGAAAGCCGCGGATGTCAAGGCATGACCCGGCCGTGCCCAACCGAGCCGGTGCCGCCGGCTTGCAGCGGCCAAGCGATCGTGGTTCCGCCGCGTAAGGGATGAACTGCAACACATTCAGCAAATGAAACCCGCGAGGGCCGGGCGGCCGGCGGGCCGATGGCAATCGCGCGTTTTCGACATTGAACATTTCCCGTTAATCGAGATTCCCAATGATCAAGCGTCTTCTGTTTCGTTTCTTCGTGGCGATTTTTCCCAAGAAGTATCTGCCATTGTTCATTCAGCGTCTTTCCGAGGCATCATACCAGCGGTGCGAGTTTCCGGGGTACGACATTTACCTGAACCAAGGGATCGCGGTGGCCGTTACCTGGGGCTCGCCCGAAGAATGGATCGAGCAGGGACTCGTCGACTGGATTGATACCTACCTCAAACCGGGGCAGGTATTCTACGACGTGGGCGCCAACGTGGGCATCTATAGCTTGATCGCCGCCAAACGGCATCGCGGCAGTGTCAAGGTGTACGCTTTCGAGCCGGCGACCGCGACTGTCGCGATTTTGAATCGGAACATCTTGCGCAACGATTGTGCCGACGTCATTGTGCCCATGAGTTTCCCCCTCTCGCGCAGGCCCACGTTGGCGCCTTTCAACTACTACGCGACCATGATTCCGGGCCGCGGTCTGCACGCCTTTGGCGATGCGGTGGACTTCCGCGGAAAACAATTCAAGCCGGCTTTTCAGGAGTTCATGGTTTCGTCGAGCATCGACCAATTGGTGAAAGAGTATGGTTTGCCGGCCCCTCATCACATCAAGATCGACGTGGACGGTCTTGAGGCCGAGATCCTTGCCGGAGCCGAATCCGTGCTTCGCAGCGGCGTAATCGAGTCGCTGTTCTTCGAAGTCGGCGGCCGTTTCGACGAAGCTGAGATGTCGAAGTTTCTAGTCGACTGCGGCTTTGCGCCCGCTGCCTCGCTCAAGCACGAAAACACCTGTAACCTGATATTCGTGAAGCAGAAACAGACGGTGCCCGCGTAGCGACCGTGGCGGAACGGCGCAACGCAAGTTTCGTGCGTCTTCGACCTTGAACAATTCCCATGTATCGAGACCCCCTATGATCAGGCGCCTTTTGTTTCGTTTGTTCGCGGCTGTTTTTCCTAAGAAGTATTTGCCGCTGTTTATTCAGCGTCTCGCGGAGGCATCGTACCAGCGGTGCGAGTTTCCGGGGTACGACATTTACTTGAGTCCGTGTTTTTCGAAGTCAACAGTCGGTTTCCCTTTGCCGAGACGTCGAAGTTTCTGATCGGGTTCGGCTTCGTGCCGACGGTTGCCTTCGAGCACGACAACACGAGCAACGCCATTTTCGTCAAGAAGAAGTGAGTCGCAGCGGCGCGCCCATCGATTACGAACCCGGTATGTTGAAAAAACTGTTGCACCTGTTCGCGGACTCGCTGGCCTACGGGATTAGTCCGTTGTTGGGACAGTTGATCGGCTTGCTGCTGTTGCCGCTCTACACGCGGCAGCTCGAACCATCGGACTACGGCGTGCTGGGGATGTTGGCGTTTTTGCCGCAGATGTTTACAACGCTTGCGGCAGCGGGCGTAAAGAGCGCCGTCTTTCAGCAGTTTTACAAATCCGACAGCGATGCCCACCGACGGCTGGCGCTGAGCACCGCCGCCGCCAGCGTGTTTTTGTCCGCGGCCTTCCTGCTGCTTGTATCACTGCCGTCGGCAGGCTGGATCGCGCGCTGGCTTGTGGGGCGCGAAGCTGCCGCGGATCTCGTGCGTTTGACCCTGGTCTCGGCGGCCATCGGCACCTTGACCGACATTCCCCTGGTCGGCCTGCAAGCCGTCCGCAGAGCGAAAACCGTGGGGTTGCTCAACGTCGTTCAGTTGCTGGCGGTCGTTTCGGCGACCATCTATATGGTTGTCGGACTTCAGTGGGGCGTGCTGGGCGTCGTCATCGGCAACCTCATCGGTTCGATCGTCTCGGCACTGGTTTGCTTTGGCACGGCCGCGCGGTTTTTCACTTGGGGCATCGATGGGCGGGTCTGGCGGGAAATGGCGGCCTATTCGCTGCCGTTCTTGCCTCATCGGCTGCAAGCCATCGCCATGGGCTTTGTCGGCGACTACATGATTCGCACGCACCTGGGACTCGACGAAGTGGGCTTGTACAACGTGGCGGCTCGGTTTGCGATCCCCATTGGCTTTGTTTTTGGCGCGATCCAGCAAGCCTGGACCCCCTATAAATTCAAAGTATTCGCCGAGGACCTTGATCCCCGCGCGTTTTTCCGCTCGACGCTGACTTATTTCGTGGTCCTGCTCACTTATTTGTGGATCGGGATCTCGGTCTGGGGACCCGAAGCCTTGCATCTGATGACCACGCCGCCATTCCACGAAGCAGCCACGTTCGTGTGGGCCTTGGCGCTGATGCGTGCAACCCAGGCGTTCTATCCAATGATGGCCACTGGTATCGAGCTGGCTACGGACACGCGTACGGTTCCTTTGACCAGTCTGGCTTCGCTCGTCACGGTAATAGTCGCCAGCCTGACGCTGGTTCCGACGTTCGGTGTGTTTGGCGCGGCTTTTGCCACCACCTTGGCCTGGCTCGTGATGGCGACCGGATTCTTTGTGATTGGACAGCGTCACGTGCGGGTTGATTACGACTGGACCACCGTCGCCAAACTGTGTGCCGCCGCGGCTGCCTTTGTGATTGCGGGCCAAAGCATTCGATCTTTGGACCTGTGGATCCGCCTGGCGGTCGCGATCCTGCTGTCGGTGACGTATCCGTTCGTCGCCTGGCTGATTCTCGTGCGGTCGACGAGCGAGCGTGATCGGATGGAAATTCTGGCGTCAAAGTTTCTGCGACGGCGACATTTGGCACGAGACGTCGCGTCGGACGAAGCCATCGAGCATGTCGGCTGATTTTGCAATTCTTGTTTCCAGCACCGTGGTCTCAGTGAGCTTGTCGTGAAATCCTTGTTAGTCTATCGCATTCTGCGAAAACTTTGGGCCCCCGTTGCGCGGTGGCAATTGACGTGCCATACCATTGCACAATTGCAGGAATTGGCACACCTCGGACAGGCGGTGGAAGTCCACGGCCGGATCCAATTCGGCGATCCGCAGAATACGTATTTCGGCGACGACATCGCGCTCAATGACGGCTTCTTCGTACATGGCGAGGGTAAACTGTCGATCGGATCGCATTGTCACCTTGGCCAACAACTACTGATCATTACGAGCAACCACAATATCGAGCCGGCGGAATGTCTTCCGTACGATAAAAAGCGGATCTTGAAGGCCGTCTCAATCGGCGAAAGCGTTTGGATTGGCGACCGCGTTGTCATCGTACCCGGCGTGACCGTCGGCGAGGGGGCCGTCTTGGCCGCCGGCGCGGTCGTCACCGCGGACGTTCCGCCGCTAGCGATTGTCGGCGGGTCGCCGGCCACCGTGATTCGCTTCCGAGACGAAGCCGCCTACGCGCGGCTCAAATCGGAAGGGAAGTACCTCGCCTGGCCTCGATCTTACGATTTGATCAACGATCGAAAGTTCCACATTCGCCGGCGGGCCAACTGAGTGCGTGAGGACTCGATTCGGACAACAGGCGTTTCGGGTCGGGCGAGTGCGACCACGCCTGATGAGATTGACAAGCGAAGCGGCATGAGCAGACTCGGAATCTCCCAATTCGACGCCGTCGCCTGGATCGACGCCGCCAGCGAGGCGCTGCGAAACTCGGCCTGGGCCGATGCGCTGCGCGTTGGCGAAGTCGACGTGCTCGACGCGCTGCGCAACGCGCTGCTGCAATCCGCGCTCAAGCTGGCCCGCGAGGGGGCCGGCGACCGCCGCGGGACGTCGCTGGCCGCCGCCGGCCGGCAGCGCTTGCGGCTTTTGGGCTATCGGGTCAGGCTCGCATGGTACAAGGCACAGGCGCGGCGGCATTCGCCGCTGCCGGTGACAGCGACGGTCTTGTTCTGGCCACAGTTGTCGACGCATCTCAAACAACATTTGCCGATCGCCCAGAGCCTGCGATCGATGGGCGTGTCCACCGGTTTTTTGTTCAATCGCCCCCTGGAATTCGAACGCGTGCGGAGCGTCGAGCCTAACACGGCGTTTGCCGCCCGCGCCTGGGGAAGGCAAATGGCCGCGGCCAATCATCGCGGCAAGTTGGCCGTGAAAGCCCTGGCCTGCGATCCCGGGGTCGAACTGCCGCAATTCTTGCGCGACGTGCCGCGGGCGGAATGGATCGATGCATTGCGCGACACGCTGGCCATGGCCATGCCGGCGGTGTACGAAGTGGCGGCCATGACACACGCGGCCCTCGAACAACTTAGGCCGGAAGTGCTCGTCGTCGGTAACGATATTACCCTCGAGGGTCGCGCGCAGTGCACGATCGCCCGCGGGTATGGCGTGCCCACGGTTTGCCCGATGCACGGCATTGTCTCGGGCGAGCCGCTGCAAGGCGCGCACGTCGCGGATGCGGTGCTGGTCTATGGCCAGCGCAGCCGGCGCGATCTGATTGCGCTGGGCGAAAGTCCGCAGCGCATTCATGTTTGCGGCGCGCCCAACCTGGTGCATCGCACACGCCAAACGGGCAAGGTGCATCCGCGGATCCGACAATTCTTGCAGCTCGCCGACGGCCAGCCGTGGGTCCTGCTGGCGACTTCCGGACCCGGGCACAGCGTTTCGGTGGGCCATCACGCAAGGGTGATCGAAGCGGTGATGCGATTGAGCGTCGCGATGCCCGAGGTGCGCTTTGTCGCCAAACTGCATCCCAAGGACCGGCTGGACTATTATCGTGCGGCCCAACGGCGCGTGCCGGAATCCAGGCTGATGACGTTTACGAACAAATCGTCCGCGGCGCCGCGCGAGCTGACGGAGTGGTTGCAGGGTTGCACGGCCGTGATTACCGGCGGGTCGGCCGCGGGTTTGGACGCGATGCTGATGGACGTGCCGGTGGTGAGCATCGATCTGGCGGGTGAGCTCACGGGCGTCGATTTCATCGAGAGCGGCGCGTCGCAGCATGTCCGCGACGAGCCGGGGCTGCGTGCGGCGGTCGAACGCGCGGTGTGCAACGCCGAGAGTCTGGCGGACGTGCGGTCGCGGGCCGAAGCCTTTTTGAAGGAAGCTTTTTTTGCCTTGGATGGCGACCCCGCGCGGATAGCGGCCGAGGCGATTCTATCGTTACGGCGTCCGCTTGCGCGCGCGACGTGCCGGCCGGAGTTGGGACCCATTTCCGAGGCCTGATCGTGGGAGCGACACATGTTAAAGAGATCTTCTAAATCCGGAGCGTCGCGAGCCACGGCGGTCACGGCGGCGGCCGGGAAGGGCGTTTTCGCTCGTGTTGCGGCCGCGCCGCGGCGGTTGGTCGGTTTTGGCGTGCGCGAAAAAACGGGCCTGTGGTGCCTGGCCGCTTTCATTCTGGTGTGGACCATCGAGCTTTACGCGGTACAAGCGGCGACGCTTGTGTATCCCAATGCCACGGGAGCACGTTTTGCCTTTTGGGCGCCGAAGATTCGGCTGGCGCTCGATTTCCTTTTCATCTCGGCGCTCACCTGCTGGCTGCCGAGGCGTTGGTTGAACGTGCTGGTCGTTGGCGCGTTTTTCAGCTATGTGGGATTGATGACTTATTTCAAGTATTTCTTGCGGCCGCTTTCGTTGTTGACGATCCTTGGCAATTGGCGCGAGGGCACGCAGGTCGGCGGCTTTGCCTTGGACATGTTTCCGAGAGGCCCGGCCCTGTTGTTGATGCTGGCCCTGGCGCTCAAGCTGGTGGCGCTGTTCTTCTCGAACAAAGCGTCGTTGCCTCGCAAGGGCGCCTGGTTGGGGGGGGCACTGCTGACGTTGGCGTACGCGTCGCTGTTTTTATTCACGACCTTTGTCAGCCCGCTGGACAGGATCATGGCCACGCAGGGGGTGGGGCGGCTGGGGGCGATTCGCGGCTACTTGGGCCCCTGGTTCGCCGAATGGTACTACTTGAGTGATGGCCGGCTTTTGGATCGTGCGATGGAACGGCGCAGGATTTCTTACGATCGCCTCACGCCGGTCGAAGCCGATATTCCGATCCACGATCGGCTGGTAATCCTGCAGGCCGAAAGTCTGGACACGAACATCCTCGGATACAGAGTCGACGGGGTCGAGGTCACTCCCTTTCTCAACCGGTTGCGCGACCTTTCGATGTATTACCGCGTGCGGGCGATGCACGCGAACGGCTCTTCCGACGCCGACTTCGTGGCGCTCAATGGCGTGGCCGGTTCGGCTCATGAAAACACCTACATGATTCCCGAATACCCCTATATCAATACCACGCCGCAGTTGTTGGCGCGCCGCGGGTATTCCACGTACAGTTTCCACGGCAACAGCGGCGAGTTTTACCGCCGCCGTCTGGCCTTCCAGCAAATGGGCTTTGCGGGTCTTTATTTCCGCAGAGAACTGGAGGGGGACTATGGGCTGAAGGCGGATCGCTGGGGGGTGCGCGATCGAGACGTGCTGAATCTGTCCGCGCAACAACTTCGCGAGGCCGCCTCTCCTACCTGTCACTTCGTCATCACTTTAACCACGCACACGCCTTACACTCTGCTGGCCCCCAGTGAAAAAGAGATTTTTCCCAACGCCCGCACGAGCGTCGAGAATTATGTCAACAACATGCGTTATCTCGACAATTGTCTGCGCGACTACATCACGTCGCTGGGCAGCGGCACAACCGTGATGATCTACGCAGACCACCCGACCGAGGTTGGAGACGATCAGTTTTCGTCCGACCGGTTGGATGGCCGAGAATTCATTCCTTGCTTCATTTACGATGCCGACCAGGACCTTAGTAAAGTTCAAAAGACGCGCAAACAAGTGCTCTCTCGCGACGGGTCGCTCAATCTGGTGGACGTGATTAATTATTTGCGCGGCCAAATCACCCGCTCGCATCAGCCCCTGAAAGCTCCAGACGCCGATGCGCGAGCCGAAGACCAGAACCCTGCTCCGGAACGATAAGAGGAAAGCGCCGGTTCACTTTCGTCAGCCGCACTTTCGGCGAATTCCTACTGAGCATCCCCAGAGATCGTGGGCAAGTTTAGAAGCTTCATTTCAACCGACACTTTCTTTACTCCTTGACTTCCGGTAGCCGTAAAGGCCCCCATGCCTCATCCTGAATCCATATCTTCCCTGCGTTCTTTGCCCGTCACGGTGATTTTTCCGATGGCAGGGCGTGGGGAACGTTTCGGTACGACGTTCAAGCCCTTCTTGCGGATAGGGGACCAGACGTTCATCGAGGCAGCGCTTGGGCCGTTTCGCAAATGGCAGGCGGCGATTTCGCGCTTCGTATTTGTATTCTTGCGCGAACAAGATAATGAGTTTTCGGTGACCGAGCGGCTCAAGCAGATGTTTGAAGGCCTGCCGTGGGAGGCGGTGATCCTGGATCACGCCACGGCCGGTCCCGCGGAAACCGTGGCCGGCGCCGTCGAACGGGGCGCGGTTACCGGTCCGGCCATCGTCTGCGACTGCGATCATGCGGTCAACGTCGATCCGATGTTCACCATACTTGGCAGCACCGCGACCGATGCGTGCCTGCTTCCGGTTTGGGACCTAGCGGGTGAGGACGTCCGATCCTGGAGCGTTGCCGCCCTGGGTGACCAGGGCGCGGTCACCGCGATCGCCGAAAAGGCGATTCCCAGCGGCGCAACCCGCGCTGCGGGCGTTATTGGATGCTACTATTTTCAGGACATAGCCCAGGTGGCCAGCGTCTGTCGGCAAGAAGGTTACCTTGTGATTTCCGAGGCCGTCGCCAACTTGATTGGTCGGGGGGCTCGGGTCACGGCTGTAGCGATCCAAGCCGCGAAGTTCTTTGGAGATCCCAAGCGTCTTGCCCGGGCCGTCGAAACCGGCGTTCCGTGCAAGTCGCCCAACCTCGATACGAGTGAGAAAACGTAACATGAGTCGCTTGAATAATATCAAGATATTTGCCGATGGCGCCGTGATCCGGCAAATACCTGAGTTGATCGCGAAGTACGACGTCAGCGGGTTTACGACGAACCCCACGTTGATGGCTAAGGAAGGCATTCGCGACTACCAGGCATTTGCCAAGGAGATGCTCTTGGCGGTCGGTGGCAGACCGGTGTCGTTCGAGGTGTTTGCCGACGAGCTCGACGAGATGCGACGGCAGGCCCTCACGCTGGCCAGTTGGGGTCAGAACGTGTACGTCAAGATTCCCATCACCAACACCCGACAAGAATCGACCGCGGACCTGGTCAAGTCTTTGTCATTGGCGGGGGTCAAACTGAACGTGACGGCGGTGTTTACGCCGCAGCAGATTGCCGGTCTGGCGGGCTGCTTCGACAGCGGCACGCCGGCGGTGGTTTCGATCTTTGCCGGCCGGATCGCTGATGCCGGAATCGATCCGGCGACAATCATTCGCGGCGCGATCGAACAATACAAGGATCGGCGGCATGTTGAAGTGTTGTGGGCCAGTTGCCGTGAGATCTTCAACGTCGTTAGCGCGGCCGAGGTCGGCTGCCATATTGTCACGGTGCCTATTGGCATGCTGGACAAACTCAAGTCATTCGGCAAGGATCTGGCGGAATTCTCGCTGGAAACGGTAAAGATGTTTCGCGCCGACGCGCTGGCTTCGGGATTGAGTTTATGAAGTCTTCGGATCACCCGCCGATCACGGTGATCTTTCCGATGGCGGGGCACGCTGCGCACTTGGGATACAAGTTCAAACCGTTTGTCGAGCTCAGCGAAGAGCCAGTGATTGCGGCCGTCGTACGCCCTTTCTTGAAATGGCAGCCGTCGATTGCCCGGTTCGTGTTTGTCACCCTGGCCGAGCAGGAAGCCGAGTTTTCGGTCGAAGCCCGACTGCGGACGATTTTTCCAGACATCCCGTTCGAACTGGTGTGCCTCGATCGTCCGACCGAGGGACCGGCGCAGACCCTGGCCATGACCGTGATCCAACGCGATATCACGGGGCCCGCGATCGTCTGCGACAGCGACCACTCGATCGACGTCGATCCTCTGTTCAATAGTATCCTGACGGCCCGGTCGGAAGCATGCCTGTTTCCTATCTGGAGCCTGAAGGGCGAAAACCTGAAATCGTGGAGCGTGGCCGCATGTGCTTCGGACATGCGAGTCACGGCGATTGCCGAAAAGGAGTTGCCAGCGGCCAGCGGAGATTTCTTCGGCGTGGTCGGTTGCTACTACTTCAAGGACATCGCGTCCACCGCGGAATTGGTCCACAACCGCTCCTTCGGCTACTTGTCTCAGGCGATCAAGGAATTGATCGCCACGGGCCAGACGGTCCGCGCGGTCAAGATCGAACGGGCTGAATTCTTCGGCGATGCTCGTGGGCTGCGCGAGGCACGCGCGCGCCGAGACCAATTTCCAGGAACGATCTTCTGCGACCTGGACGGTACGGTGACCGAGCACCAGGACCAACCGCGTTACGATCGGCCTTTGCAACTGTTGCCGGGCAGCAAGGAGAAACTCGCGCAATGGATCGACGAGGGGTATCTGGTGATTTTGACCACCGCCCGGCCGCAATCCGAAGAACAGCAACTTGAGAAGGCACTGCGCGAACAAGGTGTGCCGTTCCATCGCTTGAACATGGGTCTGCCGAGCGGACCGCGGTACATCATCAACGATCGCAAGCCCTCGGCCATGCTGGTGCCGCAAGTTGTCTCGTACGAGATTTCTCGCAATGAAGGCATCAGCCATATTGCGATTCCTTCCCTGGCGCCGACGATTCTCAAACGCTTTAATGGCGCCTCGTTTGCCGATACGTTGCTGGTGGAAGACGACGAAAAACGATTCGTCCGCAAACGGGTGCTGAAACGCGATCACCTGACCCTGGGCTATGCCAAGCTCAAGAACCAGTATCGAACGCTGGAACGCTTTTCACACTTTGGAGAAATCGTCCCGGCCCTATATGGAGACCACGACAATTCGCTGGAGTATTTCTACGACATGGAGTATCTGTCCGGGCATCAACCGTTGACACGCTTGAGCACGGTGGAGCTGCAACAGGCGTTGTCGAAACTGTTGGGGGTCTTCCAGGAGCGGGTGTACGGCGTGAAGATCTCGACCAATACGTCGGGACCCGATTGGCTTGCGACCCATTGTACCCGCAAGATTTTTCCGAAATTGGAAGCGATTCAATCGCATCCGGTTCTGGGGCGCCTGGTGAACGAAGGCGAAATCCGCATCAACGACAAGACGTATCCCACGCTGAACCCGCTGCTGTCGGCCGTGCTCGAACGGCACGCGACGCAGTGTCTGGCGCCCAAGTGGCTCTCGGCGGTTCATGGAGATTTGACCTTCGAGAACGTGTTGTACCGCGCCGGCAACGTGCGCGTGATCGACATGGATGGCGGCGATTTCCTGGACGCGCCCGAACTCGACATGGGGAAATTGTTCCAGTCGCTGATTGCCCGATATGAAGAGTGGGCTCGCTCTGACGCCAAGCTGTGCGAGCAGATCGACGAAGGTCACATCGTACTCAAGCCAACGCTGCAATGTCCGGAGGAATCGATCAAACAGCTTTGCGTCGATTACTGGTCGCAGATTCTTTCGTGCTCGCCCGAGCAAACCTATCACAAGGGCTTGTTTTACATGGGATTGCACCTGATTCGCATGATCCCCTTCCGCCTCCGCGTGAGCGAGGAGCAAGCGCTGTTTGCTCTGGCCATGGCACTTAAATGGATTGGCGATGCCTACGAAGAACTTTAATTGGATGCCCTGGCGAGATCACTCGCTGCACGGGTTTTCTGGCCAGCACGCAGCGGTTCATCCGGCGCGTACCAACACGATACTCAGGACATTTTCGTGAATCTGTCTGGAAATGAATCGGCCGCGAGTTTGCCGAAGATGGTGTTGCACGTGCTGAATTCCCCCACGGGGGGCGCGGCATTGAGCACGCTGGGCCTGATTGCCGAATTCCGCCGTCATGGAATTCGTTCCTGCGCAGTCTGCGATACCAACGGGTTTCAGGCCGATTTCAACGTTATTGCCGAGGCCGTCGAAGGGCGTGTAGCTTTTACGAAGTTGTATTGGACGAATCACAAGATTCGTAGTGCCCTGTGGAAACGTCCGATTCAGGAGATGCGTCAGTTGGTCCAAACGCGGTGCCAGTGGGGATCGACGCAAGAAATCATTGCGATGGCTCGACAATGGCATGCTGACTTGATTCACACCAATACGATCGTGACCTCCGAAGGAGGATTCGCGGCCCGGCGCTTGGGACTACCCCACGTCTGGCACTTGCGTGAAATGATTGGGCCTGGACAACCCATTCGCCTGCCTTTCGAGGGAGCAAAGTTTGGCGCCTACCTGGCTCCGAATTGCTCGAAACTCATTGCCAATTCCGAATCCAGCGCCGCCCGAGTTCGCGCTTGGCTGCCGCCCGGACTCATGGAAGTCGTGCCCAATGGAATCGACATCAGCCGTTTCCATCCCCGGTCCGCGCCGGTGTGCGACGGGCGAGTCATCGTGGGCATGACCGGCAATTTGACCAGTCGCTGGAAAAAACACGCGCTGTTCGTCGAGGCCGCGTCCAAAGTCGATCGCCGCTTGCCAATCGAGTGGCGATTTTATGGCCACGATCCCTCACAGGGCGGCACGACTCCGGGCGACCCGTATCTCGACAAACTGCATGCACGAATCGCGCGAGCCGGGATTGCCGATCGCTTTGTCTGGCCCGGCTTCGTGGCGGATCCGGCGCAAATCATGTCGCAAATTGATATTCTCGTGCATCCCGCAGATGGCGAATCGTTCGGCCGCGTGGTGGTCGAAGCCATGGCCGCCGGTCTGCCCGTGGTCGGCGTGCGCGGTGGCGGAGTTGGAGAAATCGTTCGTGATGGCGAGACGGGTTTGTTGGCTGAAATCGACAATTCCCAAGAATTGGCTGCCCATATCGAACGTTTGGTCCGGAACCCGCAACTCCGAACGGCGCTGGGTCAGGCTGGACGAAAGCGGGCAGAGTCGACGTATTCTTTAGAGGCGTGTGTCGCCGGGGTGCTGCGCGTCTATGAGCAGGCCATGGCGCGGCCATTGAATCGCCGAACGCCAGCGGGAGATACCGCCGCGCACTTTTCCAACTGAAGGTAAACAAACTCTCCTTGTCTGTCGAAAAATCCATGAACCTCAGCGGTACGGACGGTCGTGCGAAGGGTTCCCTGCCCGAGCCGATCCTGGAACATCCCCTGGCAGCCGAACGCACGTCAGCATCGGACTCCGATCGCGCTGGCTATTTGCGAATCGGAGTGATGCTCGACGATTGGACCGACAGAGCCTGGATCGCCAAGATCATCGAGGATATTCAGGGCAGCGACTTCGCCCGGGTGGTTACGGTCATATTGAATCGATCTCCGTCTCCCTCCCTTTGGCATCGTTTGCGTACGCTATTTCCGACGCTCTTGTATGCCATTTATTATCGAATGGATCGCAAGTTATTTCGGCGTTGGTTTCGGCCGGATGCCTTTGATTCCGTTGACTTGAAGCCCTTGCTTCAAGAAGTCGAGTTAGTGGAAGTAACGCCACGACGTCGGAAGTTTACGGACACGTTCGATTCCAAAAGCATCGAGCAGATCCGTCAGCAGGATCTGGATGTCATATTGCGTTTTGGCTTCCGTATCATTCTGGGTCCGATTCTGGAAACGGCCCGTCGCGGAGTCTGGTCGTTTCATCACGGCGATAATCGCGCATATCGTGGTGGTCCTTCAATGTTTTGGGAAATGCACGAAGGAAATCCGGTTTGCGGCGTCACGCTGCAGATTCTGACGGATCAACTTGACGGCGGAAAGGTTATTGATCGAACGATTGAAAAGACGAATTTCTTCTCTCTATACTTGAACCGGAATCGCAATTACTGGAAAGCGACGGAAAGCGTCTTGCGACGTCTGCGGCAACTACGTTCCGACGGCTGGCCGGCTTTCGAGAATCTCGAGACCTTTCGCGAGCAAGTGACCTATTCGAAGGGGATTTATCGTACCCCTGGCAACCTTGCCATGCTGAGTTTTCTGATGAAACTTTTTGGGCGGATGCTTAGGCGATTGTTTTCCGATCTTTTGACGGAGGAGCAGTGGTCGATTGCCTGGCGTCGACGTCCTGCAGCGTCCGCGCCGGAGGCGATACTTGCTGGGGGGCCGTTTCGACTTTTACGCCCTCCTCGGGGCTATTTCTATGCCGACCCTTTCCTTTTCGTACACCAAGGCCGGCACTTGATATTTTTCGAGGACTACGAATATGCGAGCAAGCGCGCGGCCATTTCCTGGATTGAACTTGATGGCCAAGGGTCTCCCTCCAAGCCTCGCGTGGCAATAAGCACCGATTATCATTTGTCGTATCCGTATGTATTCGAGCATGACGGCCAGATTTATATGATTCCCGAAACCCGCGCGTCGCGACGCATCGAGCTGTGGCGCGCCGCGGCCTTTCCGGATCGCTGGGAATTCGATCGAGTGTTGCTTGACAACATTCGTGCCGTTGACGCCACTTGGTTGCATTATCAGGACCAATACTGGCTATTTGCCGGCGTTGCCGTTGACGGGGGGATGGCGTCCAGTGAATTGCACGTCTTCTCGTCCGCCAAACCCCTGGGCCCTTGGCAACCCCATCGCGGAAATCCGGTCGTAACGTCGATCGAAGGCGCACGCCCGGCAGGGAAGTTGTTTTTGCACAACGGACGGTTAATACGTCCTGGCCAAGATTGTGCCAAGATCTATGGACACCGAGTGAATCTGTACCATGTTGAACAATTGGACGATCACTGCTATCGGGAAACTCAGGTAGGCGTCATTCAGCCCGACTGGCTGCCAAATAATATTGGCACGCATACGTATAACTCCACGAACGACTACGAGACCATCGACGGCCGGGTCTGCATTTTACGCGGATTACGATTGAAGCGCAGGTAGCTGTTTCACCATGAAATTCTCGATCTGTATACCCAACTACAATTATGAGCGCTATCTAGGGCGCACGATCCAAAGCATTTTGGATCAAGAGGGCCAGAGTTTCGAAGTCCTGGTGTCAGACAACGCCAGTACCGATGGTTCCGTGGCACTGGTAAAGAACTTTGCGGATCCACGCATTCGCTTGCACGTTAACGCATGCAATGTGGGCTTTGGCGGCAATCTGGATCGATCGGCTCGCATGGCCACAAGCGAATACATGATCATGCTTTCGTCCGATGATCTGATGCGGCCGGCCGCGCTGGCGACCTACAAAAAACTTTTTGAACACCTCGGCGCCAAGGGCCGCTCGACAATCGCCAGCGCCACATGGGAAGTAATCGATCCGGAAGATCGCATCACGGGAAAACATGGGCCCGATCCGAAGGTGTATACTCCGGCCGATCGAAATAGTGAGCTGGAAAAACTCCTGGGGGTTCCTGTTTATGGTGTTCCGGCTGGAGTGTTGCTCAAACGCTGTCTGCTGCAAATGAAAAACCCGTTCAATTTCGCTGCGACGTGTTATAGCCGCGAACTCTATCAAGCGGTCGAGGGCTATGGCGGGGGGCGGCTTATCAATCCTGACAAGTGGTTCCACTGGAAGGTACTTGGCGTGGCCGAAATGGCCTACTTTATCGACCAGCCTTTATTTGCGTACCGTTGGCACAGCAGTAATCAGGGAGCCCAGGAGAGCGCCGCGGGCGCCTTGAAGTTCATGGTCGATGAGTACGTGTCGACCCTGGAACTCGACGGCAAAGTGCTGGAAAAGATCGGCCTGACGCGCGAAGACGTGGCCAGGTCGTTTGTCGAATATGATATTGGCCGGCATGGCCTGGCCACGCTGGCGCGGGGGGGGCGAAAAAGAGCCCGCCGCATGCTCAATTTCGGCCGGGCCGCCTATCCACAGTACGTTCGACGCAATCGTTATGCGCGGATCCTACAAGCCCTCCTGGCTTTGGGACCAATCGGTCAAAAGATTGCCGCCCGGGCCTATCGCTCCTATCGCGATCCAAACGACAATCCAACGCCGCAATGAGTGCTACAATAGTCGTAACGGTTGCGAGAGCAAGGACTTCGCCGGTTTCGGCGGAAACGCCGTTGCCGGCTAACCCGCAGATGATCTCATGAGTACCCAGCCTGCCCTACCGCTGTCGACGGCTGTCTTCTCCACCGCGGCGTCGGGTCGATCGGGAGAGAGATTTTCGATTGCCGGGTTATCGCTCAATGGGGTCCTGCTGTTTGTCATATCCCTTTTGGTCGTGGCATCCGGATTCACCAGTTTGCGTCCCTTGGTCATGGGCCTGATGATCCATCCCTGTTTGGGCCCGATCGCGCTGGCATTTCCATTTGTGGTCATGTCGCGCATCCACTTGTTTCCTATTCGGGTCTTGGCGGCATTGTTGATCTTTATTGGCATGTACAGCTTCTCGGGACTCAACGGCGGGCGGAATCCGGTCGGCGAGGTGTTCAGAATCAGTGCCGCCGTGGTCACGATCGTCACGTGTGCGCTCTTGGTTCGCCGTCGCGGCGATTTCGTGGCCGGCGCGCTGGGCTTGAGCATCGCCGTGGCCCTGTTAGGTTTCCGCGGGTTGCAGGCCGAGGACGTCACGCACACCAAGGTCATGGAAGCGGCCAATAAGAACGCATACTCGTTATTTGCGTTGCCGGCCATTTTGTTGGCAGGCTATATCGTCTTGCGCTGGAAGACAGTTCCAACGGTGTTGAAAGCGATCTTCGTCGGCGGCACGGTGCCGGCACTGGTCGTGATTTTCATGGGTGGCAACCGTTCCGGTTACTTGGGAGCGGTATTAGTTGCGCTGATGCTTTTTTGGGATCGGCGCGGCAAGGGAATTCTATTGGTTGGCGTCATTGCGGCGGTCGTGGCATATTTGATTCTGCAATTCGGCAGCACGGTCGTGCTCGACGAACGCCTGCGGCACACGGTCGAGGGAAACAAGTCCGACGTCCTTCGCCGCGACATCGTGCTTGCCTGTCTGCAAGTCGGTTTGGAAAATCCGGTGGCCGGCGTCGGTCCGCAAATGCTGGGATTCGAAATCGCCCACCGCGTGGGTTACGTGGCCTCCGGCTCCGTCGAAGCGCACAACGTGTTCGCGCACATCTTCGCTGGCAGTGGTCTGATTTGCTTTGCCGCCTTGCTGGCCGTCGGCTGGACTCTGTGGACCTGGGAACCACGCGGAGGCGGAAAGGTTGGTGGCAGGGAAGATCCCTTTCGCGAAGGCCGGCGACTGATGCGGATGTTGGTCATTCTGTGGGTTGTGCGCGGCATGTTTACGGCCGAGATTCTGTTTAATCTTTCCTTTAATATCGCGCTCGGTTTGGTAATTGGACTGTGCATGTTGGCCGAAGTCGCGCGCCAAAACGATGCCATGGCCGACCCAAATCCAATGCAACCGGCACCGCGACTGCCGCCGGGCGCACTTCCAGCGGCCGGTTGATTGGATTCGTGGTGCGGGTGGCTCCCTTTCCCTTTTTTGGACACAAGCGGCCCAGAACATCTCGCAGCGTCGTCGGCGACGAACCTGGCATGAACACGGACATCGAAGTGGAAGCGCGGCGGATTATCGCTGAATACGAGCGCCGCGAGCGTGAGATACCGGGCGATTTTTACGCCTTGCGCCATCCCCGCAACTTGTTCGTGCGCCATGAGCATGAACGGATGCTGCTGCATTGCCTTCGCAGGGCGAACCTGATTCCGCTCGTCGAGCGGCGAGTGCTGGAGGTGGGCTGTGGGTGCGGCGATTGGCTGACTGTGTTTGAAAACTTCGGAGCCCTCAGGGAGAACATTGCGGGCACGGAGTTGGGCGGCCAGCGGGCCGAAATCGCGGCACGACGGCTGCCAGGGAGCGATATCCGCAGCGGTGACGCGGCCCGACTACCGTGGGAAGATCAGTCGTTTGACGTCGTGTTTCAGCGCATGATGTTTAGCTCGATTCTCGATCCGAACGTGCGCCGCATGGCGGCGGCGGAAATGATGCGAGTCACGCGGCCGGGCGGCGCGATTATCTGGGTCGACTATTTCATCAATCCGCGCAATCCGCATGTCTGCTGCCTGGGCCGGGCCGACGTTCGGGCGCTGTTCCCCGGCTGGCGGGCGACGCTCTACCGCACGACGCTGGCACCGCCCGTGGCGCGACGCCTGGTGCCGTTCGCCTGGAGCGTTGCACGCGCGTTGGAAAAACTACGGGTGTTTAATACATTTTTTTTCGGATTCCTGCAACGTGAGCCTTGAATCGGACCAGCGCATGGTTGAAGCGTTACCGCCGGCGCAACAGGACGGTCGTGAAGACACGGCGCTCATGGGGTTGCAGGGCGCCCGACTGGGCATCATCTGCTCGGTTCCGGCGACGCCGGGCGATGGAAACCGTCTGTTCGTACATCATACGATTGGTCGACTGCTCGACGCTTTACGCCAGCGCGTGCCCGGGGCCAAACTGTGCATTCCCATTCTCAGCGACGATTCGGCGGGCCGGACGCACGAATTGCAGTTCCCGGCCGAGGACATTACCCTGCTGCCGCCGTTGGCCAGCGTGATTCGGTCTCAATGGTATCGTTTTCGGACTCGCCGGATTCTCAGGCGATTCGCCCGGAGCGTGGACGTGCTCTTCGTGCGGCTTCCATTTCCGATTCCCACCGCCGTGTTGGGTCTGGGCACTCCCAAGCTTCTGCACGTGGTGGGCAATTCGCACAGCGTGATTTCCGCGTCGAGCGATTACCGTGGACTTTTCAAGAAGTTGGCAGTGCGATTTGCGCTACACTCGAACAACACGATTCGCCGCATGGTAGCCGAGCCGATGACCCGCTCGGTGACCAATGGCTGCGAAATGTGGGACCTGTTGGCCTGTCGCCAGGGGCGCGTCGTAGTGTCGTCGTGCATCTACCGGCGCGAGATGCAGCCCCGCGCCGATCGATCATTGGGCAGTCCTCCGAAATTGTTGTTCGTCGGCTATTTTCGGCCGGAAAAAGGCATCGACACGCTGCTGAATGCCTTTGAGCAATTGCGCAAGGATCGCCCGCTGAAACTCACGCTGGTCGGCGGCAGCGACAAGGTGCTCAAAGGCGCCGAAGCGCGCATTTACGAGCGCGTTCGCAACAGCCCCTTTCGCGACGATATCGAACTGACCGGAACGCTGGATTTTGGTGAACCGCTGTTTGAGCTGTATCGCACTCACGACGTGTTCGTGCTGCCGAGCCTGTCGGAAGGGACACCGCGCTCTTTGGTCGAGGCCCGCTCGTTCGGTTGTCCGGTCGTGGCCACTCGAGTCGGCGGTATTCCCTCCTCGGTACAGGACGGCAAGAACGGTTTGCTGGTCGAGCCGAACGATGCCCCCGGACTGGCCGCGGCGATTCATCGGATGTTGACCGATGAAACACTGCGGAGAAACCTGATCGACGAGGGTCTGCGCGGGGCGCCGGAACAAACCCTGGAATACTTCGCCGATCAATTGTTCGAGGAGCTGCAAATCCTGGCCCGCGAATCGAAACATTTGGGCCGGAGTGGCCCGGTCCACGTCGCTTAGGCGCGCTATTTTGATGGCTACCGTGATCCGACCCTACACCGAAGATTGGGTGCCAGCCGTCAAGGCATTCAACCGGCGGCTGCTCCAAGCTGGCGCGGCGCTCTCGTTTCCGGATAGTCACGTGCCCAAATGGCTGCCGAAGGTGAACGGCTGCCAGCTGTATCACGAGTACTATCTGGCCACCGAGGATGATGCGGTGCGCGGCGCGTATATTCTGAAGTATCAGCCGTTTTTGGTCGGCGGACAGGTGGTCTCTTTGGCCCAATTCCGGCTGCCGATTTCCGAGGGGCAGATCGACAAGCAGTTCGCTTCCCTGGGAGCGCAGTTGTACTTGGACGCGTTGCGCAAACACCCGCATTTGTTCACGATTGGCATCGGCGGTTACCACGAGACGTTCGCTAAACTGCTGATCTCCGCCGGCTGGAGCACGTGCGCCGTGCCGTTTTATTTTCGCGTTTTGCGACCGGCCCGATTCTTGCGAAATATCGTCTATTTGCGCACCTCCCTGCCGCGAAGACTGGCCCTGGACGCGATGGCCGCCAGCGGCTTAGGCACGCTGGCCGTTCACGCCTATCAGTATCTCCGGACTCGCACGCAGCCGAAAGACACCTCGCAATTCGCGTACAGCGAGGTCCCCGCATTCGCCGCCTGGGCCGATGACGTCTGGCAGGTGGCCCAGGGCGGCTATAGTCTCATCGCGGTTCGCAACGCGGAGATCCTCAATCTGTTGTATCCGGCAAGCGATCCGCGCTGGACGCGCCTGAAAGTCACGGCCGGAGACCGCGTAGTTGGTTGGGCCGTGTTATTGAATATACCGATGCAAGGGCACAACTACTTTGGCAACATGCGAGTTGGTTCGCTGGTCGATTGCCTGGCCGTTGGTGGCATGGAAAGCAAGGTGACGCGCGCCGCGATGGATTATTTGAAGCGTCATGACTCGGATATCGTCGTGACTAACCAGTCGCACATGCAGTGGTGCTCGGCGTTGGAAGCGGCCGGCCTCTACCAGGGGCCGTCCAATTTCATCTTTGCCGCCTCGAAGAAAGTCTCAGCCGTGCTGCAGCCGTTCGAAGAGCAAAAAGACCGAGTCCATATGACCCGCGGCGACGGCAGCGGGCCGGAAAACTTGCTGGCCGCCAGCCATCCAATCTGGTAGCCATTCCTCGTCAAACGGCTGATTCCCAAATGTCATCGGCAACTCCCAATCGCATGAAACCGGCCGAATATTTGCGCCTAGCGCGCGAAATCGATGGTTCGCTCGGCAGCGACGCCGTCCGGTTGGCCGTGGTTTCGACCTTCACGGCCGATCTGCTGCGGCCGTTCGTGACCGTCGAGTGCCAGCGTGTGGGCTGTCCCGTGCGAAGTTGGTTCGGCCCATTTAATCAGCTCGAGCAATTGGTGCTGGATGACAATTCGGCGCTATGGCAACACTCGCCCGACGTGTTGTGGATCGCGTTGCGCTTGGAAGACGTCGATCGCCATCTGGTTCACGAAAGCCCGGCCATCGGCCCCAACGCAACCCGGCAGCGGTTCGACGCGATTCGCCAGCGGCAGGTCGGTTTGGCGAGTGCGGCGCGGGCCAAACACGGCGCCTCGATTCTGGTTTCAAACCTGGCACAAGACGCCAGTCACAACGCGAACGTATTCGACGCCAACGATCCGGATGGTTTTGTGCACTTGTTGGCCGAATGCAACCGGCAGTTGGCGCGAGATTTGGCACAAATTCCCGATGCCCACGTGTTGGATTATGCCGGAATCGTGGCCGAGAGTGGCAGCCGGCGTTGGACCGATCCCAAACTGTGGTACATGGCCCGCAGCGGATGCAGCTCCGAAAACATGGTTCCCCTGGCGCGCAATTTGGCCCGCGCAATTGCCGCATTGGTCAAGCCGGCGGCCAAGTGCCTGGTGCTCGATCTGGACAACACGCTCTGGGGCGGCGAGTTGGGTGACGACGGACTCGAGGGAGTGAAGCTGGGGGACGACTACCCGGGCAATGTCTTCAAGGACTTTCAGGCGGCCCTGTTGGGTTTTCGCCGCCGCGGATTCTTATTGGCCATTGCCAGCAAGAACGACGAATCGGCGGTTTTCGAAATGCTTGACAAGCATCCGGAAATGCTGCTCAAGCGAGAACACTTCGCTTGCATTTGTGCCCATTGGAATCCGAAACCGGCAAGTCTGCGGACGATCGCCGAGACGTTGAACATCGGCTTGGACTCGCTGGTCTTCATCGACGACAATCCCGTCGAGCGGGCCGCGGTGCGTGCCGAGCTGCCGATGGTCCACGTCGTCGAACTGCCGGCCGATCCGCTGGGCTACCTGGCCGCGCTGGGCGAAGTTGCCGTGCTCGACCGTCCACGATTGCTGGCGGAGGATCGCCAGCGAGCAACGATGGTTCAGGCCGACTCGCTGCGCAAACAAACCGCCGAACAGGCCACGAACGTCGAGGATTTCTTGCACAACCTGGAAATGGTGGCCCAGGTGGGCCCGTGCGATGCGACGACGTTGGAGCGCATTCACCAACTCGTCCAGAAAACGAACCAGTTCAACCTCACCACGCGGCGACACGGCATCGACGACTTGCGCCGATTCATGGATTCGCCCGACGCGCGGGTGGCCTGGCTACGACTGGCCGATCGCTATGGCGACTTGGGCCTGGTTTGCGTGGGCATCATTCATAAGCTGGACGCCGAGACTTGGGAGATTGATACTTTACTGATGAGTTGCCGCGTGATGGGCCGCCAGGTCGAAGACGCGTTTCTGGCTTATCTGGCCGCCCTGGCCAGGGCGGGCGGCGCCAGCCGCTTGCGGGGCATTTTCCAGCGGACGCCCAAGAACACTCCCGTCGAGAATTTTTACAACCAACATGGCTTTGCCGAACTGGGTGGCCAGGACGGGGGACAGGTCTATGAGGCTGCGTTGTCGGGCGACGCGCTGGCCTGGCCCAAAGTTATTCGTTGCGCGTCGCAGCAGAAAAACAAGAACGTGAATGCCTAGTACGGTCGAAGAGAGAACGCGGCAAGTTGTCGCCGAAGTGTTTGGACTGCCGCTGGATCAAGTGACGCTGGCGACGTCTTACGAAACGGTCGAGAATTGGGACTCGCTGAACTTGCTCAACGTGCTGATGTCGGTGGAGGCTGAATTCGAGGTGACGATCGATCCCGAGGAAGCCGCCAGCTTCGTCTCCGTGGAGAAAATCCTAAATGTATTGCGCACCAAGGGAGTCACCTAGGCGGCCAAGAGCCGTCGCGTGCGGTTGAGCTCAACGGCTGACGCGCCGATTTTTCGAAAAAACATGGTGCGCCGGCGTTGCGCTCGTCAGCTTACCTTGAAATGATCGTTCCTAGAGAAACAAGCCGTGGAACCAGCAACTGCAACTGAGCGGCCCTTCGTTTCGGTCGTGATGCCCTTGTATAACGAGGGCCCGTTCATCGCCCGCAGCCTCGAGCAGGTCCTTGCGCAGGATTATCCCGCCGATCGCATCGAAATCATCGTGGCAGACGGGATGTCGAACGACAAGACACGCGAGATCGTCGCGGAGTACCAGCGCAGGTATCCGCAGATCTCGATGGTTGACAATCCCAGCCGCTTCCGAGCCGCGGGCCTGAACCTGGCCATCGCGAAATCGAAGGGTGACGTGATTATTTGCGTCGACGGCCATTGCGAGGTGGCCACCGATTTCGTGCGGCAAGACGTGGAGCTCTTGGGAGAACATCCCGAAGCATGGTGCGTCGGGGGACCTACGGTCCATACGGGAACCAACGTGTTCTCGAAAGCCGTGGCGATCGCCATGTCGCATCCATTCGGAGTGGGGACCGCCACCCATCGCTTTGCCAACTTCGAGGGCTACGGAGAAGGGGCCCAGTTTGCAGCCTTCCGCCGCTGGGTTTTCGACCGCATTGGCTTCTTCGACGAAGTCATGGTACGCACCGAAGACGACGAACTGAATTATCGAATGAGTCAGGCGGGCGGCAAGACGTATCTTTCACCGCGGGTCCAATATAAATACTACGTGCGCGACACGTTTCAGAAGCTTTTCCAGCAGTACGTGCAATACAGTTTTTGGCGCATCCCCGTGATGCGCAAGCACAAGCGGCCCACCACCGTACGGCAAATCGTGCCGCCGCTGTTCTTTCTGACGATGCTGGTGCTGCTGGCCTGCGGCCTCGTGCTGCGACAACCGTTGGTCGCCTTGGCGCTGCCGGTGCTATATATTGGCGCCCTGCTGGCGATCGGGATCTTGTCGATTCCAAAAGTCGGTCTGAAAGTCGCGGCTCTCGTGCCCGTGGCGATGGCCACCATGCATGCCGCGTACGCATTGGGGATTGCGTACGGGCTGTTTGCGGCCCTATTCCGGCCGCAGGCTTTTGATCCCAGCGGATCGATGTCGCAACAGAAACGTTAGTCGGTAACGAGGAGTTCACGCATTGAGTTCATCACAAGCTGGAACATTCTTCGATAGTTTCGCGGAATCGTTCGACACGTTTTATGACGACAAACGCGGTCCGGTGATGCGCTGGATCGACCAGCACTATCGCAACGATATGTTCGTCCGATATTCGCTCACCTTCGAGCGGCTGGGCGATTTGAGGGGCAAACGGGGACTGGATATCGGCTGCGGCTCGGGACCGTATGTGGCCGAAGCGCTCAAGCGCGGGGCGAGCCACGTCGTCGCGCTGGACCCCGCGCCCGGTATGCTTGAACTCGCCCGCAGGCGGATCGAAAGAATCGGCCAACTCGACAAAATCACGCTCGGCGAAGGCTGTTTTCCGGAAACGGTGCCGCCGGGCCCGTTTGACTTTGCGATCGTCATGGGCGTGCTCGATTACGTGGCCGACCCGGTCGCATTTTTCAAGGCGCTACGTGGCGTTCTCACCGGCCGGGCGGCGGTTTCGTTTCCCAGCAGGCATTGGTTCCGCACGCCGATTCGCAAGGTCCGCTATCGGCTGCGGCGGTGTCCCGTGTATTTTTACGACGAACCGCAGATTCGTTCGATTGGCCGACAGGCTGGGTTTGGGAGCGTCGACATCATCAAAATTCACGGCGCCGGAATGGATTATCACGTATGCCTGGCACCCTAAAATACGCGCCGCCGGTCATCAGCATCGACGTCGAAGACTGGCCGCAGTCCAGTTGGGATCGTGATTTGCCGATCACCCAGCGGGCCGCGGACAACACGCGCCGCTTGCTGGAACTGCTGGATCGGGTCGGCGTGCGGACCACGATGTTCGTGCTGGGGAAACTTGCCCAGCGCTTTCCCGAACTGGTGCGAGAGATTCACGTCGCGGGACACGAGGTCGCCAGCCACGGCTATGGACACGTCGAAATCTTCAAACAAACTCGCGGCGAATTTGCCGCCGATCTTAAACGCGGCAAGGATTTGTTGGAGCAAATCATCGGCCAGCGTGTGCGTGGATATCGTGCGCCCGACTTTTCGATCGTTCGCGGCTCGCTGTGGGCTTTGCAGGAACTTGCCGAACAAGGGTTCGAGTACGACTCGAGCATTTTTCCCGTCAAACGGCGGCGGTATGGCATTCCCGATTGGCCGCTTGCGCCGATGCGAGTGCAGTTGTCCGGCGGCAACAGCATCGTGGAGTTTCCGATCGCCAGCTACCGCGCTTGGGGCAAAAATTGGCCGGTCGGCGGCGGCGGATACCATCGCCTGCTGCCGGGTCTGGCCTGCCGCTGGTTTGCGCGGCGCGTGATGCAGTCGCGCCCCTTCGTGTTCTATTGCCATCCTTATGAATTCGACCCGCGAGAATTCGCCGAGATCGCCGTCCGCATCCCGCTCAAACTCCGGTTGCATCAAGGATTGGGTCGCGGCCGATTCGAATCACGCTTCGTCAGCCTCGTTCATCGGTTTGGCGGCTGCCGGATGGTGGATCTGCTGGACGCTCACTCGTGGCCCGACTTTCAACTCGATGCCCCATTGAGTGCCGCGCAGCCGATGCAGGCAAGTGACAAGCAGGTCGCTGAAACCCGCAATCCTTGAAATGAGAGAGGTTGTCCACCCATACCATGCGACTAACTTCCCCTGGCCTTCGTCCCTCTCACGCTGCCACCACCATGAATGTGCCATTCTTTCGACCCTCGATTGGCGACGCTGAAATCGCCGAGGTGATCAAGTGTTTGCGCTCGGGCTGGTTGACCACGGGCCCGACGACAAAACGTTTCGAAACGGGGTTTGCGGCCGCCGTGGGCGGCAAGCACGCGGTGGCGGTCAACTCGGCCACGGCGGCGCTGCACCTGGCCGTCGAAGCCCTGGGGCTGACGCGCGGCCAGGCGGTGCTCGTGCCCACTATGACGTTCGCGGCCACGGCCGAAATCGTGCGCTATCAGGGGGCGGTGCCGATCCTAGTGGATTGCGATCCGCAGACGTTCAACATGGACTTGGACGACGCCCAGCGAAAGATCGAGCTGCTGCAATCCGGCCGGCTGGCCGCCGCGCAGGGAGAACGCCTGAAAGTGGTCGGCATCATTCCCGTGCATGTTAGCGGCCTGATGATGGACCTGGACGCCGTACAGTCGCTGGCCAGACGTCATCAGTTATGGGTCGTCGAGGACGCGGCCCACGCCTTTCCCGCGGCCTGGCGCTCCTCGGCCGAGAAACCGTGGCAGCGCTGTGGCGAAGGAACGTCGGCGGTGAGTTGCTTTTCTTTCTACGCCAACAAGACCATCACGACCGGCGAAGGGGGCATGGCCGTCACCGACGACCAGGCACTGGCCGATCGAATGCGGATGATGTCGCTGCATGGGCTGTCGCACGATGCGTGGGGCCGATATACGGGCGGCGGAAGCTGGGACTATCGGATCGTGGAGGCGGGCTACAAATACAACCTGACCGACATCGCCGCGGCCATCGGCGTGCATCAGCTCGAGCGCGGCGAGGCGATGCGCCTGGAGCGCGAGGCCATCGCGAAATCGTATCTCCAAGAACTCCGCGACGTGGCGGCCCTCGAGCTGCCGGTGGTGCCCGAGAACCGGATCCTTGCCTGGCACTTGTTCCCCATTCGATTGCGATTGGAGACGCTTTCGATCGATCGCAATCAATTCATCGTCAAGCTGCGCGAAGCGGGGGTTGGCTGCTCGGTGCATTGGCGGCCGCTGCATATGCACCCCTATTACAGCGAGCGGTTCGGTTGGACGCCGGAGCAATTCCCAGTGGCCTCGCCGCTTTGGGAGCGCCTGGTCAGTCTGCCGTTGTTTCCCAGCATGCAAGCAGCGGAGCGCGCCTACGTGGTTCAGGTGGTTCGCGATCTGTGTTCCCAGAACCGCGCGTAATTCCAAATTGTTTTAGCGAGTGCGCTTCCCGTGGCAGAGTTTTCTTCCTCGTCACCACCGTTGCAGAGCCCGCCGGAGCCCGACAATCCGTCCCGCCCGATGTATCTCGCGATCAAGCGGATTTTCGACCTTTTGTCCTCCGGGGTGGGCTTGGTGCTGATCAGTCCGCTGCTCGGGTTGGCGGCTCTTGCGATTCGGCTCGATTCGCCGGGACCGGTGATTTTCTGGCAGCAGCGGGTGGGCCGGAATTTCTGCCCATTTTGGATCTATAAATTCCGCACGATGGTGGTCGACGCCCCCGAGCGCGGCGGGCAGATCACCGCCGGGGCCGATCCGCGCATCACGCGCGTCGGACGCTGGCTGCGGAAAATGAAGATCGACGAGCTGCCACAGCTCATCAACGTTTTCCTGGGCGATATGAGCCTGGTTGGGCCACGGCCCGAGGTGCCGAAATACGTGGAGATGTTCCGCGACGATTACGCGTATGTGCTCTCGGTTCGGCCCGGGCTGACCGACCCGGCGTCGGTAAAATATCGCGACGAGGCTGCCATTTTAGCCGCCAGTTCCGATCCGGAACAGGAATACATCGGGCGAATTCTGCCCGACAAGATCGCCATGGCTCGGCAATATATCGCGCGGGCCACCTTCCTTGGCGATCTGGGCGTGTTGGCGCGGACCCTCTTGCGGATTGCCCGCTAGCGAGCGTTGCGTGCGCTGGGCGTGCCGCGTCACGTACCGGCGGTCGATCCCCGCCCTTCTGGCGTTCGTTTCCCGCGAGGGCCGCTGTCGGTGTGCTTGCTACGCGAAGGCGGTGCCTCTGGCCGTGAGGTCGCCGTTTTTTGTGGCCGTGGGGCTGTGGCAAAATTGGGATATTTGGTGACTTTTAGCAGGATTGGCTGATATTCCTGGCTATTCTTGGAAAAAGATTGACAAGCGGCGGTTTGTTTGTTAAAATAGATAACTCAGGTAGAATACATGAAGGTATTTCCTTCTTGTTTAAGCCTTAGTTTTCGAGTTGCTCATGAGGTCGAGGTTGGGCTGATTGCCCGCCGCAGGCTGTAGGACGGTCGATGCGAGGCGTTTGACGCCTTGGTCCCATCCTTTTTCAACCCCTGGCTTGCGGTTCCCCTGGCCCATAATCCCGCTAATCGCGTCGCTGTTTGCGCGGCATGCCTTTCCAGGCATCTTTCGTGCAACGGCCAGAGCGCGTGGGATCATGAGTACGGAATCGCGTGCAATTCAACCCATCTCGATCGGCATCGGCATGGACCCGCCGTCGATTGTTGAGTTGTACATGGACAAGACCTTTCGCCTCTTCTTGAGCGTTCGCGCCATACGCCTGCAAACCCGTTACACGGCTTGCGCGTTGTTGACGGCACTCTTCGGCTGGGCATCAAAAGAGAAGCTCTAAAATGAGATGCAAAACCTTGATTCTGTTTGCGATTGCGGTACTCGCCTGTTTCCCAATGCAAGGAACGGCGGACGTCATCCTGGGTACGGCGGGGAACTTTGCGGTCCTGGCAGGTTCGACAGTGACCAATACCGGCCCGACCACCCTCACAGGAGATCTGGGTTTGTACGCGGGTACTTCGATCACGGGCCTTGGCAGCATCACGATCACGGGAACGGTACACCAAACTGATGCGGTCGCCCAGCAGGCGCAGATTGAAAACACCACTGCATACAATAATTTGGCAGGCATGACGACCACCAGCAACTTGACTGGTCAGGATCTGGGTGGACTCACGCTCACGTCGGGCGTGTATCGTTTTGACTCGTCGGCTCAGTTGACGGGAACACTCCAGCTCGACGCCCAGGGCAACAACAATGCGCTCTGGGTTTTCCAGATCGGGAGCACGCTCACAACCGCAAGTAACTCGTCGGTCATGACGATCAATGGCGGTTCGATGCCAGGATGCGCCGCGTATTGGCAGGTTGGGAGTTCCGCGACGCTCGGTACAAGCACTGCGTTTGAAGGACATATTCTCGCGCTCACGAGCATCACCCTGACCACCGGCGCAACCATTTTAGACGGAAGCGCCTTGGCGCTTAATGGCGCGGTGACACTCGATACCAACACCATCACCAATTGCGACACTTCGGTTCTGGAGGTTCCAGAACCCGCAACAATGACGCTTGTTCTCATCGGCGCCGCGCTGCTGGGACTTCGCCGGTCGTGGGGCGGAACGAGATCCCCTGGCCGGTGTTCTCGTGGAGCAGAGTCTCGCGGCTGATCGCCAGGGGGCGGCGAACTTCGACTAAAAGCGCATCGAGACGCCAACCGCAATCGACCGGGTAGCCGGCGCCACGGCCTTTTGCATCCGGATCGACGAATCTTCTGCACGCGACTGGGAAAAGCCTCGCCAGTCTTCGCGAGCGGCCCTTACACACAACGACCCGCAGTGATCGGGGATCACTGCGAGTTTCTCGTTTGACTGGCTACAAGCTGGCGTTTACGGCGCGACGTAGAGGGCCGCGCCAACTGCCGCAATCAAAACAACGTCAGTCGTTCTCGCGATGGACTCTCCGAAAATTTAAGCGGTCGCGCCGAGAGCGAAAAATCGCACGGTAAACGCACGGCATCGTCGCCAAACACGCCATGCACCACGCCTGCGCCGCGTGCTCAGGTGGCGCGACGTGTTTTATGGCTCCTCGGCTACGATTGGCCCGCTGACGCGGCGCGGTTCGAGTTCGTCGCGCAGCACCAGCACTTCCGGCGGCGCCTCGATCCCCAGGCGAACTTTGTCGCCCGTCACGCGGACGACCGTAACGATGATCGAATCACCGAGCTTGATGCGTTGTTTTTCCCGCCGGGACAGAACGAGCATGATCGAACCTCCGTGTTATGATCAAATCTTCTTATTAGTGTAGATATGTATACTCACCCGTTCGTTCTTGTCAACCGCAGTTCCGGGTGGACGGGGCTAGGACGCGATCCGCGAGGCTCCCGTCAGGCGGCCGCCATTTCCAGTCGCGGGGCTTCGACAAGTTGGATCTTGTGAAAGCGCTCGCCGGTCGAACCGTAGAACAAAACCGTATTGTGCTGAGTTTCCCAGATGGCCGAAAACTTGACCGCCCGCGGGCCGTGGAGGCAAAAGTAGATTCCACAGGGCCGGTCAGCGCGAATGAGAATTCGCTCAGTCAGTGGAAAGGCGTCGATTTCGAGTTGATTATGTTGGCATAGGATCGTGTTGACGTAATTTCGTAAGTCGTCCAATGTTTGAATCACCGGGGAGCTGGTGAACATGGGGCGTTAGTTCTCCTATTGAACGCACGTGGAGATGGATAAGCTGTATCGTCGCGTGCGGAATGGATAGTCTGGGTTGAGTTCCAACAAGAAATGCTATCGGCCGAATGGTAGACGCAATTGCAGTAAGAAGGGCAATTTTGGTGGAACTGATAAAATGAATTCGATGTGGAACTTTCTTAAAGATTTCCGCTCGAATTTCGCGGGATGAAAACCGCGCGTTTCGCGCGAGAATCATTGCAGTTTTTTTTAGCGCGCCGACGAATCGCCGGCGCGGGCCGGGCGATTTCCAGACGGCTATTTCGCAAAATCCGCGTAGGCGTCGGCCACGTGGCCGGCCTTTTCGTCCCCCTTGTGCAGCAGGACGCGGTAGCGAAGCTTGAGCGTTTCGCCAGGCGGCAGCGTATAGTCGCCCTTGGTCGCACCATGGGTGAATTCGTTTAGGCCAAACGGATTGGCCGCGAAGAGGCCGTAGGTGCGCACGTGCCAGTAGCTGGGAAATCGGAAACTCGTGGGGTGATTGAGAATGGCGATGCCAGCCGTCTCACCCTCGACAGGTCCGTAATAATCGACCCAGGCGGCTTGTTTGCCCCAAGCCGCGTCGTTGGTCTTGCCCTCGCTGTTGACAATTTGTCCGCCGCTTTTGCCGTGCACGCGCATGCTCGATGCCACGCGCACGCCGAACGAGCCCTCTTTGGTATCGCCGAACAGGACCGGGCCGTTAGTGGCTTTGATCGCGATTGCGAAATCGATCCAGCGGCGGTCGGCATCGGCGCCGAAGGTCAGGGTCCGTTCGTCCTGGCATTGCAGCTTGCTGCCATCGGGGCTGAGCCAGTCGTTGCGCGTCGCGATCACCGCCTGCGGCCCGCCCTCGACTTTGACGAACTCGCGATGCTCGATGCGGCCCTTGTCCGCGCTCCAAAAGTCGATGCCGTTGACATTGCCGTGCGAGAACCAAAAGGAGGCCTGGTGGATGTGGTCGTCATCCTTCACGCCCGCCACTTTGTCGTCCATCGGCCAATTGCGCGTCACGCGTTTGCCGGTGGGGCCGATGACCGGCCAAAGAATCGGCTTGGTGCCGAACTTCGTCCAGTATTCGGTAAAGGGCTGTCCATCGACTTTCACGGCCACGCCGTGCTCCGTTTTTTCGACCGTCACGTCGGCCGCGGCCGACGGCAACTGACAGAGCAAGCAAGCCAGCGAGGCCAACACAACGCATGAACGAGACATGGCGACAGGCTCCTGGGGTTTGAGGACGTCACCATCGTAACCGGTGGCGGGACCGCTTGCCACCAGGCAGGATTGCCGGAGGCGATTTTTTTCCGGCGGGGTGATGCTCTTGGAGCCCCACAAGGGCAACCGCTTCAGAGCCGGCGAAAGGCGGGCACCGGCGCGCGCGTTTCCGGCGCGTGGCTGTAGCCTAGCGTTTGGTCACGGCGATCGGCGCGAACTCGCCGAAATCGACTTTTTTGAAGGTCACCAGCTGTTTGGCGGTCTCGGCAATCTTTTCCTCGTCGCGTGGCAGGAGTCGCCACGATACGATGTGCTCGCTGCGCATCGAAACGGCCTTGGCGCGCGATCGGGCCGGAATGGTCAATTGCACTTCGGCCGGCAGCAGGCCCCGCTTGGCCAGTTCCGCGTTGACCACCAGACGAGCAAACGGAGGCGTCGAACCAGGATTGGCCATGGTATTGAAGCGCGCGTAGGCGTCGGAGAACTCGCGGTATTGCGCGGCCGCCTCGGGACTGGCGGCCGGCACGGTCTGCAATCGGTAGGTGAGCTGCGTGCTGGCGAGATTCAATTCACCGTCTTCGGAGAACGTGACGTCGAAATCGGGATCGGCAACGAACTTCGTGAAGGCGTTGGAACTTTTGGCGGCAACGGTGTGGAGTTTCGTGGCAAACAGCAACACGTCGTCGGTGGCCACCTCGGCCTTCAATTTGCGCGTCGGATCCAGCAGGATGAACCGGCCATGGGGCTGGTCAAAAACCGCGACCTGCTCGAGCCGGTCGGCAATCGACAGGTAGTCGTACACATAACCGGCTCGAAAGAGCGTCGTGTTTTGGCTTAGCGGGCTTTTGACCTTGCCGGAATAGACCTTGGTTTCGATGCGAAAATCGTCGGCCCGCGCGGCGCCCAAACCAAGGGACAAACCGAAGGACGCGACGAGCAAAGTCGAAACGCACAGCAATCGGGCATATCGCATGGCAAGCACCTCGCGGCAAGACCGGCGGGAAGTTCGGGGTGCGGAGGGTACCGTAAAAGCACGCCGCGTGTAAAGCCGAGGTTGGGGCCGTGGCGGCCGGCGAAGGGGGGCAAGGAACCACCGCCGGCCCCGAGCCGATCGGGCGGTTTGGGGCAGCACCAGGGACCAGAGCGGCCCTGCCGGCAACGCGAGCCTTTGGTCTGCGATGCCGCAGGCCGAGGGGATGGCATGGCGCGGGCTGTCTCGAACGGCAAAATACGGTCAACCATCGCACGCGTTACCACCGCGCTCTGAATTCCCGCCCGGGGGCATGCAAATGCTATCGCGGCGCGTTATGGTTGATAGCTTAGTACGCGTCGCAATGTGTCCGCTTCCGCGACGAACGAGCACACTCAATGGGGAATTCGCATCGATGGCGATCGCACTAGAACAGGCAATCCGCGACAAGACGGCCGTGGTCGGCGTCGTGGGTTTGGGATACGTCGGTCTGCCGTTGATTCGCGCCTTCGTGGCCGCCGGCTTTCGCACGATGGGCTTCGACGTCGACCAAGGCAAAATCGAAAAACTGCTGGCCGGCAAGAGTTATATCGGACACATCCCGTCGGAATGGATCCACGACTGCATCCAGAGCAAGAAGTTCACACCGACGGCCGACATGAAACGGCTGGCCGAAGCTGACGCGCTCTTGATTTGCGTGCCGACGCCGCTGAGCGAAAGCCGCGATCCGGATTTGGAGTACGTCGAAACCACCGCCCGGCAAATCGCGGCCGTGTTGCGGCCCGGGCAGTTGGTGGTGTTGGAGAGTACGACCTATCCGGGCACGACGCGCGACGTCGTACAGCCGATTCTGGCGGCTCGGGGCTTGAAGCTGGGCAGCGAATACTTTTTGGCCTATAGTCCCG
>JBGQKM010000015.1:0-34983 GCA_041499515.1 Planctomycetia bacterium | reverse complement strand
TGCCGACGTAGGTGGGCGATGTGATAAATGAGTCGCCGAATTAAGTAGTGTATTCGTTGTCGACCGTCATCGACATCGTCCAGTTATCCGCAATCGCGACGGCTGGCCCGAAGACCAAAGAGAAAAGCGCGGCGGTGCAAATCACCACGGCGCCAAGCCACGTACGCGAATAACGCTTGCCGATGTCCCGATGTTTTGTAGCGTAGTTGCCCCAGCTAGCTGAGGCCCCAGATAGAATGCTCATGAGCGATAACCCCGTGTGAAAGTCGTGGAGAAAAATCGATGGCTAATAACAGGCGGATCGGATCAACCGGACCGATCCAGCAGCATCGCGTGCAAGACCGGTTAAACGGCTGCACGGGTGCGGGTCATTAGCTTGGCTCCACGACGACAGGGTTATCTGAGCATTAGCACTTCAAAACGCGGACAAGAAACGAATCAAACCATAGAGGCACCAAGCCTCGCTGCGGAGTGAATATCGTCGAGGTCCGATTGGAAGTCAAGTACTTTTCCAAAAAACTTGGAAATTCAACTGCCCGTCGGATGGGTCTCGAAGAACGCACCCTTTTTTGACCGCCGGTCGTGCCCCGTGACCGTCGTTTTCCCGCACATTGAGGCGGAAGAGCGGCTTGGCAAGCCAAGCAATGCGGGGGGCGCGCAACTAGGTGGCCCGAGCGACCTCCGGCCGGGCTCACACGGTTTGCAGCGTGCGTTGATTGGAGCTGACGCCCAGTTCTGCCAGATATTTTTCCACCTGGTTGCGTTGGCTGGAGCGGAAGCGGTGGAACGGTTCGGCCATGAAGTCGTCGCAAACGCCCAGGCACGACAGCCCGCATTTGAGGCCCTTGATAAAGGCCGAGCGGTGCTTGCCGACTGCATAGATCGTCTCGCCCAGCCGCATCACCTGGGCGTGCAGCGCGGCGATGCGATCGAGTTGGGCCGCGGAGGCCGCTTCGTAGAGCTCGACGTACAGACGCGGAAAGAGGTTGGCCCCGCCGCACACGCCGCCGTGCGCGCCGAGCAGCACCGATTCGCCCAGCAGCTCTTCGGGCCCCACCAAGAGCGAAAAATCGGGGCGCCCCGCGGCCAGTTGCCGTACGCGATGGAAATAGATCATCTGCGCCGAACTGTCCTTGAGGCCAACAATGTTGGGAATCTCCAGGGCCCTGCGAATCGTGTCGGGTTCGAACGTCAGTTTCGTGTGGCTGGGCATATTGTAGAGGAACACCGGCAACGGCAATTCGCCGACGATGTCCTCGATGTACTCCATCAGCTCCGGTTGCCCGGCCGGAAAGTAGTAGGGGGCCGAAAGCACGACGGCTTGCGCGCCGGCGGTGGCGGCGTACTTGGCCAGATTGACCGTTTCGACAAACGAAGTGTCGGTCACGCCCACTAACACCGGCACGCGGCCGCCGACCTGCCGGCAAACCTGGTTGATTAGTGCGTGCCGCAAGCGATAACTCAGGCTGGGCGCTTCGCCGGTAGTGCCCAGAATGAACAGTCCATGCACGCCGCCGGCAAGCAAATGTTCGACGAGACGCTCCAGTCCCGCGGCGTCGAGCGTGTCTCGATCCACAAGCGGCGTAATCATGGGCGGAATGATGCCGCGAAGCGGGATCGGCAAGTTGGACGATTTCACGTTGAAAAGCCCTTGGGAATGCTCAGGGAACGACAAGACCGCCGGCGGCCGCCACGGGGCGGAAGCCAATCACCGAGTATGACCAACGAGCCCATCGCTGGCAAACCCTTGGTTTTTCGCCTACGTGTTCTGTCCTCAAGCGTGGCCGGAATGGCCTTTAGACGAACCGCGGCATGCGATAGGATCGTGCGTCGTGCGCTGCGCGCCCTGCCATTTTGAATTCTAACCAGCCCCGCGCCGCCGGGGGCTGCCGGCGAACTTGATCTCCAACTCGGTGCTTCCTTACGGGTGGATGCTGCTGGGGGCCTTTGCTTTTTCCGCGATGGCCACGTTGACCCATGCGCTGGGCCCGACCTGCGATTGGCAGATCGTCGCCGCGTCGCGCACCGGGCTGGCGTTGGCCTTTGCCACGCTGCTGACGCTCGCTGCCGGCGCCAAGCTGGTGTTTTTGCGGCCCGGCACGCTCTGGATCCGCAGCATCGCCGGCACGATCAGTCTGGTGTGCACGTTCTATGCCCTGCCGCGGATGCCGGTTTCGGACGTGCTGACGCTGACGAACATCTTTCCGATCTGGGTGGCCCTGCTGTCGTGGCCCCTGCTGCGCGAAGCGCCCCACAAAGAGGACTGGATCGCGATTGCCGTGGGCATGTTGGGCGTGACGCTCGTGGCCCAGCCGCATTTTGCCGAGAATGAAAAACTGCCGGCGCTGGCGGCCCTGGCCGGTTCCGTCAGTACGGCAATCGCCATGCTGGGGCTGCACCGGCTGCAAGCAATCGATCCGCGGGCGATCGTGGTTCATTTTTCGGGCGTGTCGCTGGTGGCGTGTCTGGCATCCCTGTTGCTAATTCCCAACACGGCTCTGGCGACGTCGACTTTCGATCGCGAGTCGCTGTTGATGCTGTTGGGAGTGGGCATTAGCGCGACGATCGGCCAATTGTTCCTGACCAAGGCTTTCGCGGCCGGCCCGCCGGCGAAAGTCTCGGTCGTGGCGTTGACGCAGGTGGGCTTTGCGATGGCATTCGACGTGCTGGTCTGGCACCGTTCCTTCAGCCCGATAACCCTGGCCGGCATCGTGCTGGTGATGGCCCCCTCGGCCTGGCTCGTGGTCAGCCAGGGACGGCTGCAAATCGACGACCTTTAAAATCGGCCGCGAGAATCCTAGGATAAGGGAGGAGCCCGCCGGCGCGCCGCGTCGGAGACCTTGGTTTTCGAGGTTAGATCGTGACGTCGCTGCAATCGCACCTACTGATCGCCTCGCCCCAGTTGCCCGAGCCGTTCGACCACGCGGTCGTGCTGTTGATCCGACACAACGAAGAAGGGGCCTTGGGCCTGATCTTGAACCGCCGCACCACTGCGTCGATCCAAACGGCATGGGCCCAGTTGAGCGAAGTGCCGTGCCATCGTGAGGAGTCGCTGTTTTTGGGCGGACCGTGCGAAGGCCCGCTGGTCGCGCTGCACTCGCACGAGTTTCTGTTGGAAATCGAAGTGATGCCGGGCTTGTATTTCTGCGCCGGCAAGGACAAGCTCGAACGCCTGGCCGCGCAGAAGGACGGCCCGCCGGTCAAGTTTTTTGCGGGCTACTCGGGCTGGAGCGCGGGACAGCTCGAGGCGGAAATCGCGCGGGGCTCTTGGTCGGTGATGCCGGGCAAGCCCGAGCACGTCTTCGGGCCCGATGACGAACTGTGGGTCCGCGTGCATCGCTACGTGGCCGACGCGGCGTGGCGTTCCGCCTTGCACATCAAGCACGCGCCGCCCGATCTGTCGCTCAATTGACACGTTTTGCGACTGACCCGAGCCGCGTGATGAAAAATGGGACAGGCACCTCGCGGCACTCTGTCTTGGGCGACCATATGTGGATCAACTCGGAGCCAGTCCCATTTTTCAACGGGCCTAGGCGGCCATGCGTTGCGGCTCGATCTCTTCGAACAAGTTGACGGTGCGCAGCATGTTGCCGTTGGCGTCGTAGAACTGCACCAGGCCGACGTCGATCATCCACATCGCCAGGAAGTTTTCGACCCGGTAGCTGCGGGCGACATAGCGGCCCTCATCGAGCATGATCCGCTCGTCCAGATCGGCCAGGCAATCCTCGTCGACGTCGAGTTCCAAAAACGTGCGGAACACGATCGTACGGATTTTGTCGGGATCGGGAGAAATCGTCATCGCTTGCAACCTCCTTGTTGCCAGGCACCGGCTTCCTTGCCGATGCTTACGAGAGGAGAAGTGTAGCGTGGGCCGGGATTTTGATGAATAGTAAGTTCCCCGGGCAATACGGGGTTTTTCCAGAATCGGCCCCCGTGATTTCGCCCCTGCATCCGGTTTGGTGGCAGGCGAAAAAACGACCTTGACGGCGGCGGCTACCGGGCGCCTGAAAACCGTTGGCGGCCAATTGACCGCCCGGTCGGCGGCTGTCATGTTGGTTCGCGTAGAACGGGCGCCGGTGGCGCGCCGACGAAAACGAACCGCTGCACAGGACCACGCGTCATGCCGCCAAGAATCATCCAGGGAGTCGAGGAACTGCGCGGCCTGGTCGGCCAGGAAGTCGGGCAGAGCGATTGGATCGAGGTGACGCAAGCCATGATCGACGCCTTTGCCGAGGTGACGCGCGATAAACAGTGGATTCATGTCGACCGCCAGCGGGCCGAGCACGAATCGCCCTATGGCCGCACGATCGCCCACGGGTTTTTGACCCTCTCGCTGCTGAGCCACCTGCACGGTCAAACGGTGCGCATCGCGGGGACTCCGAAAATGTCGATCAACTACGGCCTCAACCGCGTGCGATTTCCCAACGCGGTGCTCTCCGGCTCGCGCATTCGGTCGCGAACCACCCTGAACGCGGTGGAAGATATTCCGGGCGGGGTTCAAATCACGTGGCTGATCACGGTGGACCTGGAGCACGCCGAAAAACCCGCTCTAGTCGCCGAATGGCTTGGCCGGCTGGTTTTCTAGCCGTCGGCCTGGCGCGTTTTTACGCGGCCAAACCCGCATGGCACTCTCGACCCCTGGCAAATTACGAGTTTTTCGACCGGCAGGCCTTCCCTAGGGGCCCGGCGCCATCGCTACATTCGGGGCCATCGCGCGGCGCGTCCGTCACGGTCGTTGCAACCCTCGGGGCCGGACCGCGAGATCTCGGCATTTTTCGCCAGCCGAATCCTTTAGCGCGCCGCGTAACCTAGCATGTTGATAGTGAAGTGAACGTCCGCCAGACACGCGTTTGATGCGTCCTGCCAGTCAGCCCGCCGAGAATTCGGCACGGCGACAACGATCCGTCAAGCGAGTGCTGGTGGCCTAGGTCGAGCCAGGCCCAACAAAGGAGGGGCGAACCCATGCTTGTCTTATCCCGGAAGATAAACGAGACGATCGTCATCAACGACAATATCGTAATCACTGTGGTCGATATTCGCGGTGACAAGGTCCGGCTCGGAATCGAAGCTCCCAAAGACGTTCCGGTTCATCGCCAAGAAGTCTACGACGCGATCAAACGTGCCGAAGGAACCAGCGGTGCGCATCGGGTAGACCCTACGAATCCATAAGAGAGGAAAAAACTCCATGTCGACGAAAACCAAAACCGAAAAGGCCATGAGCAAGTCGGAAGTCACCGCCGCATTGAGCGAATCGACGGGTCTGACCAAGGCGCAAGTGACCACGCTGTTCGATTCGCTGGCCACCCTGGTCGGCAAGAACCTCGGCTCGGGCGGCCCCGGCATCTTTGCCCTGCCCGGTCTGTTGAAGATCAAGGTCGTCCGCAAGCCGGCCACCCCGGCGCGCAGGGGCATCAACCCCTTTACCAAGCAAGAGACGACTTTCAAGGCCAAGCCGGCCCGCAACGTCGTCAAGCTGCAAGCGCTCAAAAGCCTCAAGGCGATGGTCTAGGCCATCGCTTGCTTGGGTCCCAGGCAAACGGCCCGCCGCGGCCCACCCGCACTTGCCGGCCGTTTGCCAGGTAGACAATGAGCCGCCGACATAGAGACAGCCCGAATGGATTCTGGCTTGTCAGGTAGGAAAGCTGTCCTCCCTCGCTCGACTCGGGCGGGGAGGGCAGCTTTTTTCTTTGGACTCTCGGGTCACGATCGAGCCGAGGGAAGCCAGCGAGACCGGTCCCGACGCGAAATAATGGGGAAAAATCGCCGGTCGATACGCGCAGCCGGTAGCGGCATATTGGTAAGATAGCGGGCAGTCCGCGTCAGGATCAACGTCCGGCTCAACCCAACTCGACCATCCTGGCCGGAACTCATTGCATGAATCACACGTCAAGGACCGAACCTCACTAACACGGAGGCGTTCACTTCGCGGTCTTGAATAAAGGGCAATGGAAATGAACATCGAAACGGGAGCGGCCGCTGGCCGGCAGGGGAGCTTGTCGGAAGTTTTGCGACACGAATTGCACCATTTGCGGTCCCACTGGATGTGGTTCTTGCTGCTGGGCGTTTTGCTAGTGATGGCCGGAACCGCGGCCATCGTGGTCCCGCCAGCCACGGTTGGCACGACCTTCGCCGTCGCCATCTTTTTGGGCGTGATGCTGATGGTCGGCGGCGTGGCCACGATCGTCAGCTCGTTCTGGGTTGGCAAGTGGAGTGGATTTCTGGTGCAACTCCTGGTGGGAATCCTGTACGTGGCCTGCGGTTTTGTCGTGACCGAGAATCCGGCGATTACCGTGTTGACCATGACGATATTCGTCGCCATATCGTTTGTCGTCCTGGGCATTTTCCGCAGCGTCGGCGCGCTGGTCCTGCGCTATCCGCAATGGGGCTGGTCGCTGCTGAACGGCGTGGTCACGCTGCTGGCCGGAGTGATCATCTATCGCCAACTCCCCAACGATTCCCTGTGGGTCATCGGGCTGCTCGTTGGGTTGGAAATGCTGTTCAACGGCTGGACCTGGATCATGCTGGGCCTGGCGCTTCGCCGTATTCCTGCCCAGGCTGACTAAGCGGTCGGACAAGAAATCTCAGAAAAATGCATTGCGCTCTAGACGGGCGCCGGGCACGCGTTGTTACAATCGTGAGTACCGGCGAGCCTGGGTCGGCTCCAGGCTCAGCCCATGGTGAACGATCGAACCTGGAAAGAGCCAGCCATGAGTGCGATCACGATCCTGGGAAGCGCACGCCGGGCCTGCTCCGGTCCGACGCGCCGCGAAACCCTGAAAGTCGGGGCCCTCTCGCTGCTGGGCGGACTGTTCAACACCCGCGCGCTCTTGGCGCTGGAGAACTCCGGCAACGAGTACCTGCACCCGGCGCGGGCCAAGAGCGTGGTCCTTATCTATCTGCAAGGCGGACCGCCGACGCAGGATATGTTCGATCTCAAGCCCGAGGCGCCGGGCGGGGTGGGTGGCGAATTCAAACCCATCGCCACCAGTGCGCCGGGCGTTGAGATCTGCGAGCTGTTGCCGCAAACGGCCCGCTGGATGCACCGCTCGGCGATCGTCCGCAGTGTGTATCACAACGGCGGCTGTCACAAAAACCTGCCGATGTACACCGGCTTCGACGTCAACCTTCCAGACGAGGAGTTTCGCGACGGCGATCCTCCCAGCATGGGTTCGGTGTGCGCTTACCTGGAGCGGGACCGACACAAGGAATTGCCGACGTATGCCTATCTTCCCTGTCCGCTGGGTTGGGGCGAAGTGCGCAAGAAGGCCGGACCGCATGGCGGCTTTTTGGGCCGACGCTACGATCCGTTCTGCACCGAGTGCGCGGCGTTCGTCGATCACCCGCCCGACGATATCTGGAATCCGCAAGTAGTGCGCGGCGAACCCCGTTTGAAGGACACGGTGCTGCTGGAGGGGATCACGCTCGATCGCCTCAAAGGCCGGCGGCGGCTCGTGGAAATGTTCGACGAGGAGTTCCGCGGGCTGGAAGCCAAACGCGACGTGGGCAACTTTCCACGCGAGCAACGCCTGGCCTTCGAGATGCTCACTTCGAGCAAGGTCCGCGAGGCGTTCGACTTGAGCCTCGAGGACCAACGAGCCCGCGAGCGGTATGGGCGGACCCTGTTCGGCTCGACGACGCTCCTGGCGCGGCGATTGGTGGAGCGCGGCGTGCGGTTCGTGAACGTGAGCTGGGACAATTATTCCAAGCGGTTCGAAGTCAGCAAGGCGGCCTGGGATACGCATCAGCGCAACTTTCCCATGCTGCGCCAGACGCTTTTGCCAAGTTTCGACCAGACGTACTCGGCGTTCATCGAGGATCTCGACGCCCGGGGACTCTTGGACGAGACCCTGGTCGTGACGATGGGCGAAATGGGACGGACTCCCAAAATCAACGCCCTCGGCGGCCGCGATCATTGGACGTATTGCTATTCGGTCCTCCTGGCCGGCGCCGGCATTCGCGGCGGCACGATCCACGGCGCCTCGGACGACCAGGCCGCGTTCATCAAGGACAAGCCGGTCCACATCCGCGACATTTGCGCCACGATCTATCACCTGCTTGGGATCGACCCCGAAATGCCCGTGTACGACCGCGCGAACCGACCGATCGCGGTCGCTCAGGGCGGGCGCGCGATCAAGGAAATATTGGCATAAGCGGCGATCAGGCGCGTCGAATGCACTCATGGCTCGAAAGTTCCACGTTCTGGCGAAAGGTCTGTCGATGTTTCATCGCAATCTCTCGGTCCGACTCACGACGCTGTGCATGCTTTTGACGTCCGCGGCGGTGGTTCAGGCCGCCACGGGCGAGGCTTCCAAATTCCCGACGCCGCCCAGTTCCGATTACGCGCCGGATCCGGCGTCCGTGACGCGTGAAGCCGAGGGCTATCGCTATGGGCAGTCTGGCTGGATCGTGGTCCACATCGAGGGCGAGCCGTACGACCGCGGCTATCAACATGGCAAGCTTCTGGCCGCCGAAATCGTCGACAATATCCGCTCGATTGCCACGATGCGCAGCCCGAAGGGGCCGGCCGAGGCGTGGCGCGATCTGCGCACTTTGGTCAATGCCCTGTTCTTGCGCCGCTATGACGCGGAGTATTTGCACGAGATGAAAGGCATCGCCGACGGCGCCGCGGCGGCGGGCGGAAAGTTCGACGAACGGGCCGTCGATTTGCTCGACATCGCGGTCGTGAACTCGATGATTGAAATCGATTTTCTCGACGCCGGCCTGGCGGCCACGGCCACGGGCTTGGAGGGCATTCGATTCCGCGATCCGCCCGACGGTCAGGTCGACCCGCAGGGCGACGATCACTGCAGCGCGTTTGCGGCCACCGGGCCGGCCACGGCCGACGGGCAAATCGTCTTCGGCCACATCACGATGTTTCATCTCTACGCCGTGCGCCACTTCAACGTCTGGCTCGACATTCAGCCCAAGGCCGGCCACCGCCTCGTGTTTCAGACGTATCCCGGCGGAATCATGAGCGGCCTGGACTACTATATGAACGACGCGGGGCTGTTGTGCTGCGAGACGACCATCGCGCAGACGAGTTTTCATGCCGAGGGGCTGCCCCTGGCGTCGCGGATTCGCCGCGTGGCCCAGTATGCCGATTCGATCGACAAAGCGGTCGATATTTTGCTCGCCTCCAACAACGGCCTGTATACCAACGAGTGGCTCTTGGGCGACACCAAGACCAGCGAAGTCGCGTCCTTCGAGTTGGGCACGAAAAAACACAAGCTGTGGCGCTCAAGCAAACACGAATTTCCCGGGGGCACCGAGGGCTTCTATTGGGGCTGCAACAACACCAAGGATCTCGAAGTGCGCCTTGAGACCGTGCCCAGCGTCGCGGCCAAACCGGCCAACATGGTGTTTCACCCGCACGACCGGGACGTGGTTTGGCAGCAGCTCTTCGAGCGCCGCCGCGGAAAGATCGACGCCACCTTCGGCTTCGAGGCCTTTACCACTCCGCCGCTGGCCGCCTTTCACTCCTGCGACGCCAAGTTCACCACCACGGCCCTGGCCAAAGAACTCAAAAGTTGGGCCCTGTTCGGACCGCCGCTGGGGCGCACCTGGGACGCCACGCCCGAGGAAACTCGCCGCTTAAGCGACATCAAGCCGCTGGTGAGCAACGATTGGACGCTGCTGCACGCCGCGCCGCCCGCGGCGCGGCCGGCGCAACTGGCCACCGCAGTCGATTTGGCGCCTTTTCCAAAACTCGACAAACCCGAAGCCAAACCAGTCGACGAACGGGCGAAAGTCCTGCCGCCGGCTTGGCGCGGCACCGTGCTGCCGGCGAGCGACGCCGATATCTGGCTGGCCGCGGCATTTGCCGATTACGAAAAAATCGTGGCACTCGAAAAATCGCTCCAGCGCAAAGCCGAGGGCAAACCGCTCGACCAGGACGCGAAAGACCGATTGGCCGTGGCCCGCTTCGCGCCCGAATCGCGCTGGCTTGCGGCGGCCCAACGCCTGGGCCGCGACTTGCCGCTGGCCGAAGTGCATCCCCAGTGGACCACGCGCGACTGGTATGCGATCGCCTCGGGCAAGGGCATGATGCTGTTGGCCACGCTACGCACGCACTTGGGGGCCAAGGCATTCGACTCGGCCCTCGATGAATTTGGCCGAGCCCATTCGGGCCAGAGCGTCAGCACCGGGCAATTCCGCGATCATCTGGAGAAGACGGTCGGCCACTCGCTGGCGCTGGTGTTCGAGCCCTGGTTGACCGGACAGGGAACGGTCGAGCGGTCCGCGGAAAACTTCTGGTCGATCGACTCGTTCGAGGCCGAACACGATCGGGCGCTGATCGTCTACGGCACGCTGGCAGATCGTGAAGCCCAGCGCGAAGCGGCCGAGCGGTTGCAGCGCCACGTCCTTCGCCGTGGACCCAATATCAGCGTCTCGATCCAAGCCGATCGGAACGTCTCGGACGATGACCTGAAAAGTCATCACCTACTGCTGATTGGCCGGCCGAGCAGCAACTCGATGACGGCGCGGCTGGCCGAGGGACTGAGCATTCGCTTCGGCAGCGGCTCGTTCGTGGTCCGCAACGAGACGTATGCTCACCCCGACAGCGCCGTGGTGGCCGCGGGCAGCAATCGCCTGAACCCCCGCTATTCGATCGTGGTCTACGCCGGCTTGGGTGCTCGCGCGACGCGCCAGTGCATCGAAAGTTTGCCGGTCCGGTCGGAAGAAGTGGCCGAAGTCCTGCTGATGCCTCAGGGCCGGCCCGCGAAAGCGTTGCGGATCGGCACGCCGAGGGTCGAGACGGCGATGCCCTAAGATCGCGGAATGGTGGGTCGCCGGCCCGGGGTTTCTCCGCGGATTGCGGCGGATTGCGTACCGTTACAGCCGCACAAGCTGCCCAGCAAGGATTCGAACCTTGACTAAATGGTTCAGAGCCATTCGTGCTACCGTTACACTACCGGGCAATAGTGGCGAGCGAGCCAACGCTTCTAAAGCCTAGAATCGTGAACGGATCGCGTCAAGGGTGACCCGTTTTGGGGTGGTGGAGTCACTTGAAATGATTCGCATCGAGGGGCTTTGCCAGTGTATCTGAACGGTGGCCCTCGGTTAGTGGTGGTGCCGTGCGCCCCTGCTACAATCCCGGAGTGAGCCGGAAAGATCATTGACAACGGCGCCGGCGACCCGTCACAATAAGGCCCGCCAAGAATAGGCAGAGCGAAGCCAATCCCAATCCACAAAATGAGCCCGACCTTGCTGCTCGCATTGAGCGGAAAGGGACGGGCTTTTTTATTCGGTCGTCAGACAATCAACTCGCTGCGCCCAATCAAAACAGAAGTAGTCGCCTGCCTTCCAATCTGACAACTCGCCTTAGCCGGATGAACCAAAAGTAACAACCCAGTGGCGGTCGTTTTGCCGCTGACAACACAAAGGTGACGTATGGAGAAGTTAGTAAAAACCCTGGTCGTGTGTGGTTTTGTTTTGGCGTTCGCGGCGACTGCGGCGTTTGGTACAACATATACGGTCACTGTAGACGAAAGAGGAAACGGGGCCATCGATGGCCTCACTGCGGGTCCAACCCCAATCCCGGCTTCGCTCTCCGTGGACCCCGTCTCCGGACTGACGGGGCTGTTTTATGACGTTGGATTTCTTGCGGCATCGTTGGGTTTCAGTGTCACTCCTGGCGATGTGGTGCTATCTGAACCCGGGGTCCTCCCGCCGTCTGATCTCATCCGATTCACTAACACTGGAGGCCAGCAGGGGCTCTTCTTCTTTTCGTTGCAAGACGACCTCTCCCCTCCTGATTTGGCCGACGTGCCCCAACTTCCCTTATTTTTCGAGGTGGTCACATTCGCGGAGACGGGACCAGAAGGACAGAATGGTCTCTTCTACGTGCCCGCCCCCCAGGGACCTGGAGACATTCCAGAGGCGGCGGGGCTAGTTGGCTACAATTTCATAAGCGATGTGCCTGAGCCTAGCACGATGGCCCTGGCATGTTTCGCGGCGGCTGGATTGGTGGTGACGGTGCTCCGACGACGTCGCGCAGCATAGCCACCGTGGCACATCTCGGGTAAATCAAAGGCTCGTTCAATTCGACCGGGCTTTTTAATGCGCGGTGGACATTTCTGGAATTCTGAATTCAAACTGGCCCACTCCTGAGCGCGACGCCCATCTGGCACCCTGGGGCTCATCAGGTATACTGGGGGTTTGCCGTTTCGCGCGCATGGTTTAACCTTTTCACCCGGCATGAGATCGCGGTGTGCGACGGTGAGTGAATCGACAGCGGCCACGGAACGTCGGGAAGTCACCTTTTCCGGACGCGTGCAAGGCGTGGGTTTTCGCTACACGGCGCGCGAGATCGCGGCGCGCTATGCCGTGCGGGGATGGGTGCAGAACCTGCCCGACGGCCGGGTGCTGGTGGTGGTCGAAGGCCCGGCGAGCGCGCTCGATCGATACCTCGCGGCGATGACCGGCGAAATGGACCGATACATCGACCACGTGGAAATGAGCGTTTTGCCGGCGACACAAGAATTCGCGAGTTTTGAGGTGCGGCGATAAGCCGCCGTCGAAGGCCGCTGGCGCGTGACGAGTGTCGCGGGCCTTGAGCTTTTTGAAATCCGGGGACAGAGCAATCATGTTTGGCGGTTCGTTGTTCGTTTTGGGACTCTTGGTGACTTGGATCACCCCGGTGTGGCTGTTGAGCGTGGGCGTAGGGCTGGGCGTCGCGGCGCTGGGAGCCCTATATGGCGTCGTCTGGCTCTGCTCGCGGCGACTGGCCGAAGTGGCCTCCACCAGCGTGCGCGAAGGCATCTTGCTGCCGATTTTCTATCTGGCGATGTTTCTGAGCGTGTTTGCAATGCTAGGCATTTTCCTGGCGCCCGACATCCCCTATCGGTCGTTGCTGCATGCCGTGACGCGCATTTCGGCCGTCGGCTCAAGGGAAATGAACTTCGAAGTGCCGCCGACCACCAGGGATTTCGAACTCCAGCAGCTTCAACCGCGACTGGCGGAGCTCACCTATTTTGCGCTCGACACCGACCAGCCGTTGACGATTGCGACCACCGTTGCATCCAACCTGCCCGGTCAGACGCTGAACGTGCGCGTGATGCCGGGTAGTGAATTCGTGTGGCGTAAGCCCTTCAACGAGAAGAAAGAAGCGGTGCCGCAGGCCGAATTGGCACAGTGGTTCGTGACCAACGTGGGCACGACTCCGGCCAGGCTGCGGGTTCGCACGACGACCGATATCGAGTTTCCGGAAGTGCGCGTCGTGCCGAGTGCCGCGCTGGCGCTGGTGGCGCTGGTGGCGCTCTATCTCGTCGTGCGCATGATCATGCCAAAGATGGCGGCGATCGCCCAGACGACGTCCAAGGAATCGATGTCGCAACCGCTGTTTTACCTGGCACTCGGGCTGGGAAGCCTAGGACTGCTGGCGTTCATTTATATTCCGTACAACACGTTTGGCGAAGACATCAAGATGCTCAAGGATTCGGGCCTGATCTGGATCATGGTTTGGGCGATCCTGGTGGCCGTGTGGTCGGCCAGCGTCTCGGTGTCCGAAGAGGTCGAAGGCCGCACGGCCTTGACCGTGCTCTCCAAGCCGGTGCGGCGCCGCCAATTCATTTTCGGCAAGTTCCTCGGCGTGCTGGGGCCGGTGGTCGTGCTGTTTATCTTGCTTGGGTTTTTGTTTCTGGTCACCGTTTCGTACAAGGTCGTCTACGATTTTCGAGAAGTCGCGAAGTCGGAACCTGCCTGGCAACTTTGCTATCTGGAAATGATCCAGATCGTGCCCGGGCTGGTGCTGGCGTTTTTCGAGACCGTGGTCCTGGCGGCCATCAGCGTGGCCATTTCCACGCGGCTGCCGATGTTGGCCAACTTGATCGTCTGCTCGTCGATCTACGTGCTGGGGCACCTGGTGCCGATGCTGGTCAATTCGTCGGTCGGCAAGTTCGAGATCGTGCGTTTCGCCGGGCAGTTCATCGCCACGGTGTTGCCGGTGCTGGACCACTTCAACATTCAAGCCGCCGTGGCCGCCGGCGCGGTCGTGCCGATGAGTTATCTCGGCGTGGCCCTGTTGTACTGCGTCCTGTACAGTTCGATCGCCATGCTCTTGGGCCTGGCCATGTTCGAGGATCGCGACCTGGCATAGATTTCCTCCAGGGACTGACACGCCGAGGGCCCTGGACTGGTCGCCCCGTTGGGGTTGGTTGGGCGACACGCCGCGCGACTGAGGTCGCCTCGCCGAAGGCATCCAAGGTAATCAGCACGGCGAAACGCCACGCGGTTGGATTTTCTCCCCCCATGCCAAAGGCTTGAAAGGCACCGACATTGCGAACACGGGCGAGCGATCAGCGGCCATCGCTAACCAAGAGCGGCTTGATCTTCTCCGCGACAAACCGATAGCCCACAGCGCTCAAATGGTTGCCGTCGCCGGTGTGGTATTTGGCGTCCAGTTGTCCATTCGCGCCCAGCATCTCATCGAACAAATCCAGAAAAATGCAGCCCCGTTCCTTACATAGTTGGGCGAGTCGCCGATTAAACTCGCGGTTGTCGTCGTTGGACAGCCCGTAGCGCGCCGACCTCAATCTAGTATCGCGCGGGATAATCGAGACGACGATGATCCTGCCAGCGCGCGGTTCGAGGCTGCTCAGAATGTCGGCGTAATTGTCGATCGACTCGGTCAGCGGCACGCGGCCCGCGTCGTTGTTGCCCACCAACAGGACGACGGCAGTCGGATCGTGGCGCGCCAACTCGGCGACTCGCGCCAAAAGCGCGGCGGTGTTATCCCCATCGATGCCGCGGTTTAGGATCGGCAGCCCGAGTAATTCTTGCCACATGCCGCGTTGGATGTTGGAATCGCCTGCGATGATCGTCGCGCCAGGCGAAGCGGGGCAGGCCGCGAAAAATGCCGCGCGGCTATTGTCGGGAACGTCCGTCCACCACGCCGGCGGCGAGACATATCGCGTATAAACGTAGTAACCTGCCAGAATGCCGGTGGCCAGATTGCACGCCAAAGAGACGACGAAAAGCGACGAAAGAAAGCGTCTTTTCATAAGTGCCTTCCACCCTATCTCCACGGGCCTGCCCGGTCAAGATTTTTCACCCGTTTTCGAAGCCCGCCCCGCCGGTGGCACCGACAACTCGTTGTCGGTGTTGCGCAGCAACAAGAGGCAGTTTAGCAAGCCTCTCGCGACTCACCGCCCCCTCGTATCCCGTCGGGACCCAGACAACACGTTGTCTGGGCCACCCCGGAACTCAACCCGCTTCGCGGCGGGCGGGCAGGGGGGCAGCTTGCCAATGGGGCCCGCGCAGAATCGGCAGCGACGGCACGGCCAATGGGCCGACCGATCCTGGGCCGCAGGCGTGCCAGGAATGAGCGGCCATCGACTGCAGAATCGCTTCGGCCACCGCCACCGCGTCGCGACCGTGTTGTCCGGTCACGCGAGGTTGGCGCGCGGCGCGAATGCTGTCGACAAAATCGCGCAACTCATCGCCCAAGGCGTTGCGCGATTCGACTTCCAAAGGTTCGACGCGCAACAGTTCGCTGAACAGCCGGTCTTTAAAGCCGGCCCGCTGGTCGGGACTGAGCGACTCGAAGTCGACTTCCCGTCGGAGCACCGCTTCGCTTGGGCAGACCAGGTTGGCGCTGCGATTGCCGAAGTCGATCACGGCCATGCCTTGCGCGCTCCAGACCTGCATCTGCCGCTTGGGCGTCGGATGATGGCTGACGCGCGACGCGCTCAGGTTGGCCACGCAACCGTTGGCGAACTCCAAATGCGCCTGGGCCACGTCCTCGTGCCGACCGACGATCGCCAGACCCAGGGCCGACACCCGGCTGACCGGCGAATCAGCCAGCGTCAGCAGCAGGTCGATGTCGTGAATCATCAAATCGTACACCACGCCGATATCGGTCGACCGTCCGGTGAAACCGCTGGCCCGCACGGCTTCGACGTACTGCGGCTGGCCAACGTGGGCCGCGGCGGCCGTGAAGGCGGGGTTGAACCGTTCGATGTGGCCGACTTGCACCAGCGCGCCGTGTCGTTGGGCCGTCACGACCAGTTCGTCGGCTTCGGCCAAATTGACGGCCAGGGGCTTTTCGATCAATAGCGGCGTGCCCTGCCGCAGGAAATCCAACGCCACCGCATGATGAAATCGCGTGGGCGTGGCGATCACGGCCCCGTCGACAAGCGTGAGCAGTTCGCGATGATCGGCGTAGGCCCGGGTGTGGCAATCGGCGGCAACTGGCTCGCGGGCCGCCGGCAGCGGATCGGCGATGCCGACCAATTCGACGTCGGGCATCTCGGCCAGCAGTTTGGCGTGGATCCGCCCAAGATGGCCGGCCCCGATGACTGCCAGCTTCAAGGGTTTCACGCCGCTCTCCTGCGTTCGCGGGCCCGGCCGTGTTTGCCTTCCTGCTGAATCTGGATGAAGTTCAACAGCTCGTTGACCTGCGGAACCAATTGGTCGTTGCCGCGGAGGATTTCGCGGGCGTGGTCCAGACCCATTTTGGCGCGATACAGCAGGCGATGGGCTTCGGCCAGGCAGTTGATGACGTCCGGCGAAAACTCGTTGCGCTTGAGCGCCACGACGTTGATGCAGCGCGGGCGGGCCGGATGACCCTCGACCAGCATGAACGGCGGCACGTCGTGCAACACGCGGCTGCACCCGCTGATAAAGCTGTAGCTGCCGATCGAGGCATAATGGTGCACCGCCACGGCGCCGGACAGCGAGGCATGATCGTGCACGTGGACGTGCCCGCCCAGCAGCGTGCCGTTGGCGATCACGATCTGGCTGCCCAAGCGGCAGTCGTGGGCCACGTGGCAGCAGGCCATCAGGAAATTATGGCTGCCGACGGTGGTGACCCCTTCTTCTTTTTCGGTGGCGCGGTTGATCGTGACGCATTCGCGGATGATGTTGTGGTCGCCGATGATCACTTGCGTGTCGCTGCCGCGATAGCTGATATCCTGCGGATCGCCGCCGATGACGACTCCCGGCCAGATATGGTTGTGCTGGCCCAGGGTCACGCGTCCCATCAGCGTGACGTTGTTCTCCAGGCGCGTGCCCCGACCAATGCGCACGTTGGGGCCGATCACACAAAACGGGCCGATTTCGACGTCCGTGTCGATCTCGGCCCGGGGATGAATGGAAACATTTTCGGCGACATGGGTAGCCATGAGAGTCGCTCCGCGTCCATGGATTCGCGCCCGGTGAGCATCCATGCTCCGAGCCACAAACCGAGATTCCCGGCGGCCTGGCCCCGTCAGGCCGAGCGCCGCCGGCTTTCCACGATTTCTTCTTCGTTCAACAGGGCCCGCACGAGCTCCGCGTTCAGTCGATGTCCGCTGCGATGTGCAATAAAGTGTCCCACTAGATCGCAGCCGGCCAGCGCCAAATCGCCGACGAGATCCAGGGCTTTGTGGCGCACGCACTCATCGCGAAAGCGCAAGTCGTTTTCCACCGGTCCATTTTTGTCGAATACCAGCACGTTTTGATAGGTCGCCCGCTTGCCCAGTCCTCGAGACACCAGCCAATCAGCTTCTTCCTGCAGCACGAACGTGCGGCTGGGGGCCAACTCGCGGCGGAACGATTCGGGCGTGACCGGCAATTGCAACGTCTGGCGTCCGATCGCGTTGCCGCTGCCGTAATCGAGCCGAAACTTGACGCTCATGCCGCCATTGCTGCCGGGCCGCGCTTCGACCCAACTGTCGTCGTCGCCCAACCGCGTCACATTCCGCACGACCAGGCGAGACCGCGCGGCCGACTGCTCGACCGCGCCGGCAGCGTCCAGGGCGTCGACGAACGGCAAGCTCGATCCGTCGCAGCCGGGCATCTCCGCTTCGTCGAGCCACACCTCGCAATTGTCAATTTGCAAACCGGCCAGGGCCGCCATCACGTGCTCGACCATCTCGACGCTGGCGCCGGCCAGGCTGAGCGTCGTGCGGCGCGGCGTTTCAATGCGATTGGCCACCAGGGCCGGGATGCGCGGCTGCCCGGGCAAGTCGTGGCGGACGAACACGATGCCCGCGTTGGGCTCGGCCGGCCGAAACTCAAGCTGCACGTCGCGTCCACTCCAAAAACCAAAGCCCAAGACCGAAGCCGCGTGGCCAATCGTGCGTTGTTTTCGTAGTGCGTGCATCAAAGGTCGTTTCGTCGATCCGTCGTGGACGTTGAAAGAAGGGCGATGACAGGCCAACGGGACGCACGGCAAAAGAAAAACCACCGCCGCCGAGCCGCCTTGAGACTTGCCAATTACCGCGGGGGCTGTTTGGCAGGCCGTTGCGGCGGCTGTGTCGCCACGCCCCCGGCGCGACCATTCAACTCGGCCAGAATCGGGTCCGTGATGTCGATATCCTTGTGATAGTACATGACCATCTTGAAGACTTCCATTTGCACCGCGTCGCGATTGTTCTGGTCGATCGGAGCGCCGTTGAACCGCAACACGAGCGAAATGCCGTTTCGATCGGCGTAAGCTTTGACGGCCCGAGTGATTTCCTGATAGGCCGTCAGGTACATTTTCGATTCGTTCTCGGCAAAATCGCCTTTCTTCCGTGCGACTTTCAACTCCCAGTCGGACTTGCCCTTGGCGATTTCTTCCTCTTCTTTCTTGTATTCCGGCGAGCCGACCTTGTAGGATTTCATCTTCTCGAACCTTCGGGCCAGCGCGTCGCGTTCCTTCTTGAGTTGGTCCTCGGCGTCTGTCCCGGCCCGTTTGAGCACTTCGGTCTGCTGCTTCAAACGGTTGTAGTTGTCCAGGATGAACGTGACGTCGATGACCGCGATCCCGTGATTATTCGCGGCCGGCGAACCGGCGCGCGGAGGCGGCGACTGTTGGGCGTGCAGATTGGTGAAGGCCAACGCGGCAAGCAGAATGGCCACGCTCGTGGCCGCGATCAGAGTGGTTCTCACGTTTCAGCACTCCTTGCTGTAGGCGGCTGGTCGTCCATGACCTCCGCTGTCCCACCGCAGGACAACTCGACCGACCTCGAAAACCGTCTCGGGGGTCGATTTCGAGGCGGTATTCTGCCGAGAACCCCAAGTTTGGTAAAGGCCAAAAAAAAGAGGCCTATTTCCCGCAAATCCGCCACTTGCACGGTCCACCTGACGGACGGCGACCGGCGAAACCCAGGCGTGCCTCGGGTCGGGCTGCCGTCGCACGAATGCCAGCGATCGCCGGACGGCTATCGCGGCGGGTCGAGCGTGACTTCGAGTTTGACTTGCTCGGCGCCGCGCTTGACCACGACCGGCACTTTGTCGCCGGCTTTGTATTTTCGCAGAGCGCTGTCGAAGTCTTCCAGATTGCCGATCTTGCTGTCGCCGAACTGGATGATGATATCGCCCGCTTTCATGCCGCCGCGCTCCGCCGGTCCACCTTGGGTCACGCCGGCCAGCGCATAGCCGGCCTCATCCTGCGAGAAATCGGGAATGCTGCCGAAGTAGGGACGGTCGCCGCCACCGCCTAGCGTTTCGTTGCCCCCTTTGACTTCCAGATAGTGCGGACGTTCGGGCGCTTCGGCCAGCGCGATCGCGATTTGTGTTACCATGTCGCCGACGCGCCGCATGCCGCCGATGTTGAGCTTCTCGAAGTCGTCGCTCGGACGGTGGTAGTCCTTGTGGCTGCCGGTGAAAAAAAACAGCACCGGCACTTTGGCCGCGTAAAACGACGAATGATCGCTGGGACCGAAACCACCGGGCTTCTTCGTGATCTGAAAACCAAATTCCTTGCCGAACCGATCCACCAGCGCGTCGAACTCGCCGGCCGTTCCGGTGCCGTGCACGATCAGTTTTTCGTCTTGCAATCGCCCGACCATGTCGAGGTTGAGCATGGCGACCGTCGCGTCGAGCGGAAACAGGGGATTGCGCACGTAGCGTGCGCTGCCGAACAGTCCGCGCTCTTCGCCGGTAAAGGCCACGAACACCAAGCGCCGCGGCAGTTTCTTTCCTCGGCCGGCCAATTCCCGCGCCATTTCGACCAGCACGGTCGTGCCCGAGGCATTGTCGTCGGCCCCGTTATGAATCTCGTGGACTCCGGGAGCCGCCGACCCGGGTCCGCCGAATCCCAAATGATCGTAGTGGGCGCCGAGCACGATGGTTTCCTGGGCGTGCGGTCCCTGGCCTTCGAGCACGCCGACCACGTTCTTGACTTCCGCTTCCTGGCGCTGGACGCCCGTTTCGCCCACGGCGTGCCAGCCGGAAAGCGCCTGACTGTGTGGGGTCGGTCCCTGGTCGATACCGGTTTCCAACTGGGCCAGCGTCGTGTTCAGCGCTGCCCGTACGACTTCGTCCAAGTCACTCCGCCGGCAAAACATCACCGGAAAGTTTCGTCCTTCGACCGTGTCGGGCCCGGCGCCGTCGAACGGCAGCAGCGGGTCGAGCGATGCGTCGAGGTGTTCGGCCGATTTCGTCAAGTCCTCGGCCAGTTTCCCGATCTCGCTCTGATGTTTCTTCCAGTCTTCGTCGCCCGGTTTTTCGAGCACTTTAAAACGGGTGTTTTCCGCGGCAATCTGGTCCACCGCGACCTGCCATCGTTTGCGCGCGTTGGCGATGCTCTTGTCCAGGTCAAAGGCGTCGGTGCAAAAGATCACGGCCGCCGCGCCGTGCTCATAAGCGTTCGAGACCTTGCGGTTGAACGGAGCATGCCGGGACGTGCCGGTGCCTTCGAACACGCTGTGCGGATTGGCCTGTTGCGGTTCGTGCCGCAGGATGATCACCGCCTTATCCTTCACGTCGACGTTGGCGTAATCGTCGTATTTTTCGTCCGTGCCCGTGATGCCATAGCCGACGAACACCAGCGGCAATTCGAATTTTCCCGAGCCGCCGATGGCCAGCGGATTGAATTGTTCTCCGACTTTCAGCGCGATGCGTCGCGGTTCCGTCGAGCCGGGAGCGGCGGGCCCCACGAACACCAGTTCGTTGCGAGTGCCCAGGGTGGCGCCGGTGGTCATGCTGAACTTTTGAAACGGCGCGCCGTCGTAGAGTTCGGTTTTCAGTCCGATCTGGCGGAACTGCTGGGCGATATAGGCCGCAGCCAGGTCGAGTCCCTTGGTGCCCACGCCGCGGCCCTCCAGCGCGTCGGAGGCCAGGTATTGGGCCGACCGCGAAAGCCGAGCCTCGACGGCGCTAGCATCCTCGGCCGCACTCGGCGCCGGCGGCAGCAGAACTAGCGTCAACAGGCCGGCAGCCAGCACGAAACGATTGCCGGGCGGTGGCACCACCAGATATGGCTTCATCAACGTAAACCCTAACCACAAAAGAGATCGAGGGGGGCCAGCGCGAAGAGTGCGAACCGGAGGCTAGTCGGAGGGTTTCGCTCCACGTACGATTCTTTGCCCGGGCCGGGTCCTCGTCAAGCGGATTTCGCTTTGACACGCCGGGGATAGCTCGATATCCTTCCCCGCCTTCGCTCTAGACAAAGGGCGACGGCAGCGGCCTGGACACGGAAGTCCGGCCGACGTTGCTTTCGACTCGCTGGGACGGCATTTCGGGCTTTTGCGCGCTAAGAATGCGCGCCGTGGCGTGGAAAATTGCCGTCCGCGCGGCCGGGCGGGCCGCCGGGCCGGAGGCGCTTCTACCTGGAGGTAGCAAGCTTGTTCTGCAAGCCAGGCGTCTTGATCATCGACCGATCGGCCGAAACGCGGGAAGTCCTGAGGACCGCCCTCACGCAGCGCGGAACGGAAGTCTGGGAGGCGAGCCGGGCGGACGAGGGGCTCGCCTTGGCGCGCAAACACCATCCCGACGTGATCGTGCTCGATCTGGAAATCGCCGACCAGGCCAACGCCGCGGTGCGCGGCGAGTTTTACAGCCGCGCCTCGGTGCGTGCGCCGATCGTGTTGTTGGGCGCCGCAAAACGGGTTGCGGAAAGCTTTCCGGGCGGGCAGTTTGTGACCAAACCCTATCATTACGCGCCGCTGATTCGTAAAATTGAAGCATTGCTGGATGAGTCTCAGCGGCCGCTGACTCGAAGCGCCTAACATGGCGGCGGTTTTCTGGATTCCGTGCCTCCCCGCGCAAGTGCGGTCGTGGCCGAAGCCAGGCGCGACTTCACTCCGGCTCGTGGCTTGCCTGGTCGTGCAATGGAGTCTGGCCGTGCCCTCGATGTTCGTCTACCAGGGTCAGGACCAAGGGACCCTCTTCGATTTGGAAGAGGGGACTCTGGGCATCGGGCGCGACGCGTCGAACCAGATTCAAGTTCACGACACCGAAGTCTCACGCCGCCACGCGGAAATTCGGTTCGACGGCTCCCTCTGCACGGTGTCGGATCTGGGCAGTTCCAACGGCACGTATCTCAACGGCCAGCGCCTCGAACAGCAGCGGCAACTCTCCAGCGGCGATCGCGTGCAGGTGGGTGGCACGTTGATGCTGTTTACCGATCCGGGTGAAAACCTGCCGGAGGATCTTTCGGACAAGATCGACATCGTGTCGCGCAGTCAAGCCGCCGAAAGCTCGCGGATCGTGCGCTCGATGAGCCAGCAAGAGGGGAGCCAGATCCTCGATTTCGATTTGGACGGCGCCGCCAGCCCCTGGCTCGCCCGGGCGCGCAGCAACTTACAGGTCATGTATCGCACGGCCCTGGCCGTCAGCCACACGTTGGACATCGATCAATTGCTCAATCGGATCATGCAATTGATTTTCGAGTGGGTCGAAGCCGACCGCGGCTGCATCATGCTCTTGGACGAGCAAACCAAAACTCTCGCGCCCAAAGTGCGCCGCAACCGACAGGGTTTCACATCGAGCGAAAAACTGGCCATCAGCAAGACCATTCTCGATTACGTCCTGCAGCACAACGAGGGCGTGCTGACCAGCGACGCCCGACAGGACGAACGCTGGGACCGGACGGCCAGCATCGTGCAGATGGGCATTCACGAGGCCATTTGCGTGCCCATGCAGGGCCGCTATGACGTCGTGGGCGTGATCTATATCGACACCTCGACCAGCCCGCAACGGATCATCCAGCAGAAGGGCCATCAAAACAAATTCACCGACGAGCACCTGAAGCTGATGATCGCGATCGCCCACCAGGCGGCGCTGGCGGTCGAGGACACCCGCTATTATTCGGCCATGATGCAGGCCGAACGGCTGGCCGCGGTGGGTCAGACGATCGCCATGCTGTCGCACCACATCAAGAACATCCTGCAGGGCATGCGCGGCGGCAGTTATCTGATCGAGATGGGCCTGGAGCGGCACGACGAAGACGTGGTCCGCCGGGGTTGGGACATGGTCGAACGCAACCAGGGCAAAATCTCGTCGCTGGTGATGGACATGCTCACCTTCAGCAAGGAACGCGAGCCCGATCCCATGCCTGGCGACATGAACCAGGTCGTCGGCGAAGTGGCCGAGTTGATGCAGTCGCGAGCCAGCGAGTTGAAAATCGCCTTGGAATGGCATGCGGCCGAGGGCATCCCGATTTTGACCTTCGATCCCGAGGCCATTCACCGCGCGGTGCTCAATGTCGCGACGAATGCCCTGGATGCTTGCGGCGACAATCCCATCGGCCGCGTGGCCATTTCCACGCAATATCTACCCGACGAAGCGCTGGTGCGGATCGTGATCGAAGACAACGGCGTCGGCATCGCCGAGGAAGACCTCGACAAGATCTTCACGCTGTTTGTCTCTCACAAAGGGGGCCGCGGCACCGGCTTAGGCCTGCCGGTGAGTCAAAAGATCCTCAAGGAACACGGCGGCCAGATCCAGGTCACCAGCCAGCTCGGCGTCGGCAGCCGCTTTACGCTCGAATTGCCGGCCGTCCTTCCCAGCACGGCCAATCAGGATGCGATCCGGGATACCGGGGCCCACAAGGTCCCAAATTCCTCAGCGTGACGTCCCGTCCCCCGATCAGCCTTTAAACCCCGCCGGCAAGCCGACGAACGGATTGTTGCGCTTTTCCTGGCCCACGGTTGTCGGCGGACCATGGCCGGGCAGGACTTGAGTGTCGTCGGGCAACGTAAAGAGCTTGCTCCAGATGTTGCCGGCCAGCGAGTCAAAGCTGCCTTCGGGGAAATCGGTGCGGCCCACGCTGCCGGCAAACAACACGTCGCCGCCAAACACCACGATCGGCCGGCCCGCGTGCCAGACAAACACGACGTGGCCCACGGAATGCCCCGGGATTTCGCGCACCTCCAACTCGAAACCCGCGGCGCGATACACGTCCCCCTCGCGAACCAGCACATCGGCCGGCGGACTGACCAGGTGGGCCCCAAAGGCGCTCGACAGATTGAGTCTCGGATCGATCAGCTTGGGCGCGTCGAGGTGGCCGACGACGATCGGGCAAGCCGGAAATCGGGCTTTGAGGGCGCCGTTTCCGGCAATATGATCGCTGTGGCCGTGGGTGATGAGAATCGCGGCCGGCTGAAGCTGGTGCTCGTCCAAAAAAGCCAGAATCTCGTCGGGCTCGAGGCCAGGATCGACCACCAAACAGTCGCTGCGGCCCTCAAGATAGGCGATGTAGGTATTTTCTTGAAACGGCGCCGAAACGATTGCGGCCACGTGGATTGCTGCAAGGGTCACAAATCGCCCTTTCCCGGCAAACGCTGGATTGAGTAAACTAGGGGACCTGTACGGCTCTCTGTCCGTGCCGAACGAAAGATTAGGCAATCGAGGCTGGGAGCGAGAAGCATTGTAATATAAGTCCGATTGCCTGGGCGATAACATACCACGGCGGCAACCGGCAACTTCTGTATAACTCGGCTGACCTGTGCCCGCGGCATGGATGCGGTTTGGTGTGTGCAAGCCTACTGACAGGCCGAAAAGGAATTCGGGGCTGGTGATGCGGGCAAGCGGCCAACGTAGTGTAGCTGGCAGCCGCGACTTTCCCTTCGGGTTTGCGTCGTGAAAGCAGTATGTCAATCGGCCAGGAGAACACGATGACCTGCGGTAAATGGCTCTTCGGACTTGCGGTCGTGGCGGGCGTTGGCGCGACCACGTGGGCTCAAGCACCTCGCGAGGCCGGGCGAACGGGCCGCGATCAGTTGCGTGAGCCCGTTTATCGGGTCGCGCAGCAGATTCCGGAGGGGGCCAGGGTGGCCGCCAATAACAATCTTCCGGCGCAGCCGGCGGTCGGCCAGCCGGGGCACCCGCTGGATCCGGCCCTGCAGATGGCGTACGCGGCCCTCAACACGATCCGCAACAATATCAAGGATTACTCGGCCGTCATGGTCAAGCGCGAGCGGATCGGCAACAAGTTGAACGATCAGGAATTCATGTACCTCAAGATCCGGCACGAGCCGTTCAGCGTGTACATGTATTTTCTCGGTCCCGAGAAACTGCGCGGCCAAGAGGCGCTGTACGTCGAGGGCAAGAACAACGGCAACCTGTTGGGCCATGGCGTGGGCATTCGCAAGATTGCCGGCACCGTGCCGCTGCAGCCCAACGGAGCCATGGCCATGGCGGGCCAGCGCTATCCGATCACCGAAATCGGCTTTTACAATTTGACCAAGCGGCTGGTCGAAGTGGCCGAACAGGACAAGAAATTCGGCGAGTGCGAGGTCAAGTTCTTCAAGGGCGCGAAGATCAATAAGCGTTTCGCCACGTGCATCCAGGTGATCCACCCCGTGCCTCGCGCGAACTTCAAGTTCAACAAGGCGCTGGTCTTCGTGGATGACGAACTGAACATCCCGGTGCGTTACGAATCCTGGGACTGGCCCGAAAGGCCCGGCGGACCGCCACTGTTGCTGGAAGAATATACCTACACCGACATCAAGCTGAACAACGGCTTCACCGACTACGATTTCGACGAGCAAAACACCAGCTACCACTTCCATTAAGAGCGGGTTTTCCAGGTCAACGACCACGGGCCGCCGGCAGCAGATTCGATGCCGGCGGCCCGTTGTTTTTTTGGCCAGCGACTTGCCATTTACACTCAACGGCTCGACGGCCGACCGAGCCGGCTACCGCTGATAACGCGAATCGCGCTGCCGGGTCAAGGATTCGTTGGCCGACGTTTTAGGCGGCATGGTCAATTCGGTGCCGGGCTGCAAGTAGTCGAAGTCTTCGCCCAACATCTCGCGGTTGAGATCGTAGATTTCGGCCCAACGCGACGCTTTGCCGAGCTCGTAGCGTGCGATGTCGAACAGGGTGTCTCCCTCTTCCACCACGTACACGTTGTCGCCGCTTGACTTGCGGGGCCGCGTACTGGCTTGCATCGTCCGCGGTTTGACCATCGCCGATTTACGCTGCTTGGGGCACAGCGCCGGATAGTTCTGTTCCAGCGTGCTGGTGGGCGGAACGGCGATCACCGTGCCCACCACCAACCGATCGGCGCGCGGCAACTTCGCCCGATTGTGCTCGTAAATCGCCTTGAAATAGCCGCCGGTTCCATACACTTTTTCCGAGATGGTCCACAAACTGTCGTTGGGACCAACCGTGTACTCGCCGTTGCCCGCCGGCACGGTTTCGCGAGCCCGGGGCAGCGGTCGGTCGACCGGGCCGGCGGATTGCCATTGCGAGAGGGCCGGCGATGGTGCGACGGCCCGACCGACGTTGTCCGCTCGGCCTGTCGCCTGATCTTCATCGGCCGCGAGCGTCAGATCGTCTCGGCCGCCGGTTGGCTCCGCGCCGCCGTTATCCAGGACTGCTTCGGCCATCGCCGGCAATGCGTCGGCTCTGGCCGGCAGGCTATCGGTAACCGGCTCTTCCAGTTCCACCGGAGTTTGGGCACTCAGCCGGCGCAGCGGATTGCGCACCGACCGAACCGGCTGCTCCTCGTGACTTTCCAAAGCCGCCGCGTCATTCGCGGCATCGCCCAATACCCGCGGCGGCGTTTCGCTTGTTGCTTCATCGGCGTCGGCCCCAGAGCCCTGTTTGCGGAACGGATTGCTGCCGCCGGTGCGAGTGATCGGCGCGTTGGTTTCTTCAGCGGCACTTTGCGCGCCAGACCTAGCATAACGATCGTGGGCCGGCACTTCCACGGGTTTTTCGTCCGCTACGTCAACGCGGGGCAAGTATCGCGGCGCCGGCGGGCCGCCAGTCGGTTCCGCATTGAGGTCGCGGCCTCGACCGCCGCCGTTCCACCGGTTTTCGCCGCTGGAACGTTCGATCGTATCCTGCTGCGCCGCCACGATTTTGGGTTTTTCGACCGCCGCCACCGATGCAACCGCCGAGGAATCGAGGCTGCTGGCTTCGTCCAATACCGTCAACTTCCTGAACAGCAGGACCCCGAAGACCAACAGCAAAAGGCCGATCACGGCCAGACCGATTTTGGTTTCCTTACCCATCGTGGGCCTCCTCCTGAGGACCGAAGCGCACCGGGCGCCCCGTTGGTGTTACGTTGCACTACAAAATTCGTTTCGCCACGCGCATTTTTGCGCTGCGCGAGCGAGGGTTTCGTTGAATCTCCAACTCGGTCGGACGCAGCGGCTTTTTCGTCAGGGCTTCATAGCGAGGCTGGTCGCGAAACGTCTCCTTGACGATGCGATCTTCCAGCGAATGAAAGCTGATCACCGCCACACGCCCGCCCGTCGCCAGGCAATTCGGAAAACTCTCCAGGGCCTCGGCCAGCGCTCCTAATTCGTCGTTCACGACAATCCGCAACGCCTGAAACGTCCGCGTGGCCGGATCGATACGCTGGCTATCCCGGCTGCGCGGCACGCTGCGTCGCACGATCTCGGCCAATTGACCGGCCGTGCGGATCGGCTCCTCACTACGCTTTTCCACCACGTTGCGGGCAATCCGCCGGCTATGCCGCTCTTCACCATATTTGTAAATCAGGTCGGCCAATTGCGTCGCATCGAGCCGTTCGATCAGTCGCCAGGCCGGCTCGCCGCTGGTTGGGTCAAACCGCAAATCCAGCGGGCCGGGCGAATCGAAACTGAACCCACGCGCCGCATCGGCCAGTTGATCGCTGGAGAGGCCCAGGTCCAGCACGATGCCGTCGACCGCGGGAATCTCCAATTGTTGCAACACCTCCGACAGTTCCCGAAAATTAGCGGCCACAAGCTTGACGCTCATGCCGGCCAAATTGCGTTCCGCCGCGGCCAACGCCGCCGGATCTCGGTCCAAGGCCACGACCAAACCCGCTTTGCCCACGCGCTCGGCCAGGGCCCGCGTGTGTCCGCCGCCGCCCAGGGTGCCGTCGACGAAGATCTGGCCCGGCTGGGGATCCAACCCGTGGATTACCTCCTCCAGCATCACGCTTACGTGTCTCGGAGGGGGATTATCCATAGAATGGCCGGACGTGGCTACCCGAATGTCGCTCACCCCGGTCCATCGGATCGACAAAACCACCCTACCCGGGGCACTTCCATGTGCCCACAGAGGTCGGGGGCAGCGGATCATGGCCTGAGTGCCACAACCTGCGGTTCGCGGCCCGACGGCATTCCCTGCGTACCGGGCCTGCGGAGCCCCAGTGGTCAGTCGGTGGCCGTTGACTGACCGCTGAGGGGGGCGCACGACGGCGAACATCGGACGGACGAACCTGCGAGACTCCTTGATGCGATGGCTGAGATGGAAACGGAAACCGACGACTCGTGATTTGGGCCTTATGAGGCAGGTTTTTCGAAAGCCGCCTCGGCTATCTGATCGTAGTGACTCTGTTTTTGAGCTACGTACTGTTCCCAGCGACTGCGGTCCCAAAGTTCCAGGTGATCCTGCAGGCCGATCAGCACCGCCTCGCTTTTCAATCCACACAGCGCGGCCAGTTCCGGCGGAATCCGCACCCGACCCTGGCCGTCCAACTCCACAGCCTGCGCCCGGGCGTAAAACAAGCGGCCAAAAGCACGCACTTCCTGGGCGTTGGGCGAAGCCTGCGCCAAACGTTCGGCCAGCCGGGCCAGAGCATCCTCCGTGTATAAAGCCAACGATCCGTCGGTGCCTGGCGTCACGTACAAAACGCCTTTGGCCAGGGCCCCCAAAGCTTCTCGCAGCGATTTGGGGATGGCAATTCGCAGCTTTTCGTCGACCGATCGACTAAACGTGCCGGTCAGCAGCATGAATCACCAAAAACCCCCACTTCTCACCACAAGGACCCAAGAATACCCAGTTCCGATGACGCGTCAAGCTGGTTTTTAGACCACTAGCGCCGTTGGCTGACGATCAACGGTTCGCAACGTGTTTCGCATCAGCCGACTTCGTCGCGTCGGGCCACGGTGGAAAAAATTTTCACGCTACGGATTCGCCGCCAACAGCGATGCGTAAAGCTGCTGATAAGCACCCACCATGGCTTCCCAGCTGAATTCCTGCCGCGCCCGTTGCTGATTCTGCTGACCAAGCCGGTCAGCAAGCGCCGGGTCGCCAAGAATCGCAAGTATTTGTTTGACAAAGGCTTCTGCGTCGCGAGGAGGAAACACTTGCTCCACGGCCGCCGGGCCGAGGGCCTCAAGAACCCCGTCGACATTGGCCGCCACTACCGGTTTGCCGCTCGCCATGGCCTCGAGCACCACGTTGGGCATGCCTTCCCACTCGCTGGCCAAGACCAGCAGATCGCTAGCCGCCAAAATTTCAGCCACGTCCGGGCGATAACCGACAAAATGAACCCGCCGGCCGAGACCGAGCCGCTCGGCGGCCAGCCCGAGCCGCGCTCGCTGCGGCCCGTCGCCCACCAGCAGCAGATCATGATTCGGCAAGGGGCCTAAAATCCGCGGCATCTGCGCAAGCAGCCAGGCGAGCCCCTTTTGCTCCTCCAGCCGCCCAACGTGAACGATCGCACGACGGCCCGGCGCCAGGCCCAGACTTTCCAGCGGACACGGCCTGGCCGAGGCAAACCGCAGGGCATCGACTCCGTTGGGAATCACCGCCAGTTTGTTTTCGGGCAGCCCTGCCTCGCGAAGCGAAAAATCGCGCACCGCCTGGCTGACGCACACGTGGCGCTGGACCCAGCGTCCGCTCCATCGTGCTATTGCCAGATGCCACAAAGAACGCCGTTCGGCGACGCGAATGCCAGTGACCATATGGCGAACGCCGGCCCGATGGGCCGCCAGCGCGGCCAGAACATTGGCATGAAACAAGAAGGCTTGCACGATCCGCGGCGAATCGCTGGCCAACTGACGCCGCAGTTTTCGCAATACCCAAGGAAACGCAGCCACCCGTCGCGCGCCGAAGCAATAAACCGGCACGCCCGACCGCTCCAGCTCGTCGGCCAGCGAGATGGGATTGCCCACCGGCCGCGGCCCGAGACAATAGACGACGGGGTCGAACTCTCGGCGATCCAGCCGGGTGACCAGTTCCACGAGACACCGTTCGGCGCCCCCCGGATCGAGTTCCGTGATGCAAAACGCGATGCGCGCCGGCTGGGTGGGACGAGTGTTCAAGGCAGGGACCCATCGGCGGCAACTAATCCGCGAGCCGCGACCAGGCGTTGCGGCCGGTTCTTTCGGCTCGAAACCGTTGAAGTCTGGGGCTTATATCCGCGAGGCGTCGGCAGGTAAAGAGCGGCGAAGTCGCGCATGCTATCACTTGAAGATTACGATTATGAATTGCCGCGGCGGTTGATCGCCCAGCACCCGCCGGCGCGACGAACCGATGCCCGATTGCTCGTGGTCGATCGGGCCACCAACGGCCTCCAACACCATCATATTCGCGATTTGCCCTCGCTGCTGCGCGCCGGCGATTGTTTGGTCATCAACGATACGCGGGTGATTCCGGCCCGGCTGGTCGGCTTTCGCTCGCTGAGCGGCGGGCATTGGGAGGGGCTATTCCTTTCGGCCAATGACCAGGGGCAATGGCGGCTGCTGGCCAAAACCCGCGGCAAACCGACGCCTGGAGAGCACATCACGCTGGTCAACCAGCGGCACCAGGAGGTCTTTCGCTTGCGGCTGTTGTTGAAAGAGCCCGACGGGGCCTGGATCGCACTGCCCGAGGCGACCGGCAGTGCCTTGGACCTTTTGGAACAAGTCGGCCGGGTGCCGCTGCCCTCTTACATTCGCGACAGCGAAATGGTCGAGGCCGATCGCGGGCGCTATCAGACGGTATACGCTCGATCGCCCGGCGCCGTGGCCGCCCCGACCGCCGGTTTGCACTTCACCGAGGAGCTTCTCAACCGGCTGCAAACTGCCGGCGTGTCGGTCGCACGCGTCACGTTGCACGTCGGGCTGGACACGTTTCGGCCCATCACGGTTGCGTCGCTGGCCGACCACAAGATGCACAGCGAATGGTGCCAAATCACGCCCGACGCGGTCGCCACGGTCAATCGCTGCCGGGCGGCCGGCGGGCGCGTCGTCGCGGTGGGCACGACCTCGGTACGCGTGCTAGAAACGGCCGCGCAGGCCGGCGATCTTGCTGCCTTCGAGGGGCCGACCGATCTCTTCATCCGTCCGCCCTATACGTTTCGCGCGGTCGACGCGCTGTTGACGAATTTTCATCTGCCGCGCACCACGTTGCTGGTGCTGGTGCGAAGTTTCGGTGGCGACGAACTGGTGCGTCGCGCCTACGAAGAGGCGATCCGCGAAGAATACCGCTTTTACAGCTACGGCGACGCGATGCTGATTCTGTAAACTCAAATTGCCCTGACAGATGCCGGCGCGCGAACCTCGCTACCACCGTGGCGGCTCTAACCGTGGGCCGCGGCCGATTCGCCAGTTGTTGAGGCGGGCTTATTGACATCGCCGACCTCCACCTGGAATTTTCCGAGCGCGACGCGAACCCCTTGGTTACCGCTGAGCGCCATGCGCGTGGCCTCGCCATCGCTACTGGCTTCGAGGACGGTCTTGATGTCGGCTGCCGACATGCCGCGGTTCAGCATGTCCTGCTTCAACGAGGCATCGATCTCTGCCTGGTGCGACTTGCGAAAATAATCGGTGATTACGACGATCGCCGTGCATGTCACGATCACCCCGGCGACCAAAATGCACGGGACCAGCCAGGGATAATCGATCAAGAGTTGTGACATGTTTGTTCTCCTTGCGTAATTGTAAGCGCGGGGCCATAGCATCCCCGTGCAATTCTATTCGCAATGACACCCCGGTTTATTGGATTTTTTCTATTTTTTTCCGACGGCGGGCCTGCTGGATTCAGCCGGCCGGATTGCTACAATCAGGCTCGTCGAAGAGGTCTGGCCCGTCCCCCGTGCAAGAACGCGAGAAAGGATTCTGCCGTGACGCATGTGCAAACCGAGTGCGTGCTGGTCGTGCCCAGCGAGCTGTTTCATCGCTTGGGCCATTTTCAGGGGTTCTCCGCCGAGATCGAGCGCTACTGGGAAGCCCTGTTCAGCCCCCAGAACACGAGCTATCGACCGCGTCACGAAGTGGAACAGGACCCCGGCTTCAAACAGTTGATCCCCTACGTGATCTTTCGCTATCGCGATCCCCAAGGTCGGCCGCACGTGTTTCAATACACCCGCGGCAAAGGGCAGGGCGAGGGGCGGCTGCACAGCAAGCGAAGCGTCGGCATCGGCGGCCACATTTCGGCCGATGACGTGGCCGGCGGCGAGTCGGCGGGACACGCGACGGCCGCCTATCAAGAAGGCATGCGCCGCGAGTTGAACGAAGAAGTGGCCATCGACACGCCCTATCGCGAGCAGTGCGTGGGCCTGATCAACGACGACCTGAGCGAAGTCGGACGCGTGCACTTAGGCGTGGTCCACATCTGCGACGTCGAACGGCCGGCCGTGCGCCCTCTGGAAGCCGACATTATCGAGGCCGGTTTTCGACCGCTGGAAAACATTTTGGCCGATACGACCGGATTCGAAACCTGGTCGCAAATCTGCTTAGGCGCGCTGTTCGGCCCACGACAAGCGTAACTGCCGCGCCAGCCGGCGATTTATTTCGCCAAAATCATTTTCAGCGCCACCAGCAGCAGCGCGACGCCAAAAACTCGCTCCAGCGTGACGTCCGAGAGCTGCACGGCCAATTTCGCGCCCAGCAGGCTGCCAACCATGAACCCGATGCAGACCCAGGTCGCGATGTGCAAATCGACGAATCCCTGCCGGTAGTACGTCCAGGCCGCCAGAATCCCGATCGGCGGCACCAGCAGGGCCAGCGTCGTTCCCTGGGCTTGATGCTGCGAGAGGCCCCAAAACATCACCAGCGCCGGCACGATGATGATGCCGCCGCCGATTCCCACCAGCCCGCTAAGAATCCCCGCGGTCGCGCCGAGCACGAGATAAAGCAGTACGTTCGTCATGGAAAATTCTCCATAAGACATAGGCAGCAGGAAGCCACGGCGCCTGAATTTTAGAGAGCCATGCCAATCGCTTCCAGCCGGCTTCAGCGGGCAGGCGCCGGATCACAGCACCGCTTTGAGCACGAGGCTGGCCACCAGTATTCCGGCGGCAAACAACAGCGGAATGAGCACGGCGAACACCAGTGTCTTGGAATATTCCGGCTCAAGCGGGGCCAGGTTTGGCCTGCGACCCAGGTCGGGCAAGGTCTCATGCTCGGCCGAGGCGACCGGATCGGTGCGTTGCGAAACCTGGCTCGGGCTGTCGTCGGACCCAAGCGGAAGATCGTCGAACAAACCGGGCTGCGTATCGCTCAACGAAGGCGTGATCGGCCGCAGCTCGCCGCCGGAGGCCTGGCCGATGTCGTAAGCCGTCACCGAATCTTTGGCCCAAGGCGCCAACCGGCTGACCACCTCGTCGGCGGACGGAATCCGCTTGCGAGGATCCTTTTCCATCATCCCGGCGATGACGTCGATGAACGCGTCGGTCAGGTCGAGATGAAAACGTCGCGGATTCAGCGGCGTGTCCTCGCAATGCCTGCGAGCCTTGTCGCGGCTGGTCCCGCCCGGAAAAGGCACCTTGCCGGTCACGGCGTAATACAGCGTGCAGCCCAACGAGTAGACGTCGCTGGTCGCCGAGAGGTTGGCCGGCGAGGTGATGTGTTCGGGCGACAAATAATCGGCCGTCCCGACGATGCGGCCCGCGCGCGGATCGTCCGGATCTTCGACGCCCAAGAAACTGGCCAGGCCCAGATCCGAGACTTTCGTCTGGCCATCGGGCGTGACCAGCAGGTTGCCCGGCTTCACGTCGCGGTGCACCATGCCGCGGCTGTGGGCATGCGCCAGGCCGCGCGCGGCCTGCGAAATGATGGTGGCCGCGTCTGGCATCGACAGTTTGCCGCGCGCACGCACCAGCCTGCGCAAATCGGTGCCCGGCACGAATTCGGTCACCAGGAAATACACGTTGCCGTCGTGTCCGGCGTCGAACGCGCGCACCAGGTTCTCGTGATCGAGTTGGGCCTGGGCCCGAATCTCGCGGGTAAAGCTGGCGATCGCATCGGGCGTGGAGCGGTGCCGCGGAAGCACCTTGATGGCCACGATGCGGCCCATCAAACGATGTTCGGCTTTGAAGACCTGGCCCATCCCGCCCTGGCCAATCGAGTCGATCACCTGGTAGGGACCGAGATGGAATTTCGAACGGCCGACCTTCAATTGTTCGGCCTGCCAGCGATTGAGGCGGCCCATTTCGACCAATTGGGACGCCAGCGACTCGTCGTCGATTTCCAGCCAGGTGTTCGCCGATCCGCCGGCGTGGCGTAATGCAGCCTCGGCCTCGAGAATCTGCTCGACGCTCAATAGCCCGCTGGCCAACGCCGATCTGCGAAACAAAGTCAGTGGGAGAGATTCCACGAGAAGTTTGAGCGCCGCGGAACGGCTGGCTCGTTAGTGGCTACCGGGGTGCGCAGTATGAGTACCTAAACCCGTGTATTTAGCTGGCAGATAACCCAACCTCTTCCCGTCCACACAAGAATAAGCATAACCGGGCACCGTCTGCCAGCCTAACCCCCCAAAATGCGCACAAGCGCAACGCCCGTGCCAAGCGGCGATTAGACGAATTCCGCAGGCACTCTGCGGCAGCGCGACGTTCCGGGCGCATGTCGCGAGCCGAGGCAGGGCTGGCGCATACTAAGCCGTGAGATTCCCGGGGTTTACACGGAGCGAATGGGCGCGGCTCGCGACAATTTTGGCCGCTCCGATGTGGGATTCCGCATCTAACTCAAAGAGGACGAATACTGCAACGCGTATTTTCAACTTATGGAGATGTCGACCAATGCACGATATCAACGAGAAACAACACATCGACAGCTTCGCCGGTCCTCAAGACCGGAACGGCAAGGCGAAAAAACGACCGACTTTGATTCGAAGCGGGGTCGTGTTATTTTTCTTGTTTAG
>JBGQKM010000014.1:0-35107 GCA_041499515.1 Planctomycetia bacterium | reverse complement strand
CGTTGTAAGTGTTGTTATCCTTGATCCACAACTTGCCGTGTCCGGTATGGAGCATCACCACGTCGCCCGGACGAATCTCGAGATGGTGGGCATCGACGCAGGCCTGCAATTCCTGCGGCGTAATGGCATAGCCGACCGGCAGGCGATCGCGTTTGCGGATGCCCGCCACATCCAACAGCACGCCGCGGGTGAACATCGGCCCCACGTTTTCGATGCCCAGCTTGAGCATGCCGTAGGCCCGCGCGAAATCGGCCCGATTGAACCCGTTATAAAACAGATCGTCGCGCCCCACGCGCACGCCGACGTGCGCCAGCCCGTCGAGCTGGGTGCCGACCTGGCCAATCTGCGCGGTCACCAGCTCGTCGAACGAGACCATCTGATTCTTGCCGATCGGATCGCCGTTGGTGGGCGAACCGGGGATACTCAAGCTGTAGACCCGCTTGCTGCCCGGAGGTATCGGCATGCCGTCTTCGTAGACGCGGCCTAACTGATAGACTTTGCCGGTCTTGATGAGCTGGGTCGCTTCGAGCACTTTTGCGGGTCCTTGCCGGTTGGCGGCGCCGCGTTGATCGTCGGGGCCCCATTCTGAGGGCCACCATCGTTTTCCGATTGGCGTTTCGTCATCGCCGGCCGGCTCGGCCCGCGCGACAACCGCGTAGCAAGCCACGGCCACAAGCCCCAGCAGCATCGCATTTCGGCCCCATCTCGACCAGCCAATCCGTCGATCGCGCTTCATCGTGGTGACTCCAGGAGGTTGCGAAGAGAAGCAAACAGTGCGGCCCTCGCGGCGGCCGAAGGCCCGCCCGCGCGGCCCCCGTAGCCTACTCTTGGCGATTGCGCCGAGCAAGGATGCCGAGACGGAGGCAGTGTCTGAACCGCGAGTTGGTTGGTCGGGCGGCGTTTAGGGGCGGAACTCATTGGATGTTTGCCCTGCGAACGCCTCTGACCAAGGACTAGGCGATACGATCAAGGCAGGTACGCCGTGGCTGGCCCCTAGATGAGGCAAGGGGATTTTAGCCCTGAGGCCAAGCCATACGGACTCTAGGATGGTTGCCAGAAAACGCAGGAGAGCCGCGAATGTTCGCGCCAGACTGATGCGTGGCAATGTGCCTTCGCCCATGCCGGGATTGTAGCAGGGGGGGAATGTCCTCGAATCGACGCCGTTTTCAGTACTCGGTGGTTAGTGTGTTGCCCGTGGTCGTACTAGCCGGCGACGTCCCAGGTAGCGCCGATGCTGCGTAGGGCTTCGTCGAGTCGTTCCTTCGACCCGCTTTCATGGAAGTGGAACCTCCCTTGCCACCGGGCTCGTCCTTTCATTATGCGATACAGATCAACCCACTCTTCCGTTAAGTAAAGGATCGAATTCGTCGGTGACACAAGATGCCAGTCAGCGAAATAGTCCTTGAACTTCGCCAATGTGGATATAGCCATTTTTGATGTGAGTGGCTTATGTGCGACGGTATTTACAATCACGATGCCGTGGTGCGGCTCGGGGATCTTGTTTTCGTTGTCAGTGTGAAATGTCCCGTCGGTTGTCAGAAGCGCGCGACCGAATTGCTGGCAGGATGAAAACAGATCTGGATCGGGGGTAGTATCTGGCGTTTTCAGGACAGAAAATCTGAATATCTTTGCGAGTCCCTGCTCGATGCATTTCTTGCACAGCGCCGGGTAATCGCTGCATCTATCGAGCTGATATGCGAGCATTAGGCGGAGAGAATGGCTGGTCAAGAAACATGGATAATGAACCCAAAAGTGTCTCTAGCTGCGACGGGTCAAGTTCAAAGTCCGCTGCAATCTCCACAATAGAAAAGCCATCGGCAAGTTCGGCAAACACTCTGGACAATGGCATGCGCGTGCCTCTTAAGACCGGCACTCCACCGCGAACATCTGGCGAGACAGCGACAACCTCCCAGAATTGAGCGATGGCAGTCGTGACGTTGTCCTTCAGCCACTCCACTCGCCAATCCTCTTCATAATAATCAGCCGCAGGTAAGTATGTGGACGCCGTAAAATAGAGATTTATCGGCTCGAAAGCCGAACGCGCTGCAGTGAAGAGCGCTCTGTCGGGCTTATCGCTGTCCGTCCATCGAATTCGTGAGCCTAGCTCAGGCTTTGCCATCGTGGATAGCCTCCTATTATTCAGCGGACTTCTCTCTTGGAATGACAACTAGCCACGCCGAGGACAGAGATTTGCGAATCGCGGCTGCCTTTGCTTCCGCCCGCTGGCATGTCTTTCGCAATGCCGCTACGTCCGCCGCATCAAGTGCGAGTTCAACCTTGTGTCGAGCACCAGCGCTCGTATACTCGATTTGGAGCTTGTGCACAACAACGCCCCGTGTAATCTCTTCGCTATCTCCGCGAAATACGGGGCGCACGTCGGTTATGATACGTGCATCCCGCAGCAGTTTCTCGTGAGCATAAGTTAGGTCGCTTGCTTTCTGAATGATTGAAAACGGATGAGTGTCATCGATCTCGCTCAAAATGCCAGTAAGGCGGGAACGTGCATTTGTCCACTCCGTTCGCGCAACGTCTCCCCACACTTCTTGCTTTAGCGAATCAAGGGCATCCGTCACAAGATCGAAAGCTTCTTGAGCGGTTATTCGTGACTCTTGTGTGAATTCGTGAATGTTCAGAAGCGAACGGACGATGCGACGGGCATTCTTCGCCAACCCGGCGGGTAACTGTTGATAGAGTTCTTTAAAGTTTGAAGGAGCAGGCCGCGCTCTGCTCTCGCGTACTATCTGTTCTGCTTCCTCAAGATGCGAGGTTAAAAAGCCGAGTTCGCGCGCAGCATCATCGGTTAGATCAACGCGATCAATCTCGGCCATGACACTCCCCCTTGCTGGCGTATTCTGCCGAGTGCGAACCTTTTTGGCCATACTGACTCATAGAACCTCTGGAGGCAAGAAAAAAACGCTGCTGCCTCGGCCCTCGTCCAAAAGAAGAAGTAGGCCCATTCGTGAGCTAACCGCCAGGAATTGCAGTTCCAAGTGGCCCATGTTGTACCGCATTGTACACTAATCGTACAGTGGAAGCCGCTCCCGTTTCCGCCGGTGCCGCTTTTCGTTTTCCAGCGATCATAGCGCGACCGACTCACTGTTCAGACACTACCGAGGCCGAGATTCGCGCGCCGGCGATTTCGCGGAGACTCCGGCCGGCGTGCCAGGCGAAAACGGCCCGCTAGCCCTTGGTAATCGTCTCGTCGAGGTTCAACAGCACGTTGCCGATCGCGGTCCAGGCGGCCAGCTCGGCCGGATCCATGTCGCCCGGGCGGGCCGATTCGCCGATGCCGATCAACTTCACGGCCGCCGCCGGATTGTCGCGATACTTGGACAAGTTCCGCGCCAGAATCTGCCGCAAGATGGCGACTTCCTGCTCGCTCGGCACGCGCGCCGTGCAAAGTTTGAACGCATGCGCCAGCCGGGCGTCGGCGTCGGGCCCGGCCTCGCGCAGAATCCTCTGGGCCAGCACGCGCGCGGCTTCGACGTAGACCGGATCGTTCAACAACACCAATGCCTGCAGCGGTGTGTTAGTTCGCGCGCGGCAGTCGGTGCAGACTTCGCGATTCGGCGCGTCGAAGGTCAGCAGCGGCGGATACGGAATCGAGCGTTTCCAATAGACGTAAATGCCGCGTCGATAGAGGTCGGCCCCCTTGCTTTGCACGTATCGGTCGCCGGAGGTGAGTTCGTCCCACAATCCGGCCGGCTGATAGGGCGAGACGCTCGGCCCGCCCAGCTCGTTCACCAGCAGTCCACTGACGGCCAGCGCGTTGTCGCGGATCATTTCGGCGTCCAGGCGAAACCGCGCGCCGCGCGACAACAAACGGTTGTAAGGATCGTGCTCCAGCCGCGCCGTGTCGACCTTGGCCGACTGCCGGTAAGTGGCCGACAACACGATCAAGCGTTGCATGGCTTTGACGTTCCAGCCCGAGGCCACGAATTCCCAGGCCAGCCAATCGAGCAATTCCGGATGGGTCGGCGGCTCGCCGCGCGAACCCAGATCGTCGCTGGTCTTGACGATGCCCGTGCCGAAGTATTGTTGCCAATAGCGATTCACGGTCACCCGGGCCACCAGCGGATTGGCCGGATCGACCAGCCACTGGGCAAGCCCCAGGCGGTCGTCTGGCGCGCCGGGGGGCAGCGGCGGCAAGCTGGCCGGGACGCCGCGCGCGACGCGGTCGCCCTTGGCGCGAAAATCGCCCCGCACCAACACGAACGTGTCGCGCATCTGCGGATTCTCTTGCATCACCATCGTGATCGGCACCGCGCGATTCAGCTCGCTCTCGGTTTTGCGCAAATCGTCCAGTTGCTGATTGAGCGGCTCGAACACGGGCCGGGTCTTGGCATAGGCGAACTGCACGAAATGATCGCGCAACAGGGCCCGTTGCTCGTCGCTCCGCTTGTCGAGTTCCACTTTCAACGCGTCTTTGATATTCTTCGGCAGTTCCGACTTGCTGCGGGCTTTCTCGGCCAGCTCCCAGGCCCCCGGATCGTCGAACGATCGGGCGCCTTGCGGCGTGCGGTTGATGACGCCGGCCTTGTCCCAATACGCGTGCCCTGCGAACTGCGAGAAAGCCAGGCCCGTCACGGAATCGCCGACGGCCAACCCGACGGCCGCGGCGTCGACTTCCAGGCGCGCCCAGCGGCCGGCCGGCGGCAGCGGGCCTTGCGACAATCGGCTCGGCGTTTTGTCCGTGCCGCTGTCGATCGCGTTGGCGCCCCAGTAGGCCCGATGCTCCCAGTTGCCGTTGTTGAATTGGAGCATGACGGTTTGCGGCGGATTTTGCGGATCGAGATAGACGTGCGCAAAGAACTTGTCGCCGGCGATCACCGTCAGCCGCTCGTGCGAGTTGGTGAAAAAATGCTGGCCGAATCCGCCGGCTGTCTGCTCGCTGGCCAGGCGGCCGCTGAGCACCGGCTGCGGCGATGCGACCCAATGCCAGGAAGCCGCCCCCTCGGACCCATCCGGCGACGCCTGCCGCGGAAGCGTATCGTCGAGCCAGACGTATTCTCGCCGTCCGTCGGCGTCGTGGACCCCTTGCGGCGGATCAATCGTGGCTCGGGCCAGCTCGGTTTTGATGTTCGCTTCCAGATCGGAAATCTGCCGCCGAACGGCAGTCAACCGCGCGGCCTGCTGCGGCGTGGGGATCTGCAAATTCGGCACCGGGGTTCCCTGCCGAGTGTCCAGGCCGAGTTCCGGAATGTTGTTGAAATAGGCGTAGAGCCGATAGAAGTCGCGCTGGGTGAATGGATCGTATTTGTGGTCGTGACATTCGGCGCAAGCCAACGTCGTGCCGAGCCAGACCGTGGCGGTGGTGGTCACGCGATCGTTGGCATATTTGGTCAGATACTCTTCCGGGTCGGCCCCGCCTTCGGAGGTGACCATCACGTTGCGATGAAAGCCGCTGGCAATTTTTTGTTCCACGCCGGCCTGCGGCAGCAGGTCGCCGGCGACTTGTTCGATCGTGAACCGATCGAACGGCATATTGCCGTTGAACGCCTCGATCACCCATTCGCGAAACTTCCAGATATTGCGGTGATCGTCGACGTGATAGCCGTTGGTATCGGCATAGCGGGCCAGATCGAGCCACTTGATCGCCATCCGTTCGCCATAACGGGGCGAATTGAGCAGCCGGTCGACCACGCGTTCGTAGGCCGACTCACCGCCATCGGCCAGAAAAGCATCCACTTCGGCGATCGTCGGCGGCAGGCCCGTCAGGTCGAACGTCACGCGACGAACGAGCGCGGCGCGGTCGGCTTCTCTCGACGGTTTGAGCCCCTGCTGATCGAGCGTGCGCAGAATAAAAGCGTCGATTCCGTTGCGCGGCCAGCGGGGGTCGCTCACCGCGGACAATGGCGGCCGCTGGACTTTTGCATAGGACCAGTGTCCCTGCCAAATCGCCCCCTGTTCGATCCACCTGCGCAAAAGTTCGATTTGCCGGGGCTTGAGCCGCGGGCCGGCCTCTGGCGGGGGCATGCGAGTGTCATCATCGTCGTCAACGACGCGCGCGATGAGCTGGCTCTGGAGAGTATCTCCGGGCACGATGGCAAAACCGCCCGAATCGAGTTTCTCGAAGGCGTCGGCCTGGCGATCCAATCGCAAACCGGCCTGGCGTTTGCCCTGGTCCGGGCCGTGGCAGGCGTAACAATGATCGGAAAGGATCGGGCGAATGTCGCGATTGTAATCGACGAGGTCCGAATCGGCGGGCGGCGGCGCGGCAAGGGCCCCGGACGCGAAGCATCCCGTGGCCGCTAACAACAGCCAACCGCGGGCCCATGGCCGGCCGATCGTGCGTGCGTGATTCGGCGTGTCGTTGGGCATCGGTGTTGGGCAGGCGTGGCGGCGGGGAACGACCAGGCGGACGCTCTATTACAACACGCCCAAGAATGCTTGTCCACCTGCGATGGCAAGCTCGGTGCGCGGCCGAAAGCGGTCGGCCGGAAGGCACAGCGATGTTTACATGGATTGGCGACGCGCGCTGGGGCAAGGGACGCGTGTTGGTCGGTCCTTAGAAGCACAGGCGCGGCCGGGTCCCGAATTTCGAACAGGTTATTACGCGCGGACGTCGCTCGCGGCGGTATTCGCGGCGCCGCGATCGCGCGTTGCCGGAACTCCGACGGCCAGCACGGTGCCGCCGCTGGTGAAATGGTAATGCATCTTTTCGGTCCATTTCACCTCGACCGCAAACGACAATTGTTGGCCCTCGCCGAGCGTGAACGTCAGCAGCACCATGTGCGTGGTAAACGGTTCGGTGTGCTCGAACGAAATGGCCCGCGATGAAATCCGGCTCAGCGTTCCGGCCATCGAGGGCAACGACTGCGAATCCGACAGGGCGTTGTGTCCTTCGATCGGCGTGATTTCCAACGGGTAGTTCTGCAAGAGCTCGGCCTGGCGGGAGCTCTGCGAACTCGCCGGATCGTTCGGCGATTGCGGCAACCGTTTGCTGGCATGCTCGGCCAGCCGGCTGACGGCCTCGTTGATCGAATCGAGCGTGGCGTTGTGTCGATTCAGCCGCGCCAGTCCGCCTTCGAGACGGACACGCAAGGTTCCGTCGCGCAACATTTCTCGGCAGGCCCAGCGCGCTCGATCGAGTCTTCCCAATCCCACGGCAGCCGTCAGCCCAAATCCGCCCATCTCGCTCCAAATCGGCTGCCAGGTCTCGTTGAGGGCATGTCCCGAAGCCGCAGCCAGCACGCCCAAGCTTAGCCAAGCGATCTGGGCGGGAACGGAATTCCAACGTTGGGCTCGTACACTCTCGCTAACGTCCATCGGGTCGTTCCTCCAACTGCAAACCTACGTTAACTGCGGCCGCCGTCAAATCGGCTCGAAGCGGCACGGCAAACTCAGCTGTATCGGGCAGCCGTTGCCAATGCTTGCCTTATGCGTTCTCATGGATTGCATGCAATACGTCGCGATGAGCGGAAAACCCGAGAGCCAGGACGTTTTTCGACGAATTTCCAGGCCTTGTTTCGTCGGGCATCAGTCCGATTGCAGGTAATCGAGCGATTTTCAAGTGGCTGCAATTCTTGCCGCCCTTGAAAGAAGCCGGTTTTTGCAATTATCTCTCAGCAAACGCAGGGAAGTCCCCCGCGCGTTTTTCCAGGTAGATGGCGCTTTTTTGACATCCTCGAAAAGTGACATAGAGTTCATTCCGTCAGTCCTTTCAATTTCGTCCGCGAGCCGGCCGCCTGGCTCACGACGACCGTGATCACGTCTCGATCGTATCTGACGACCCGCTCTCGAAGGCAAATTGCGTCTGCCCGCGCTGCGCTCCTTGAGAGAGTCTCGGCCACCTGGAGAAAACAAGCATGTCGCGAAGAAAGAAGCTTCCCGAATTTCAGGCGCGATTCGAATTGCTGGAAAGCCGCGATTTGATGGCCGCGGACTCGCCGGTTGTTTTCAGTAGCGCCGCATTCCTGGCAAGCCATTTCTTCAGCGACGGTCAAGTGGCCCTCCACGAAGTCGGTGCAAGCACCGCGGGCGGTGGCGGCACGACGACGTCGAGCGTGGGCGCCAGCGTCACCATTACAAAGACCACCACCACCACGGTCGTTTCGGATGTCAGTTGGTGCAATCAGAACCTGCACGACGCCGCACTGCGCAGCCTGGTCAGCGCCGACGTGCAAGACCACATTCTCACCCGACAAGAGATGTTGAACATCTTCAGCCTGGTGGAGAAGGACGCCACGGTTTCGACCAACGAATTCAGCGATTTGAGACAAATTGTCGGCAAAACGTCCTTCTTTGCCGGCGAGGATTACGTCAAGGTCCTGTCGATCGACGTGGTGGTCGGCAACTATGCCAACGCCCACTATCAGGGCTCGACGCTCGGCAATTTGTTCTCCGGATCGAGCGGAGCGCAATTGGACAAGCTGGTTCACAAGTGGTTCCTGGGCACCGATCACCCGACGGCCATGAGCGGTACGACCTATCAAAAGGCCAACGGCAGCCTGTTCCCGCACGATCCGGTCTACACCGACGTGCATCAGGGGGCCTTGGGCGATTGCTATTATCTGGCCAGCCTGGGCGAGACGGCGCTGGTCAGCCCAAGCCTCATCAAGAGCATGTTCATCGTCAACGGCGACGGCACGTACACCGTGCGGTTCAACCACAGTGGCGTGTGGGAGTACGTGACGGTCGACTCGATGCTGCCTGCTACTTCATCGGGCCGCGACATCTATGCCAATTACGGCATGAGCGTGACCAGCACCGCCAACCCGTTGTGGGTGGCGTTGGCCGAAAAGGCTTACGCGCAAATGAACGAATCCGGTTGGCTCCGCACGTTCCCCGGCACCAAAGGCGTCAATAGTTATGATGCCTTGAGTGGCGGATTCATGTTCGATGCACTCAACCAGATCACCGCCAGAGCCAGCGGCTACTCCGCCGTCAGCCAAACCAACTTCGTCACCGCCTTCAGCGCCCACAAGCTCATCACCTTCGGCTCGACGAGCAGCCCGTCAGACGGCGTGGTGGGTGGGCACGCCTATGCGGTGGTCTCCTACAACACGAGTACGCGGCAGGTCACGCTGTTCAATCCTTGGGGCATCAACAACGGCTCGGCGCCGGGCCTGGTGACCCTGAACTGGACGCAGATGCAACACGACTTCGGCTCGATGCAATTCGCATAGTCCGAGTCGAATCAAGACCTTTCGTGCCGCCGCCGATTGCGACGGTTTTCGAGGAGGTCTTCGAATGGCTCAGGGACGCCACCGGACAACGTCGCTCGCGGCCTGCACGGTGGCGTCGCTTCAGGGCCGCGAAGCTTCGGCCTGGATCTCGGCCTCGAAATCACCGGCCAGCGCCGCGCCGCCGGCAGCCTGCATTCGCAGCTTCGGATAGACCTCGCCAAACTTGGCAATCAGGTCTTCATAGGGCACGTCGGCAAACGGGCCGTAGTCGTGCAAGTATTCCATGTAGCGATGCCCGCTGAGGTCGAACGGGTGATAGATGGAGTCGTGCAGGCCATCGAACTCCAGCGGGGCCAGCCGGGCCTTTTCGCACAACGTGCGATTGAAAGCCACGGTCGCCTTGACCCACTTGTCGCCGAGATAGATCTCGTTATAGCCGTGGTAATAAAAGATGTTCGTGCCCAAAAAATCCAACAGCTTTTGGGTCGCCATGTGATTGCAGACGTTGGCGTAGCCCAGCCGGCAGGGAATGCCGGCCGCGCGACACAGAGCCGCCAGCAACACGCTCTTGGGCACGCACCACGACCGGCCCGCGGCCAGCACGTCGGTGGCGCGCAACGCCTCGCGCTCGAGTTCCAGATTATAGGCCGTGTAGCGGATGCCGTCGCGCACCGCGTAAAACAGCCGGCAGGCCCGTTGGACGTCATCGGTCGCGCCGGCCACGACTTCGCGCGACAAGTCGACGATCGCCGGCGCGTCGGAGTTTACGAACCAGGTCGGCGCGAGATAGGGTGCAAGATCGTCGGGCATGTGAACGTCGTTCGTCGGGGCGCGAGCCACCTCGGTTCCAATAGGTTGAATGGTATGCAGCCGTAGCGGCCCCGGGGCCCGGGCTGCGCCGGATTCTAGCCCAGGCCAGGGACGTGCCACAAGCGGGCTAAAGGCTTGACCCGCTTGCCGTCCGGTGCCCTGGCCGGGGACTTTGGGTTCGCGGGCCTTTTAGTCGGGTCGGGAAATTTCTTTGCTTGGCGCAGACTGTATGGTCGATTGCAAGGCCGGGTGGCCTGGGAGTGTGGTATAATGCCGTCGAAGGTCGATAGCTAGGACAACGTGTCTCCTGCCAGGATCTACCCGCCGTGATTCGTTTTTCCCACTGCTTGTTTGCCGCCGCCGTCGTCGCTGCGCTGTGCGCCGGTAGTGCCCAGGCGCAAATGTTCGGGACGCGGCAATTGGGCGGCATGCTCTCGCGTCAGCCATCGCCGGGAGGCACGGGCAACGCGGCGTCTCCGGCCATCGGCAATCCGGGCGGAACCATCACCGGCGCAGAACGTTTCGTGCGCGGCGCGCGACAGGCGAACGATTTCGTGGGCACCGACACCGGCGACCGTCGCGGCTACGTGGGCCGGGCACAATCAAGGATTCGCCGCGCGACGCCCGTCACGACCAACTTGCAGACTCGCCCAGAACCAAAAGTCAATCAAGCGGCGCCCAGCGAGACGACCTCGGCCACGAGCCTGTATCAACCCCGGCTGGCGCTGGCGCCAGAGCTTAGCGGGACGCCGCCTGGGGCCATTGAGACGGCACTGGTTGAGCACTTGCGGCGGTCGGGAGGGATTCGTTGGACGGGACCACTGAAGGTGTCGCTGGAGGGCCGGACTGCGGTTCTGCGGGGCGAAGTTGCGTCCGCGCGGGATCGCGAGTTGGCAGAAGCTTTGGCTCAATTCGAGCCCGGTATCGACGACGTCCAAAACGATCTGCGGGTGCAGCCTCTGGCGATTTCGACTCCAGTGATTCCCGCAAAGCCCGAATCTCGCGGGCAAGCGCCAGAGAGTCCGCCGTCTGGGCCTGCGGGCCAGCGGAGTCCGCGGGAATTTTAAGGTCGGTCTGAGCCGCTGGGGCGTCGAATGCCGCCTGGGCCGTCTGGGTGTCGCTCGACGGTCGAGCCCAGCGGTTGCCCATCTGAGGCGGCAGCGCAATCGTGGTGGTGGTCATGGCCGAGTTGCCCTCGGGTTGCTCTTCAGCCGGCTCTTGGTGCGCGGCTTGCTGCACGCCGTACGCTTTGCGAACTGGCGATTGTCCTGCGCGTGGCAGCCCTTGTTTTTGCGAGACTGACGGATTTTGCGCACCGGGCAAGAAGTGGTGCGTCATTTCCGACATCACGACGCCGCCGGCCTTGCTCTTGAAACGCGCAATCAGGCTGATCTGCCGCTGCTGTCCGCCCACGCTGCCCCACGGCAGCCAAAAGCTATAGGAGTGTCCCAGGCTGGACTTGCTGTAATGATTCGACAATTCCTCGGCGCGAAACACGTATTTCCGCGCCGGCACCGAGTTGTCGGGTCCGCCGTCGGAATCGTCGTAGGCATAGACCGTCAGTTCGCCCTCGACCATGATCGGCTTGTCTTCGCTCTTGTTGTAGAACATCACGCGTCCGCCGAAGCCTGAGACGCCCGCCTCGACCAGCACGGTGTCGGTCCACAGGGCGGTCATCTTCAGCGGCGTTTGCGGCTTTTCGGCCTGGCCCGGCAGCGTGATCGACTTGGGCAGACTCCATGGGGCGCAGCCGACCACCAGCCCCAAGAGCAGCAGGCTGAGACCACATCGAGTTTCGCTGGTCAACGACTTGAACATCGGCGACTGTCTTATGGGTCCTGGTATGAGGTTGCCACTCCCGGATAGATGTTGCTCCGCGTTGGGTCTGGCCGGGGTAGGCTTGTGCCACTCACCGCCGGGGGCGGATTTAGCAGACTGGGCTGCCACGGAAGCGGCCGGAGCAGCGGGCTAGGCGTGGCCGCGGGGGGCAGAGCGTTCCAAGCGCTGGGTTGCCCGCCGGCAGGCGGAACCAGGCGAATCTCGGTCTCCGCCGGACCATTCGGCCTGACTTCGGTCGGAGCCGTTTTGGAGGGCGCGCGTCGAGCGGAAACGCCCGCCTCGGGCAATTCGGCCGGCTCTCCCGGCAGCATCTCGTCGGGCAGCGGCGTCGGTTGGATGCCGCGCGGATTGAGATCGGGGTAAATCGTGGGCATTTTGGCGTTGCACACCGGACAATCGCCGCGCTTGCAGAATTCCGACGCGCCGTGGATCGCGTGGACGTCCGCTGCGCACCAGTGCATGCGGGCCGCCTCGATCTGTTTGAGTCGCTCGGCGTCCTCGGCATTGCGCACCACGTGCGGCGTCAAGATAATCAAAAGTTCGGTCCGCTTGGCCTGGAACTGGTCGTAGCGAAACAACTGCCCCAGCACCGGCACGTCCGACAGGTAGGGAACCCGGCGGTTGATCCGCTGTTCGCTCTTGGTGATCAAGCCGCCCAGCACGATCGTCTCGCCGCTGGCGGTGCTGATCGTGGTTTGCGCCGTGGTGATGTTATAGCGCGGCGAGCGGACCACCGCGCCCGAGGCGGTCACCGAAATCGGAATGCCCTCGGCCTCGGGCGCCACGTCCGATTTTTCGGCGTCGATTTCCATGACCACCATGCCGTCCGGGCTGATCCGCGGAGTGACGCCCAGGATGAGCCCGACGTTTTCCAACACGACGCCGGTGCTCTGTCCGATCTGATTCACGGTGAGGCTGGTGATCCGCGGCACTTTCTGGCCGACTTGGATAAAGGCCGGCTGGTTATCGATCGTCATCACCTGCGGACGACTGAGGACGTCAAGGCGTTGATTCTCCTGCAATGCCCGCAGCAAGACGTTGATGCTCTTGCTGCCGGCCGACAGTACCAGGCCGCCGAATCCCAGATCGGTGCTGGTGCGGCCGACGGCGAAATTGGACAGCCCCTGGGCGGCGGTATGCGCGGCGGTCGCCAGGCTCTTCGTGCTGCCGCTATTGCCGGTCGTGGGATCGTTGAAGGCGAAGCCCGGCGTATTGGAGGCCGCTTGAATGGTTTGGGTTTGCGTCGTGGTCGGCGGGTTGCCGAAGGTGGTCGAGGTGTTGGTGGTCACCAGGCCTCCCAGTAAGCTGCGATCGAACAGCAGCCCGTCTTGCAACCCCAATTCGATGCCGAACTGCGTGGCGTCGTTGAGCGTGACTTCGGCGATCAGGACCTGGATCAATACTTGTGGCGGCTGCGCGTCGAGCTTTTGCACCATCTTGAAGATTTCGTCATAGAAGCGCGGCGTGGCGCTGATGATCAGCGAGTTAGTCACCGGTTCGGGCACGACGATCACTTCGCTTTCGATTTGCTGGAAAGGACTGATCGTGCCGGGCGCGGCTTGTTGCACCTGGCGTTCGCTGCGCAAGAATTGGTTGATCGCGTCGGACACGTCCAGCGCCGGCGCGTTCTTGAGTTGCACCACGGTGTTCTTGCGCTGTTGCACGCCCTTTTCGTCGAGCCTCAGCAACAGAGCTTCGAGAATCGCCAGATCGCCGGCCGAACCGGCGGCAATAATGCTGTTGGTGCGCGGCTCCACCGAATAGCGCAGCGGGGCAAACGAGGTTTCGCCTTCCGCCTTGGCCAACGTCGTCCCGGGCGTGGTGGCCGATTGGCTGGGCAAAAGCGCCTTGAGCATCAGCACCAGGCTGGGCGCGTCGCCGTTGACGATGTGAAACACCTTGATCTGCGAGACCGCCACCGGCGATTCGTCCATTTGACCAATCAACGCCGCGACCAGCTCCATGCTCTCCGCCGGCGCCGAAACGACCAGCGTGTTGGCGCGCGGGTCGGGCGTGATCCGCACGTCGGCCAGAATGCCCGACTTCAAGACCTTTTCACCCTCGGGGTCCACGGTCAGCAATTCCAAAATCGACGACTTGGCTCCGGCCGGACTCGCCGCTCCGGCCGCTCCGGCCTGTCCCGGCCGATGGGCGTCCATGGCCGACTGCAGCGTCGTGGCCAGGTTCGCAGCCAGCGAGTTCTTGAGTCTGAAAACGCGGACCTGGTTGACCGACTCGCTCCGCCCGGTGTCGATCCGGTTGACCAGCAGCTCGACTTCGGACATGTCGCGCGGCGCGGCCTGCACGATCAGCGAATTGGAGCGCACGTCGGGCGTGATGGTGACTTTCGGGCCCAGGCCCGTCCGCTTGGCGAAAAATTCCTGCACGGTGGTGCTGGCCGCCGCCGCCGGGGCGTGCCGCAGCCGGAACACGCGCAATTGCGTTTGCGGCTCGACCGGCTGATCAAGCTTCTCGATCAATTCCTTGACCGAATGGATCGCGTCGCCCCAGCCGATCAACAGCAGGGCATTCGGTTTGTTCAATGCGGCAATGCTCACCCGACCGGGCCGGCCCGCCAGCAAATCGCGTTGGATCAGGGCCAGCATCGGGGCCAGGGCTTCGCTGCCCACGTGCTTGAGTGGATAGACTTCGATCGTGGGAACCGTTTCGGCGCTGAGCCGCTCGATATCTTCGATGATCCGCAAGACTTCGTTGACGTCGCGATTGCTGCCCCGTAAAATGATCGCGTCCAGGTCCGGCAGCGTTTCGATATCCAGGTCGAGTCCCAACTCGCGCAGCCGCTCGCGCGTCTTGTCGGCCTCGGCGGCGGCCGGCGCCGGCGCACCCGGCGCGTCGGCCGGAACTTGCGCCACAAAAATCGGATTCTCGCCGCGCCGCGCATCGGAGCGGATCGGCTCGCCCGGCGGGGCTTTGGCCCCTCGGGCGCCCGGCGATGAACCGTTCGGCGGGGGATTGCCGCGGCGGTAGGCATCCAGCGCCTCTTGCACTTTTTGGGGATCGGCCTTGCGCAAGGAAACCGTGCGAATCGTTCCGGCGGACGCCTTGCGAGAGCTCTCCTGCGCTTGAACCAGTCGCACCACCTGCGAGGCCAACGGCTCGGGCCCTGCGACCATCAGGCCGCGTCGCGACTGGTCGACGCGCAGCGCGACGCGCAAGCCGGCATCATCGGTCACCGTCAAGTCAACGCCACCCTGCCGCGAGGTCTGGCGCGTCAATCGCGAACCCAAAAGCTTGCGCAACATCGGCTCGACCTGCTCGGCGCGCCACGACGGCAAGGCCACGAAGTGCTCCTGGTTTTCGCGGCCGACCGTCTCGTTGGGCGCCGGCCCGCTGTCGTGTGCCGGCTCGGGCTCGTCGAGCGCCGCGATCAGTCGCTGGGCCACGCGCTGGGATTGGTCCGGACCGCGCACCAGGATCTGGTTGCCCCGGGTGTCGACGACCATTTCCGCTTCGTTGCCCAACAACTCGCCCAGCATGCGGCCCACGTCCGCCGCGGCTTTGTGGCGCAATGGGTAACGTTTGAACGCTTCCGAGGTCGGCTCGCCCTGCGCAAGCGCGCTGGCGCAGCACGAGCAGATCGCCAGCCACGCGCAACAGCGCACGGCGCGACGCCCGACCAACAGCGCAAGGCGCATTGGGGAAAGCTGTTCCATGGAAACGTTTTATGGATTTATCGAGCCAGCAAAGACCGCCTGGCAAGTCGCGGCTGAGATAGGGAGGCGGGAGAGTACATCGCCGGGCCGCAATCGCCAAGATCAATCGCCGTGCATGCGTTCGCAACCCTGGGGAGTTCGAGGGCCGGAATCTGCGCCAACCATGCCAAATCGCCGAGGGTCAATACTCCGGCGGCAGCGTGCTAGCTTGCATCAGGTTTTCGCCCACGCTGATCAGCCAGCGCTCGTCATCGCACAGCAGCACCACGTCGCTGTCATGGATCTGGTCGACCGTGCCGTGAAAGGGCCCGATGTCAAAGCTCTGTTGGCTCCGCAGTTTGAGCAGTTGCCCGGAAGCGCGCAACGTGAACCAGGCTTCCGCCTGGCCGTTGACCTCGATGATGGCCGTCAGGTAAGCGAAATCGGCCTCGTCGGCCGCGCCGCCCCCCACGCCGAACAGATTGCGATCGACGATCGACTGATAGTCGGCCAAATCGTCCGACGCCAGGCGATCGGAAACGTGGTTCGAAAGCTGGTCCTTGCTGGCGGCGTTGTCCAGCGACAGGGCCTCGATCGAGATGGCGAAGTCCAATTCCTCCAAGCGCGGCACGGGCGTCAGGCTCAACGATTGAATCTGATGCAGATGGTCCGCTCGATAGAAATCGAACAAGAACTTCGTCAATTGCTTGAGCGTGCCACGCCCGCGCACCGAGAAATTGAGCGAATTGTACATTCCCTTCCGCGACACGGGCTCGCCGGAGTCGACGTTCGCGTTGCTCAGCCCGGCGGCGCCGACCAGTTCCACCAGCCAGGCCTGATACAGGCTGCGGGCGACTTCCGTATCGGAGGGCAACGACTGGGCTTGCCACGATTTCGATTCGCGGCTGGCCTTGCGGAATTTCGCCAGATCCAGTTCGCGCTTGTCGATGTCTTCGCGCAGGCGCAGCGTCTCGGCCCGCCGTTCTTGCAGAGGAGCTTCGTAGGCGACTTGATACATCCAATGTCCGGCGTACAGCACGGCAATCGCGCCCACGCCGGCGGCCAGGATTTTTTCGCGCTGGTTCACAGGTTCACCGTTTGTTGTCCGCGGGCCGTGGCGGCGCGAGTTTCTGGGGAGCCGACGGCGCTGTTTCGGCCGGCTCGGGTTCGGGCCGACTCGCCAGATGGCTGACGTAGTCCCGCTTGTCGCGCTCGGCGACAACCAGCGACGACTCGAAGTGCCAGGAATAGCTTTTCTCCTGCACGCGCTCCTGCACGTGCCGGCTGCTGATCTGATGGTATTTGTCGCGCAAGTTGTTCTCGATCCGGCTGACGATCGCCGGATCGCGCACCACGCCGACCATGTCGATCGTGGCGCCCGTGCCGCGGCCATGGCTCAATGCCATCCGCAGCAACACGGCGTCGCGGCCGCTGGGAAACCGCAGCGACAAATCTCGCAATTCATCGAGCCAATTCACGTCGTGTTCGCCCCAGTCGTGGATGGCCTGGATGACTTTCTGTTGTTTTCCAGCCCGTTTGTACAGTTCGTCGAGCCGGTCCAATTCAGCGTCCAGCGATTCGTTCTCGGCGTTGACCTCGGCAAAGGTCGACCACGCGTAATAGCCTCCCAGCAGCAGCACCACGGTCGCCGCCGCGGAGGCGACGATCGCCTGCCGTCGTCGATCGGGGGGCGCCGGCCGCTTGCGCGGGTGCAGGAAATCGATCGCCTGCGCTTTATGTTGGGCCTCGACGCTTAGCATTCCCAGTAGCGAACCGAAGCGTCCCGGATTCTCCGGCATCTCGCCCGGCAGCTCGGCCAGCGTCGCGAACGGATCGACGAGCGTGACCGGCAGCGAAAAGTCATCGCGCAGTTGCTCGACCAGCGCCGGATGCTCCGCCAAGGCGCCAAACAAGTACGCCGCCGCGATGGGTTGCTCGCCGAGCTGATCCTGAACCACGACCAGCGTGCGATTCAGTTCGGCGATCAGTTTTTTGGCCGCCACCGGATCGTGCGAGACATTGGCCTGGCGCAGCGTGCGCCAGAACGCGACTTTTCCGCCCGACACGACGCTCAAGTCGATCTCGTCGGCAAACGCATTGATCAGCAAACACGCCTGATCGTTCGGCGGCGAGGAGCCGACAAACAGCGCCGCGGCGGCATACGGCCGCAGCACGATCGCATGCGGCGTCACGCCCGCCGTGGAACAAACCGCTTGAAGCTGCTCGCGCCGCTGCCGCGACAGGGCCACCGCGGCCACTCGGCGCGGCCCCTGCGATTCGTCGCTTAAAGGCACGAAATCGAGCGACGAGTCGTCGGTGATCGCCGCGGACTCACGCATCGCCTGATGACGCACCAGCTCGGGCAGTTCGGCGTCGGATGAGGGAGGCAGCGTCAAGCTCAGCACCTCGATCTGGCTCCGCTCGACGCCCAGTAGCGCAACGGCGCGGCCGACTTTGTGGCGCCCAAGCGCCGCCTGCAGCGCATGGCCCAGTTGCAATCGAGAGGCGCCCTCGTCGGAACCTGCGGAAAGGGCGATACTCGCGGCCGCTTCCAACACCAATTGCGCGCCGCGCGTGTTGGCCACGACGTAACGCGCCTCGTGTTGATCCCAATCCAGTGCCAGGAGTCGTGCCATGTTAGTTATCGGGTGCTTCGGTTCATGTTTCGATCGCTGTCGCCATCCTCGCCCAGCCATTCCAACGGATAGCCCGGCCCCCAATATCGCAAATCGCGCCAAAAGACCTGTCGCGCGGGCAGAGTCGTCGCATCCACGACGACTTCGGCTCGGGCCGCCGGCCCCGGCTTGTCGAAATGCCCGACGACTTGCGCCCGCACGACGTCGCCGCCGGCGGAAACGTTGGGCAGCAGCATTTTCATCGTCGGCAGATCGACCACGCCCTCGGCCAACAGCCAGGTGGGAAAGCGGCGCGAGGCGTCATCCTTGGAACTTTGCGCGTCGCGGGCCGCGATGATGCGATCGGCCAGCGCGTCGTCGATGCCCGGCACGCTGCGCAATACGTCGCGCGACGCGTGATTGACGCTTACGCCGCCGCGCAAGACCGGGACGTTGATGACCGTGGTTTTGTCCAGCAGGTTGGACAACTGCAGTGCCACCGCCTGCGGATCGGCCGCCATGGGGCTGGCATATAGCCTGGCCGGCTGCGACGGCGTGGAACTGGGAATCGCAACTTTGGCTCCGGCCAGATCGAGCACCGAACTGATCACGCATTGCGGCGGCATGGCGGCGTTGATCAGCGGCGGACCGGACGTCGCCGCATCGGCGCTGGCCGAAGGCCCGTACTGGCGATAGGCCACGATGAACGCCGCCCAATTGGCGTCGAGGGCTTCGGTCAATGCGAACTGGAGTTTCAGGAGATCCATGCTGTTCAGATCGACGCGGGGGCGCCCGGCGGAGGTCAAATTGCGCTGCCCGCTGTAGACCGTCAGGAGGGATGCCCAGGGCACGGTCTCGCTCGTTTGCGAGTCGGCTCGGGCGCGGCTGGAGGGCTCGGTAAGTTCTTCTTGGTCTATCTGATGATTGTAGTTGGCGTCGGCGCCAAATAACAATTCTCGCGTAACTCCCTTGACCAGAAGCAGTTCCTCCAAGCACTCCGGCAGGCCGTTGCGCGGTGCGTAGGGCCGTTCGAGCCCGGCATAATAGTCGTTCTCGGCGCCTTGGGGGCGCGGCTGAGCATCGGCGTCGATCCAGTCCAGGATCGCATCGGCCACGGCTTCGGTCATGCCGGGAAAATGCATCAGGGCCTTGCGACCGCTGAGAGGCTGCTGCTGATCCCAGCGGAGCAGATCGGCCAGGTGCAATCGTGCCGATTCGTTTTCCACGCCAAAGCGAATGCCGCTTGCCTGTCCCTGGTCGACCAGGGGCGCCACGATGCTGAAGCGAACCTGGCGGGTCGGCACGCGCAGCGAGCGATCGTCGGGAATCAATGGAATGCCGCGAAACAAGGTCGGGTTGTTGAACGCCCCGCCGGCCCCGCTTTGCTTCGTCGGCGGTTGCTCGCAAAAAAGTTTCAACATCTCCACGCCCGAAGCGATCGCTTGTTCCAGTCGCAGCTCGTCGCCGTGCAAATGCGTGGCCTTGTTTTCCGTCAGCATCAACTCGGCGAAACTGAAACCAGCCAGCGCGATCATCATCACGACGATCAGCACCAGCAATAAGACCATCGCCGCGCGCGCAGGCCCACGGCCCCCGCGACGTGCCGGGTCAGCGCAGCGGCGGCGATTAGCGACGTGCGCCATGGGAGTCCTCGCTCAACGGCGGTTCGGCGCCCCGCGCGCTGGGGCCGGCCGGGCCGAAACCGCTGGCCTGCGCTTTGGCCAGGGGAAGATGGATCACCAAACGATAAATCGGAAGGTTGGCCTGCCGCGGCCGCGAGTCCTCGCCGGCGGCGTCGCCGCCCGAGCCACGGTGCCCCTGTGGCTCGGCATGATGCGCCTGCGGCTCCGCGTGGTTGGCCTGGGGGTCGTTTTCCTCGAACGATCGCAACTGCATGGCCACTTCCACGGCCACCGGCAGACCCCCTCGGGCCGCGCTATCCCACTCGGCGCTCCAGGTCGTGCCGTCAAAGTAGCGCATGCCGAATTGCATGACTTCCGGCACGCTGGCGCTCGATGCGTTGAGCCCGGCGTCGGATTGCGTTTCGAACGGCTCCGGCGCGCCGACCTGGCCGCTCTCGGTTCTGGCGGTGATTTCCGTTTGGCCGGGCCGACGGACCGACGCGTTTTTGCCGGCCGGATGGGACTGTTCCCAATCGACCTCGCGCCGTGTCAAGCACATATGCGGCTCACCCAGCGGATGGTGCGGATCACGACTCTCCTGGAACGAATAGACCACGGTCCGCAATTCCGCGGCGCGCGACGGCGCGATTGCCCCCGGCGCGGTCCGCTCCTGAGAATCGTCGGCGGCAAAGGTTGTCGCTTGCAAAATGTCGATTTGCAAAGAGTTTTCCGTGCCGAACAAGCCCGAGGGACGCAGCGACGAGGTGACCGCCACGGCGCTATTCGCCCCGGGCTGCTGCGACGGATTGGTGGCGCCGATCGGCGGCTGACCGGATGCCGACGCGGTGGCCGGCGAGCCGGTGGTCGTTGTCGTGGAGGTTGTATTTCCGGCGGCGTTGGCCGAAGACGACTGTGGCGGCGGCGCGAGCGTGGTCGTGGGCCCCAGTTTCGGCGTCGCGTTGGCATTTCCGCCGGATGTCGCGGCCGGCTTGCTGGCGCCACCGGTGAGCATCGCCGCGGCGAGCACCGGTAGCGGAGGAACCGGCGGCGGCGCTTGCACCACGCTTTGCAGATCGTCGGAAATCTGTTGCAGCAGCGTGCGAGCCAACTGCGATTGCTCGGTGCGCGTCTGACCGGTGTCGAACATTTTCAGGTGCATGCTCAACAGCGTCCACAGCGCGGCCAAGAGCGTGGCGGCCAGCACGCTGGTCAACAAGACTTCGATCAGCGTGAACCCCGCGGTCGTACCTCGGCGCTGGCCTGGCTTCATGGCCTCACTCCTTCCGGCTGGCGGCCGGCCTGGGCCGTCGCGGTGTCGGGCGCGTCGGCCGGCGCATCGCCGGGGCGCTGACTCCGCGGGTCGCGCACCCAGCGGACGAGCGTGCAGCGGGCCGACTGCTTTTGCGGAGCCGACTCGTGCGCCGTGTTGACTTCCAGGGCCACCAGGTCGCTCTGGCTGGTGGGCCGCAGATCGACCCAATACACCCACTCGGGCTCGCCCTCGACGGGCGTCGGCCGAACGGTTTCGACCGGCGCCAAGTGCGCCAGGATTTCGGCGAGCTTCGTCTGGCAAATCAGTTGCGACCTGGCCAGATCGCGGGCCGAGCTGGCATGCCGATTTCCGATCGTCACCAATTCCAAGAGTACGATCGCCGAGCCGATCAGGATACTCGTGGCAAGCAGGACTTCTAAGAGTGAAAATCCGTGCCGCCGGTTGCGACTCATCGCATTTCCTCTTCGTGCCGCGGCCGGCCGGCCGTGGCCACGCCTGTCAAACCGCGCAACGAGACTTCGACCACCGCGTTGCGATCGCCTTTGAGTCGAATGTGGGCGTCCTCGGCGCGGCCGTTGGGATGGAACACGATCGGCTCCGACCAGCCCTCTTCCGCGCCCGCGCGGTCCACCGGAGTCGCGCTGGGCGCGTCGTCGAAGCGGATGCCCTCGGGCAGACTCTGCTGGAGCGTCTCTTCGCCGGGTCCGACCGGCTCCGCGACGCGATCGTCGCGACGAGTCACCGGCGCGTGGCGACGATCGCTCTCGGCATGGCTGGCCACGCGCTGCTGCGAGTCGTCGTGCATTGCGGGACTGATTTCGAAGCGGTTCTTGCCCGTTTGATAACGAAACCGCTGGGCCACGCCCGACTGGATCGCCTTGTGTCGCGTTTTGGCCAGCTCCACGCGAATCAGTTTGGCGGCCGAGCGCAAGCGGCTATCGCCGAGCGCTCCGCGCATCGCCGGTTGGGCCAGGGCGGTAAAGACCACCATGATGCCCAGCACGACGAGCATTTCGGAGAGCGTAAAACCGCTGCGTTTTGCAGGCTTGTTGTTGCGTTTCATGGGAGCATTCCGCGATCGACTACCTGCTGTCTTCATCCTTCGACCAATTCACGATGTCGTCTTCAGTTCCGTCTTTGCCGTCCGGGCCGGAAGACCAGATGTCCGGATATTCGCCGCTGCCGTGCGTGGGCGGAAATTCGTAGAAGTATTTGTGCCCCCAGGGATCCTTGGGAGCTTCCTTGGAGTTGGTCGTCATGTAGGGACCCGACCAGTTCGACTGTTGCTCGTCTTCCAGGTCGCTGGGTTTTTCGATCAGCGCCTTGAGCGCCTGGTCGCTGGTGGGAAACGTATTCAGGTCCAGCGCGTACTTTTCCAGCGACGCGCGGAACAAGCCGATTTGCGTTTTGGCCGAGTCGATATCGGCCTTCTTCTTGCTGCCCAACAGCGAGGGCACGGCGAATCCCATCAGGACCACCAGAATAACGAGCACCAGCAGAACTTCCATCAACGTGAAGCCTGTCCGCCTGGCAGAATGGTTTTTGTGACGTGGCATCTTGAACGCCCTCCTGTAGCTAGTCGCCTCAATGACAAATATTCGAAACACGAAACGAATTTGGGGGATGGGATTTCGGCCCGGCCTAGGTGATCGTGGAACTCATTTGGAACACGGGCAGTAATAACGCAATCAACACGAACAGAATCGCGCTGGCCATGATCATCAGCGTCAGCGGCTCCAGCAGTCGGACCATCAGATCCAACTGCACGCTCGTCTGCCGATCGATTCCGTCGGCAATATGGATCAACACGTTGTCCAGGTTGTTCGATTCCTCGGCCACGCCGATCATGGCCATCACCGGGCGGGGGATCAGTCCGCAGGCGGCCAACGGTTTGGCCAGGGTTTCGCCCGACGAAACGTTCTCGGCCGACGCCCGTATGGCCTGGGCCAGCACGCGGTTGCCGGTCGAATCGCTGCTGATCTCCAACGATTTCAGCAGTGGCACGCCGTTGCGCAACAGCGTGCCCAGCACGCGGCAAAAGCGCGAAATGGCATAGCCCAGAAAGATCTTGCCGGCGATGGGGATTTTCAATTTCGCGCGGTCGGCAAACAGCCGTCCCTGCTCGGTCCGCAACTTTCGCCGCACGGCGTAAGCGGCCGCCGCCAGGCCCGCCGCCACGAACAGCCCGTATTTTCCTAATAGGGCGCTGATCGCCAGCAGCATCACCGTGGGCATCGGCAATCCGCCTTGTTCTTCCAAGCGCGCGAAAAGTTCGGAAAACTTCGGCACGAAAAACACGATCAAGACCACCGTGATGCAGCAGCCGGCCGTGGCCAAAATGGCCGGATAGGTCATGGCGCCCACGATGCGGCCGCGCAGTTCCTCCTGCTTTTCCAGAAAGTCGGCCGTGCGCTTCAGGGCGTCTTCCAAAAAAGCGCCCTCGCTGCCGGCGCGGACCATGCTGATCGTCAACTCGCTGAAAGCCTGCGGATGGCGGGCCATGGCCTCGTCCAGCGGCTTGCCTTCGGCCACCTGGTTGCGCACGTCGCCGAGCACCTCGGCCAGGGCCGGATGCACGGCCTGTTCGGCCAGCACGTCCAGCGAGCGCAGTAGTGGCACTCCGCTTTGCAGCAAATCGGCCAACTGCGTCAGCGTCGTGGCCAACAGATGTGTCTTGATGCGGCGCTTGCGCTGCCATTGGATGCGGGCCGGCGCGGCATCTTCGACCGAGAGCGGAAAGAGCTCGCGATCGCCAAGCGCGCACAGCGCGTCGCGGCGGGTGGTGGCGCTGATCGTGCCGATCACGTCGCTGCCCGCGTGGTTCCGCGCTTTGTAGGCAAATTCCGGCATCGCTCGTTCCATCCAATTCGAGGCAGGGGATACTTTGGCCGATCGATGCGCGACGCGCACGCCGGCCACGCAACAGCTAATCGGCGCCCGTGACGCGCATCACTTCTTCAATGGTGGTCTGTCCTCGCGCAACTTTTCTCCAGCCGTCCTGGCGCAGAGTTCGCATGCCCGCTTTCATCGCGGCCTGCTTGATTTTATGAGAGGCGATTCGTTCGCCCGCCAACTGGCGGACTTCGTCGTTCGCCACGAGCAATTCGTACAGTCCAACGCGGCCCGCATAGCCCTTGTCCCGGCAGCGGCGGCAGCCCACCGGGCGATAGAGCTTCTCGCCGCGGGCCAGAATTTCTTTCAACGGAAAATCCGCCGGCACGTCGGCCGCCCGCGGCTTGTACGCCTGGCGGCATTCGGGGCACAACACGCGCACCAGCCGCTGCGCCATCACGCCCGAGACGGTGCTGGAAACCAAAAACGGTTCGACGCCCATGTCGACCAGTCGCATGAACGCGCTGGCCGCGTCGTTGGTGTGCAACGTGCTGAAGACCAAATGGCCCGTGAGCGAGGCCTGGATGGCGTTCTCGGCCGTTTCCAGATCGCGGATTTCGCCCACCAGCACCACGTCGGGGTCGTGACGCAAAATGCTTCGCAGGCTGGCCGCAAACGTCAGCCCGACTTTCGTGTGCACTTGGATCTGATTGATCCCCTCGAGTTGATATTCCACCGGATCTTCGGTGGTGATGATCTTGATCTCTTCGTTCTTGATTTCATTCAGCGCGCTATACAGGCTGGTCGTCTTGCCCGAACCCGTCGGGCCGGTGACCAGGATGATTCCGTGCGGCAGCTTGATGAGTTGATTGAACTTTTCATAGACGTCGTCATCCATGCCGATGCCGCGCAGCGAAAATTGCATGCGATCCTTATCCAGGATGCGCATCACGATGCCTTCGCCGTGCAGCATGGGAATAATCGAAAGCCGAATGTCGATTTCGCGGCCCGAGACCTTGAGCTTGATGCGGCCGTCCTGGGGCAGGCGCTTCTCGGCGATATTCAGCCGGGCCATGATCTTCAAACGGCTGATGATCGCGGCCTGAAAGCGATTGATCTCCGGCGGCATGGGCTGCAACTGCAACACGCCGTCGACGCGGTAGCGAATCTTCATGCCCGAGGCCTGGGCCTCGATGTGAATGTCGCTGGCCCGCGCATCGACCGCTTCGCTGAGGATTTCGTTCACCAGGCGAACGACGGAGGCCTCCTGAGCCATCTCGGAGGCTTCGGAGCGATCCCACTCGATCTCCTCCAAGACCTCGACGCCGCCGTCCTCTTCGCGCTGGGCCAGAAGTCCGTCGACCGTTTCGGCCCCGACGCCCAAGTGGGTTTTGATCAGCTTGGCCAGTTCGCCCGGCGGCGCAAGCACCGGCACGACGCTCCAACCGGTCGCCGCGCTCACGGCGTCCAGCGCGTGCAAATCGAACGGATCGCCCGTGGCCACCACCAAGGAATCATCTTCCCAACGAATCGGGAAAATCCCGTACTGGTGGATCAGCTTGACCGGGAAATCCTTGAGCAGCGCCAGATCGACTTTGGCATTGGTCAGGTCGATCGTCTCGAGACCCAGTGCCTCGGCCACGGCCGCCAGCGCGTCTTCCTCGCTGACGAATCCCAAGTCGATGGCAGCCCGGTCCAAGCGGCCGTCGGCCAACTGCGACTCGAGCGCCAGACGGAGCTGTCGCTCGTCGAGCAGGCCCTTGCGCAGTAGTATCTGTCCAGCGATCATAAAAACGATCCGTGCATCTGGGCAGTCCGAACAGTCTTCGGATGGTGACCCGGGGCAAATCCCCACTTCCAGCGGGAAATGGAGCCCTGGTAATTCTCGGTAATCCGTGCATTGCTCGGGGGAAACTCACCAACGGCGATGAATTTCCGCGGGGACGCTCAACTTCTCAAAACATTTGCTACTGACCGGACCCCGGGAGGGGCCATCGGAACCTTAGCGCGAGCAAGACTTCAGGTGGGTGTGCTTGTGGGGGCAGTTTACTAGGCAGGTTGACCGCAAGCCCCCTTGTGGTTTACATATGGACTATAACTGATGCGATTGTCGAGTGTCAATAGCCAGAAGCAGGCTAGACGCCGCGCGATCGATGAGCGAATATCAACGAATCACGGTTCGTATCTACTTTTGGTGAAACATTTTGCCACAACGCGACCCATCCTCCACCGCGCCTTTACGTCGACACCCTGCTAGCGCCGATAGCGTAGTGCGCCCTAGGCGTTTTGCGCTCGTTGCCGGCGCCCTGGCGATGCTCCTATCGATCGGATGGCCGGGTGCCTCACATGCCCAAGGGGTCTCGCCGCAACTGGCGGCACCGGGCGTGATCACGCCCAAATTGTTGCGCTATGCCCAGCGCGTCGTGCGGCACTATGACCTCAACCAGGACGGCCGGCTGGAACCGGATGAATGGCGGGCCATGCGCGGCAAGCCCGAGTCGGCCGACTTGAACCACGATGGCCAAATCACGGTCGAGGAGTTTGCCCAATACGTCGCCAATTACGGCGGCGGCCGGGCTATTCGCCTGTCGATCGCCGGCGGCGATTCGCTGGTCCAGAACACGCCCCGCGACCCGAACGTTCCGGCCGGCGATACGGTGTCCGGCGAGCCCCGATCGCCGGCCGACGTCGAACCTGCGGTCAAGAACTCCACGCGCGATCCGCGCCGCGACCTGAAGTATTTTGCCTCCTTGCCGGCCGGCGTTCCGCGCTGGTTTGTCGATCGCGACACCGACGGCGACGGCCAACTGACCTTGTCCGAGTTTTCGCCCAAGCTACTCAAATCCGAAATCGACGATTTCAATCGCTACGATCAAAACGGCGATGGCCTGCTGACCGTGCCGGAATTCTTGCGAGCCGCCAAAGAGTCCAAGAGCGACGCGCCGGCCGGCGCGACGTCAAGCGAGCCCGCGCGGGCGGCGAACCCGTAGCGTCGTCGCCGTCCTACGGCCGAGTCGTGCCGCCGCTGGTGGAGCGACGGCGGACGGCATCCTTGATGATCGTGTCGAGAACTTCCTTGACCTTCTGGGCGTTGACGCTCTTGAGCTTGACGATCTTCACGCCGCGCGACGAGTCGTGAAGCGCGGCCTGATCCAGTTCGGCCACCAGGTCGCTGATTTCCTTGACCAGCGGGCCCGGCGCCATCACGACCACCGAATTGGTCGCGTCATCGACGCCGAGGGTCATTAGCGGTCCGCCAGCCGCGGTGTTGATTTGCTGAATCACGGCGGCCACTTCCCGGCTGGCGCCGCTGGGGATCGGAATCTGCTGCTTCTCGCCGCCGGAGGTGAGTTGCGTCTTGTAAATCTCCTTGAGCACAAGCGAGATGCGCACGGCGCTAGTGTTTTTCACCGGAATCAAAGTCGGGCGATTGGCCATCAGCGATTCAGGCACGTCGTCCGTATCGAGCACTTTCAAGAGCCGTTCGATCGTCGCGCGATCATTGCGCCCGCCATAGACCACGACCGCGTTGAGCCGTTGATCGGCCTCGACCACCACGGGCGACCCCAGGCCGCTGCGGCGGAACAGGCGGTTGAGCAATTCGGCGATCGTGCTGCTGCTGGCGCTGTGCAGCGGATAGACGATGATGTCGCGCCCGCCCTTGCCGGCCGGCGGCGAGAGGGCCCGCAGCAGGGCTTCGAACTGTGCGATTGCCTCGGGGTCGTCGGACATGACCGTGATTTTTTCATCGCCCGGCGCCACGATGATCGGCTGCGGCGTCTTGGTCTCTTGCTCGGTCGCGGGGGCCTGCGGCGCGGCTGGCTGGTCTTTCTTCGCCGGGTCGATCGGCGGCGCGTCGTCGCCGACTTTCTCGAAGGCGGCGGTTTTAAACTCGAACGCGCGCCCGGCGGCGTCCAGCCGCGTTTGCTTGTTCGCATCGCCTTCGCTTTCGGCGTCTTTCTTGGGCGGCGGAGTCTCGGGTTTCTTGGGCACAGCCGGCGGCGCATCCTGCGGGGTTCCTCCGGCCGGCGATTTCGGCCGCAAGCCGCGCCAGGGTTCGCGCGAAGTATCCAGCACGCGCAGCGGGCTCTTGCTGAACTGCGGCCAGACGCGTTGGATTTCGGCCAGCGCTTCCTTGGAATCGCCCGAAAACGGAATCACGCGGACCGTGCTGGCCCCGGGACCGCGAGCGGCGGCCAGGTTGGTCTCGCCCATCTTGACCAGCAGGTCGCGAATTTGTTCGAGCTGCTCCTTGCTGGCCCGCACATAGAGACGCTGTGCGGTCGTATCGGAATCCACCACCGGGATGCCGCCGGTTCGGCCGCCGGTGTTGGCATCGGCAAACAGTTTGTTGATGGCCAGTTCGGCGGTCATCGGCTCGACGACTTCCAACTGAAAGACTTCCAGTTGCCGGGGCGCCGCTTGCAGTCGCTCGATGGTCGAGCGAATCGTGGCTTGTTGTTCTTCCGGCGCCACGGCGATCAGTTGCCGGGAACGAGCGTCGACCGAGAGCAACGCCCGCGAGCGTTTGGTCACCAGGTTGTTCAACACCTGCATGACCACGTCGGGATCGGCGTTATGCAGCGGGTGCACTTCCAGTTGCGCCTTGGCATCCAGCGGCGTTCCGCGTTCGATCTCCTCGATTACTCCCCGGATGGTTTCATGCTGAGCCGGCGTGGCCATCGCCACGATCTTGTTGCTCTTCGGGTCCAACGAGAACCGCACTTCGCGGCGCAGCGCGAACAGCGATTGCAGCGTCGCCAACAAGCTGGCACTGTCGGCCGTAGTGACCACATAGCCCTTTAAAACGGCGCCGGATTGCTCGCCCTCCTCCTGATCCAACTCGTCCAAGGCCGCGCGGATCGTCTCGTGGTCGGCCGGCCGAGCCCAAGCCACGAGCTTGCGCGAATTGAGACCCACTCCCAAGCGAGCTTCGGGCACGGCGGTTTGCAACGCCGCCAGGATATTACTGGCGGTGGTCGACTTGAGCGTGTACACCACGACCCGGCCCGCGTTGGAATCGGGCTTCTGGGCCGTCATCTCCGCGATCGCGCTGCGAATCGTTTCGTGATCGTCCGGCGTGGCCCACACGGCGATCGTGCCGTTTTTGACTTGGGGCACGACGCGCGCCGTGGGCACCAAGGCGCTGATCAAGGGCGAGAGCGTCGTGGGATCGGTCGAGCCGACCGGATAGGCCACGACGTGCGGCCGCAGTTTCGGATCCTTGCCCGGCTGGATGCGTTCCAGCGCGTGTGCGATCAGCGCATGGTCCGACTTGCGGGCCCAGGCCACGATCGTGTTGGCCTTGGGGTCGCTGGTCAGCACCGCATCGGGGGCCAGGCTTTTCATGGTCGCGATCGCCACCGACGGATCGAAGCCCGAAACCGGATAGACCATCAACTGATTTCTCGACTCGTCCGGAACATCGGTGTCCATCTGTTCGATCAGCGACTTGATCGACTCCTGCTCGGCCGGGCGCGTCCAGGCCACCAGCCGCCGGCTCTTGGCGTCGAGCACCAATTTCGTGGCCGGAAACATACTTTGAAGCACGGTGAGCACGCTAGTCGGATCGGCCGTTCGGATCGAATACGCGACCAGTCGATACGAGTCTTCGGCCGGCGCTTGCTGCTTGAGCTTTTCGATCACCTCGGCGATCACTTTGTGCTCAGCCGGCCTGGCCCACACCGCCAACTCGCCCGGCTCGGCGTCGGAGAGCACTTTGACCGTGGGAAACTCGGTCGTCAGATCCTGCAGCACGAGTTGAAAACGCTTCCGCTGGGCCGCCGTCACGGGATACAGCACCAACTGTCGCTTTTCCTCGGCGGGTGCGGCTTGTGTAAACTGCTCGAACGTCTGCTTGACCAGGCTATGATCAGCCGGTGTGGCCACCACCGTCAAACGCCTGGCCGCGGTGTCGAGGGTCACCTGGGCCTTAGGCGCCAGCGACTGCAACACCGTCACCAGGTTGGCCGGCGGCGTCTGCTCGAACGGATAGAAACGCACTTCCGGAGCGTTGGGATCCTTCGCGCGCGGATCGACTTGCTCGACCGTGGCCCGAATCGTTTTCTGATCGGCCAGACTTGCCAGCGCCACGACGCTGCGCGTGGCGGTGTCGACCGAGAGCCGGGCCCGCGGCACGACATTTTGCAACAGGGCCAAAACCGCGGTCGGATCGGCCTTGGTGAGTCGATAGACCTCGATCTGCCGATCGTCTCCGCCGCCGCCCGGGGCCAGTTGGGTCACGGCTTTCTTCAAAATCTCGTGCTCGGCCGGCGTGCCCCAGGCCGCCAACTTCTTGCTCGCCGGATCGGCCGTGAGCCGCGCATTGGGCACCAGCGGCTGCAGCGTCAGCAGCGATTGTTTCGGGTCGGTATTGTCCAAGTCATAAACTTCCAATCGGGCTTGCTGCTCGGGCGAGCGTTCGCCCGACTGCATCTGCTCCAAGACGCCCTTGACGGCCGCTTGCTGCGTGGGGGTCACCAAGGCGCTGAGTTGATTGACTTTCGGATCGCGCACGAAGCGTCCCTCGGGCATCAGAGCTTGCAGCACTTTGACCGCCGCGTCCGGATCGGCCGACTTCAGGGGATAGACCACCAACAACGGCGTCTCGGGAGTTGCCGGCTCCAAAGGCTTGTCGGACTTCGGCATCGATTCGATCACGGCGTGGATGGCTCGCATCACGCCGGCGGTGTCGGTCACCAGGATTTGTCTCGTTTGCGGCAGAGGCAAACTCTTGCCGCGGGTGCCCAACAGGGGGCTGATTTCCTTGACCACTTCGTCCACGTTCCGCTGGCCGACGGGAAACAACATGCTCACGATTTCGAACTTGCCTCGCTTGTCGAGATCGGCCAGCTCGATCCGCGGCACCAGGCTTTCGGGGATGCCGTCGGCCAGGTTAACCACCACCAGCATCCGCTCGCGGCGGATCAGCGTGTAGCCTTTGGTCACCAGCACGCCGTTGAGCAGATCGAGCGCCTCGGGCAGGGTGTACTCGCGATTGTCGCTGTAATTGAACGTGCCCGGTGGAGGCGCATCGAGCACTAGCGAGAGGTTCGACTGCTGGGCCAGCCACTCCAGCACGTCGCTCCAGCGTTGAAAGCGAAAACTGAATCGCAGCTTCAGTTCGGCCTTTGCCTCGGTCTGTGCCGTGGCCAGTTCGGCGCGCTGCGGGTCGGTCAACAGCGCGGCGAGTTTCTGTTCATACTCTTGACCGATTTTGGCTCGATCCGCCTCGGCCGCCTTGGCCAGAGCCTCGGTTCGTTCGGTCTGGAGCGTCGCAATTTTGACGCGCTGCTCATCGGTGAGTTTTAGCTTTTCAGCGACGGCCGGATCGGCCAGCCTCGCAAATATCTCATGCACCGGCACGGCTGCTGGAGCGGCGGCGCCGGTCGGCTGTTCGGCGGAGACCGAAACGGTCGCTCCCAACGCAATGGCCACAAGCAGGCCCAGAAACAACGCAACGATTTTCCGGTGAGGATTCAAAGCAGGGCTCCTTTGCAAAACCGGAGCGGCGGGGGCAGGAAGCTGGCGGAGGGTGGCAGTTTAGCCTAGTCTCCCGACCGCAGGCGGTAAAGCTGTGCCGCGTGGCCATGGCATGTCGAAAAACCGCGTCGACAGACCTAAATGCCCTAAAACGCATAGCAATCCAAGCAATTCGGGTGGTTCGTGACGTCCTTGGTCGGATCCCAGACCCGGATCGCAACTACTTGCAGGTCCGAACTCCTTGCCCAATAATAAGCTAGGTTCTATGATGGACCACGCGGTTTTTGGGCCAAACGCGGATCAATTACCGAAAAACATCATGCGATCTAGCTATCCGGACATCGATAACAGCAAGCTGGCCGAAATGGCCCGCACATGTGCCTGCTTTAATTTCCGTAAAGCCTCGCGCAGCGTCACGCAGTTGTTCGACCAAACGTTGGCTCCGACCGGGCTGCGATCGACGCAGTTAGTGATTTTGATCACCAGCCAACTGCTCGGGCCCAGCAGTATCGCGCGGCTGGCGCGCGAGTTGGTCATGGACCGCTCGACGTTGACCCGCAATCTTAAACCGCTGCTGACCTTGGGATTGTTGCGGTTCGCCGCAGCCGGCGACGGCAAGCATAAGTCGGTCGAGCTGACCGACGAGGGGCTGGTCGCGCTGGGCAAGGCGGCTCCCTACTGGCAGAGAGCGCAAACGCACCTGGTCGGCCAATTCGGCGGCGACCATTGGAGCCGGATCATGACCGACATGGCAGCCATTGTCGAGGCGACCCGCTCCAGCGCCCGATAGATTTTGGGCTGGCGCAGCGCCGGCTCACGCTCAGTCGCTCGGTTCCCGTCGATCGCCCGCGCCCCAGCGGCCTCGATATTCGTCGACCGGATATTTCTTTGCGTTCTTGACCATCTTGCTGCGCACCGCGTCGGCCACGTCGATGCCCAGTTCGTTGGCCAGCGCCAGGGCATAACACACCACGTCGGCTAATTCTTCTCCGGCGGCGGTCTGCTTTTGGGCATCGTGGGCCACGGCCCGCGACTCTTGCGGATCGAGCCATTGAAAATGCTCCATCAGTTCGGCCGCCTCGATCGCCAACGCGATCGACAGGTTCTTGGGCGTGTGAAACTGGTGCCAATCGCGCTGGCTGACAAACTGGTCGACCAGTTGTCGCAGGTCGTGAATCGTGGTCTGGTCGTCCGGCATGAGGATGTTGCGTCCGGCTGTGGTTACTGACAACTTTCCGTCTGCGGTTCGCTCTGGGCACCGCTTTGGCAACGCAGGCGATACCGTTCTGCCAGGTGCACGAGGATCTCGAGCACCAACAGATCGGCCCGAGTCATCACGTGCCGGGCGCTGCGATTTCCCAGTCCTTGCACCAGTTCTTCGAGCACCTGCACGTGCAACTGCAGCGTTTGCGGAGCGGTCACGCCGCGGTCGGCCAACAGCTGGGCCAGCGACGCCATTTCGGAGGCCAGGTTGCCCGATCCCATGATGACATGCGCCCGCAACAATTCACGGTAGTGGGTTTTCACGGCGTCGTCCAACGTCGGCGGCTCGGCCGGTCCGGCCGCGCGTCGGCTGATGGCCGCCATCGCGCCGCCGGCCGCCTCGGACTCTTCGTCCGCCGACTCTTGGCCGCGCGGCACTTCCAGGTCGCGAATCAGCCCGCGCTGTTCGCTCAACAATCGTTGCGCTTCGCGATGCTCTTGCTGGTGGCGGTGGCGTTCGGCCTCGGCCAGGCGGCGGTTTTCTCGGATTAAGTTGTGCCGCTCGGTCGCGCGAGCCACGATCCACAACAGCGTTCGCGTGGTGGCGGTATTCACGCAAATGTAGGCGTCGGCGCCGACTTCGTAGCACAGGGCGGCCAATTCCTGTTCGCTCGGCTGGCCCAGCACAATCAGCGGTTCTTCGGCGCCCCCGGCGCGCAGACCGTCCAGCAGATCCAAAGCATCGAGTTCCGGCGGCTCGTGGCTCACCAGCACGGCATCGAAAACCCGCTCGCGCAGCCGGGCCAGGCCGGCGGCCGCCCCCTGGGCCTCTTCCAGGGTCACTTCGCAGGCGCTATCGCTGGTGAAGGCTTCGGCCAGCCAGGACCCCGTGCGCCGCGGCGTGGTGATATACAGCACGCGCATCCGCGGCGGCAGAAAGCCCCAGGGGGTTGCTGGCAAGTTGCGTGGCGTTTCCTTCGCGGACGTACCCATCGCCTGCTCTCCGCTGGCAAAACTCAGGCCGCCAGCGACAAGGGGGAGGATCATCGGTCGGGGGCCGCACATCGTAGCCCACCGCCCCCGACGGGTCAATCGCGCGCCGTCGACTCCCGGCGCTCGCACCTAACGCTCTTGCGGCAAGACGCGCGAACTCTAGAATGCCCGTAGCGGGCCGTTGAAAAATGGGGCTGGCTCCGAGCGGATCGGCGTCACTCCTCCAAAAAATGGTGGCCGCGAGGTGCCTGTCCCAATTTTTCAACACGCAGGTAGCGCCCGGCAGCTTGTGAACCTCGAAAACCAACGGCCGCAAAAGCCAAAGCAGCATCCATGAAGATCGCGTACCTCGATTGTGCCAGCGGGATCAGCGGCGACATGACCTTGGGTGCGCTGGTCGATGCCGGGGTGGATCTGGAGGCGCTCAACGCGGGCATCCAGACCCTGGGGCTGCCCGGCGTCCGGTTGGTGGCCAGCGCGGTCAAGAAAAAAGGGTTTCGCGCCACGCAAATCACGGTGGAACACGAGCCGGAGCAAAAGCATCGCCACTTGCACCACATCGCGGCCATGATCGACTCGAGTGCGCTTTCGCCGCGGCAAAAGGAATTGGCGCATCGCATCTTCCGTCGTCTGGCCGAAGCCGAGGCCAAGGTGCACAACTCGACGATCGAAAAGGTTCACTTCCACGAAGTCGGCGCGGTCGATTCGATCGCTGACATCGTCGGCGCCGCGATCGGCTGGGATTTGCTGGGCGTCGAGCGCGTGGTTTGTTCGCCGGTGCCGACCGGTAGCGGATTCGTCGAAATCGCCCACGGACGCTGTTCGATTCCGGCGCCTGCGACCGCCGAACTGCTCGTCGGCATTCCGCTGGCCGAGTCGCGCGTGCAGTGCGAATTGACCACGCCCACCGGCGCCGCCATCCTGGCCACGCTGGTCCAGGCGTTTGGGCCGCTGCCGGCCATGACGATCGAGCGCATCGGCTGCGGCGCCGGACAGAAAGATCTGGAAGAGCAGGCCAACCTGCTGCGGCTGCTGGTCGGCCAGACCAACGACTGCCTCTCCGACGAGCAACTGTGGGTGCTGGAAACCAATCTCGACGACATCAGCGGCGAGCTGATCGGACATACGATCGGGCGGCTATGGGAAGCCGGCGCGCTGGACGTGTTTACCACCGCGATCCAAATGAAAAAAAACCGGCCGGGCGTGACGCTCAGCGTGTTGTGCTCGGCCGATCACACGCCCGCGATGGAGACGATCCTGTTTCGCGAAACGACGACTCTCGGCGTGCGGCGATGGCCGGTCGCGCGGCGCAAACTGCGGCGCGAAGTCCATCGCGTGGAGACGCCCTGGGGCCCGGTCGAGGGCATGCTGGCCTGGCTGGATGCGAATTCGGCCCGCTTCTCGCCCGAGTTCGAAGCCTGCCGCCGCGTGGCCGACCAGCACGGCGTGCCCCTGCAAGCGGTCTATGAAGCGGCCCAAAAAGCGTATCGGCCCCAAGGTTGAAACCGTTCGATGGAGCTCGGCGAGGCAAGCAAGATGCATCGACCACCGCAAACGTCGCGGCCGCCGACGAACTGACCGGCACACGACGTCCTGAACTCGAAATTTCGCATGATATTGTTGGCCGACAGCACGGGCACGATCATTGCGCTGGTCT